>RXJK01000340.1:0-2148 GCA_003963125.1 Hyphomicrobiales bacterium
GAGACGATCGTGCGCAGCCGGCGCGAAGGCCGCCACTACCGGGTCGACATCGAGACCGACAACGAGTTCGGGCAGCTGGCACGGGCCTTCAACGAGCTGCAGGAGGCCAATGGCGCAGCGCTCACCAAGCTCGCGACGCTGGCGAGCCAGGACGCGCTGACGGGTCTGCCCAACCGCCGCGGCCTCAACGAGAAACTCAAGCAGCTGTCGCAATCGCGGATTTCGGATGTGCTCGGCGAGGCGCGGGGCGACGCGCGCGGCAACGTTGCGGTGCACTTCATCGACCTCGACGACTTCAAGGCCATCAACGATACGTTCGGACACGAGACGGGCGACAAATTCCTCGTGCATGTCGCCGAGCAGTTGCGCGGCGTGATCGGCTCCGACGACTGGATCGCGCGGCTGGGCGGCGACGAATTCATCGTCGTACAGCGCGACATCGCGAACGAGGAGGAGGCGCGCGTGCTGGCGCAGCGCCTGATGGCGGCGCTTTCGGTGCCGTTCGTCATCCACGACAAGAAGATCGCAGCGCGGGCCAGCATCGGCATCGCGCTCGGCTGCGGCGCGAGCGGCGACCTCACGCAGCTTCCTGCGCTGGCGGACATTGCGCTCTACCACTCCAAGGAGCGGGGCACGGGCACCGTTTCGGTGCTCAATCCGGCGCTGCTGCTTGCGCATTCGCGCGCGCGCGAACTCGAGATCGCGCTCCCCCAGGCTTTCGCCGAGCGCCAGATCGAGGTGTGGTACCAGGCCCAGTTCGACGCGCGCACCGGCGCTGTGTGCGGTCTCGAAGCGCTCGCGCGCTGGCGGCATCCGGTGCACGGTTACATCTCGCCCGTAGAGTTCGTGCCGCTCATCGAGAAGACGGGCCACAGCGGGCGGCTCGCGCGCGTGGTGCTCGAGGACGCCTGCATCCGGGCGCAGCAGATGCGGCGGCTCGGCTACAGCGATTTCCGGATCGCGGTCAACCTGTCGCCGTCGGAATTGGCCGATACGTGCTTCGTCGAGACGCTGAAAGCGCTGACGCGCGCGTACGACGTGGCGCCGACCACGCTCGAGATCGAGATCACGGAAGGCACGCTCATCAACAGCGTTGCGGATACCGCGGCCGTGATCGGCGCGCTGCGGGCGATGGGCGTGTCCGTCGCACTCGACGATTTCGGCACGGGCTACAGCTCGCTTGCCTATCTGCGCCGCTTCCCGATCGACAAGATCAAGATCGACAAGGCCTTCGTGCGCAACATCGCGCAGGACGCGGACGACGAGGCCGTGGTCGAGATGATCGCGGTGCTGGCCGGCAAGCTCGGGTTCAAGGTGGTGGCGGAAGGCATCGAGGAGCCCGCGCAGCTGCAGGCGCTGCGCGCGATCGGCGTCGACATGGGGCAAGGCTTCCTGTTCCACCGCCCGCAGCCGTTCGCGGACCTGGAGCAGTTCCTGCTGGCGCAGGCCGCGGCGCGGGAACTGCCCCTGCGCGCGTCGGCGTGAGGCAGCGGCGCTCGCACGTATTGCCGCTGGCTTTCGCTGCTCTCGATCGGAAAAGAACCTAGAGAGGCGGGCGCGGTCGCGCCCTAGCTCTCATGTCGGACTTGTCCCGAGCATCCAGACCCATTTTCGCGAGGCGTCGGAGAAGATCGCGGCCGTTCGCGTGTTGATGGCTGGGCCCTCGGGACGAGCCCGAGGGCGACACGGTGGCGGTTCTTCTGCGCTCAGCGCGCAGCCGGGAAGGTGAAGGGAAAGCGCTCAGGCCGCTTCGGGGAGGCGGTCCACGAGACCGACGATCTCGCGCATGATGGTGTTGAGCTCGAAGTTCTTGGGCGTGTAGACGGCGGCGACGCCGAAGGCCTTCAGCACGCTCTCGTCCTGCGGCGGGATGATGCCGCCGACGACGACCGGGATATCGTCGAGGCCTTCCTTGCGCATGCGCTCCATGACTTCCTGCACCAGCGGCACGTGGCTGCCGGACAGGATCGAGAGGCCGACGACGTGGACGCTCTCGTCGACGGCGGCGCGCACGATCTGGGCGGGGGTCAGGCGAATGCCCTCGTAGACGACCTCCATGCCGCAGTCGCGGGCGCGCACGGCGATCTGCTCGGCGCCGTTCGAGTGACCGTCGAGGCCGGGTTTGCCGACGAGCAGCTTGATGCGGAG
>RXJK01000340.1:2198-6099 GCA_003963125.1 Hyphomicrobiales bacterium
GCGGACACCTTGTCGACCTCGCTGCGCACGGCGACGAGATCCTCGTCGCCCCGCTGCGCCATGGCGCGGCCGACGCCGGTCGGGGCGCGGTATTCGCCGAACACGCCGCGCAGGGTGGTGCCCCACTCGCCCGTGGTGACACCGGCCTTGGCGCAGGCGATCGACGGCTCCATGACGTTGCGGCCTTCCTTCGCCGCGCGTTCGAGGTCGGCCAGCGCCGCCTTGACGGCCTTGGCATCGCGCGCGGTGCGCCACGCCTGGAGGCGCGCCACCTGCTCGGCCTCGATGGCCGGATCGACGGCCTCGATCATGGCTTCGCCCGTGGTCAGCGGCGAGGGCTCGGTCTCGGTCCAGCGGTTGACGCCGACGACGATCTGCTCGCCGCTCTCGATGCGGGCGAGGCGCTCCGTGTTGCTCTCGACGAGGGCGCGCTTCATGTAGTCGATGGCGCCGACGGCGCCGCCCATCTCGTCGATGCGGGCGAGTTCGGCCTTGGCGGCGGCCTTGAGCTCGGCGACCTTGGCGTCGATGACGCGCGAGCCGTCGAAGATGTCGCCGTATTCGAGCAGGTCCGTCTCGTAGGCGAGGATCTGCTGCATCCTGATGGACCACTGCTGGTCCCACGGGCGCGGCAGGCCGAGGGCCTCGTTCCAGGCGGGGAGCTGCACGGCGCGGGCGCGCGCGTTCTTCGACAGCGTCACGGCCAGCATCTCGAGCAGGATGCGATAGACGTTGTTCTCGGGCTGCGGCTCGGTGAGGCCCAGCGAATTCACCTGCACGCCGTAGCGGAACATGCGGTGCTTGGCGTCTTTCACGCCGTAGCGCGTCCCGGTGATCTCGTCCCACAGTTCGTTGAAGGCGCGCATCTTGCAGATTTCGGTGACGAAGCGCAGCCCTGCGTTGACGAAGAAGGAGATGCGGCCGACGACGGGGCCGAAGTCCGCGTCCGCGACCTCGCCCGAAGATTTGACGCCGTCGAGCACGGCTTGTGCGGTGGCGAGCGCGAAGGCCAGCTCCTGCACCGGCGTCGCGCCGGCTTCCTGCAGGTGATAGGAGCAGACGTTGGTCGGGTTCCACTTCGGCATCGCCGTCGTGGTGAAGAGGATGGTGTCCTTGATGAGCCGCAGCGACGGCGCGGGCGGGAACACGTAGGTGCCGCGCGAGAGGTATTCCTTGATGATGTCGTTCTGGATGGTGCCGGTGAGCTTCGCGCGCGGGGTGCCCTGCTCGTCGGCGACGGCGACGTAGAGTGCCAGCAGCCAGGCGGCCGTCGCGTTGATGGTCATGGACGTGTTCATCTCGCCGAGCGGGATGCCGTCGAGCAGCGTGCGCATGTCGCCGATATGAGACACCGGCACGCCGACCTTACCAACCTCGCCACGGGCGAGCTCGTGGTCGCTGTCGTAGCCCGTCTGCGTTGGCAGATCGAAGGCGATGGACAACCCCGTCTGGCCCTTCGTCAGGTTCCGCCGGTAGAGCGCGTTGGACTTGGCGGCGGTCGAATGACCGGAATAGGTGCGGATGAGCCAGGGCTTGTCCCGGGCGGGGGCGGCCGAAAGCGTGGGGTCGGTCTTGCCGGTCATGACGGTCGCGCTCCTTCTCGCAGTCGCGAAAGGCACATTAGTCAGGACGCGGCATCAAGGAAAAGGGTTTTGCACAGGAAGGGGGCAGGTGGTCGGTCCGCTTCCGCCCGACGCCGAGGCTCGATCCGGCCTCAGTCGCGCTCGCCGAGGCCCTGCAGCCGCACGTGGCGGATGTTGATCATGGGAGAGGCGGCGCCGATCCGCCGGGCGACGAGCAGGCTGATGAGCCGGTTGCTCGCGACCAGTGTCAGCAGGCCCACGACCACCCCCACGGCGCTCGAGAGGATCGCCGTCAGCAACCAGCCGCCCATGGACTTCGCCGAAAAGAGATGGAATTCGGCGGCGAGCGACATGGCGCCGAGTGAGGCGAGCAGCGTCACGGCGTAGAGCAGCCCCGACACCAGGAGGTTCGGGACGGCGTTGCGCAAGGGCAGCATGGCCAAGCTGCAAATCACTGAAATCAAATAGATAGTTCCAACCGGCAGGTGCAGAATCTCGGTCAGGAGCTGCATCGCGATCGCCTTCTTTCCAGAGCGCGCCGGTGCCCCGGCACGCCCGCCCTATGAATGAAGTTTTGCCTAGCACGCGGGGCGTTAAGACCCGCTCAACAACCCCGCCTCATACGAAAAACTGCTTGTGTGGTTACGAAATCTATCCGACCTTCGCACTGCAACATAAAGGGTGTGCTGCTCGTTGAAGGAGCAGTCGACCCGCCAAGATCTCAGGGAGAATGACAATGGCGTCGCGCGCGAAAGCCACGGCAAATGCCTCCGGCACCTCGGCCCAAGCAAAGGCTGCGGCCGGGACCAAATCGGTCAAGCTGGTCGAAACCACGGCCGCCGATGTCGCCGCTCCCGCCGTGGCGCCGGGCCTCGCCAAGAAGGATCTTTACGAAGTCGGCGAGATCCCGCCGCTGGGGCACGTGCCGAAGACCATGTACGCCTGGGCGATCCGCGCCGAACGTCACGGCGAGCCGGACGTCGCCATGCAGGTCGAGGTGGTGCCGACGTGGGAACTCGACAGCCACGACGTGCTCGTTCTCGTGATGGCAGCGGGCGTCAACTACAACGGCGTGTGGGCCTCGCTCGGCATCCCGATCTCGCCCATCAAGCACGTGCACAAGCACCCCTTCCACATCGCGGGCTCGGACGCCTCGGGCATCGTCTGGGCCGTCGGCTCCAAGGTGAAGCGCTGGAAGGTCGGCGACGAGGTCGTCATCCACTGCAACCAGGACGACGGCGACGACGAAGAGTGCAACGGCGGCGATCCGATGTTCTCGCCCTCGCAGCGCATCTGGGGCTACGAGACGCCCGACGGCTCGTTCGCGCAGTTCTGTCGCGTGCAGGACCGGCAGCTGCTCGAGCGGCCGAAGCACCTGACTTGGGAAGAGAGCGCATCCTACACGCTCGTGCTCGCCACCGCCTACCGCATGCTGTTCGGGCATCGTCCGCACGTGCTGCGGCCCGGCCACAACGTGCTCGTCTGGGGCGCGTCGGGAGGCCTCGGCTCCATGGCCGTGCAGCTCATCGCCACCTCGGGTGCCAACGCCATCGGCGTCGTGTCAGAGGACGACAAGCGGGACTTCGTCATGCAGCTCGGCGCGCGCGGGGTGATCAACCGCAAGAAGTTCAACTGCTGGGGAGAGATGCCGCAGGTCGGCACGCCCGAGTACGACGCGTGGATGAAGGAAGCGCGCAAGTTCGGCAGCGCCATCTGGGAGATCACGGGCAAGGGCAACAACGTCGACTTCGTGTTTGAGCATCCGGGTGCCTCGACGTTCCCGGTGTCGGTGCTCGTCGTCAAGCGCGGCGGCATGGTGGTGATCTGCGCCGGCACGACCGGGTTCAATCTCACCATGGACGCGCGCTACCTGTGGATGCATCAGAAGCGCGTGCAGGGCTCGCACTTCGCCAACCTTTTGCAGGCGGCGCAGGCCAACAAGCTCGTCGTCGAGCGGCGCATCGATCCGTGCATGTCGGAAGTGTTCCCGTGGGCGCAGATCCCCAAGGCGCACACGCGCATGCGCCGCAACGAGCACAAGCCCGGCAACATGGCCGTGCTGGTGTCGGCGCCGACGACCGGCCTGCGCACGATCGAGGACGCGCGCGAGATCAGCGCGCAACGGGCGAAGTAGAGGGCCGGCTCGCACCTTCGTTCGCCCACGTATTGCGTAGGCATGCAGTTGCCAAGGGAGCGCCACACGGCGCTCCCTTTTGTTTGCGTGCTCACCCGCGGTGGATTCCGCAAGCGCCACCATTGTACATCTGTCGCCCCGCACTTGTTGCCGGGGCCCACTCTTCTACTTGCTGCGGCACTCG
>RXJK01000407.1:0-13824 GCA_003963125.1 Hyphomicrobiales bacterium
GGGCCATGGCGATGTTGCAGCTCATCCTGGGCAACATCGGCGTGCGCGGCGGCGGCATGAATGCGCTTCGCGGCCACTCCAACATCCAGGGGCTCACCGACATTGGCCTGATGTCGAACCTGCTCCCGGGATACCTCACGCTGCCCTCGGACCAGGAGCCGGACTACGCGAGCTACATCGGCAAGCGTGGCTTCAAGCCCGAGCGTCCGGGCCAGATGAGCTACTGGCAGAACTACAACAAGTTCTTCGTCAGCTTCATGAAGTCCATGTACGGACCAGCGGCGACGAAGGACAACGACTGGGCCTACGACTACCTGCCCAAGCTCGACGTGCCGTCCTACGACATCCTGCGTGCCTTCGACATGATGCACCAGGGCAAGATGAACGGCTACTTCTGCCAGGGCTTCAACCCGGTGCTCTCGTTCCCGAACAGGGGCAAGGTGCAGGCGGCGTTGTCCAAGCTGAAGTTCCTCGTGGTGATGGACCCGCTGCAGACGGAAACGTCGCGCTTCTGGGAAAATCACGGCGAGTACAACGCCGTGAAGTCCGAAGACATCAAGACCACCGTCTTCGAACTGCCGACGACGTGCTTCGCCGAGGACGAGGGCTCGCTCACCAACTCAGGCCGCTGGCTGCAATGGCATTGGCCCGGTGGCACACCTCCTGGCGAGGCCAAGACCGACATCTGGATCATGGCGCAGCTGTATCAGCGGCTGAAGGCCCTGTACCAGAAGGAGGGCGGCGCCTACCCCGATCCGATCCTCAACTTGCATTGGCCCTATGCCGATCCGAAGGATCCGACCCCGGTCGAGATCGCCAAGGAGCTCAACGGCTATGTGGTCGAGGACGTCGCCGATCCGGCCGACAGCTCCAAACTGCTGCTCCAGAAGGGCAAGCAGGTGGTGAGCTTCGCGGTGTTGCGCGACGACGGTTCGACGGCGTGCGGCTGCTGGATCTACTCCGGCTGCTACAACGAGGCGGGCAACAACATGGCCCGTCGCGATACGTCCGACCCCGAAAACACGGGCGCCTACCTCAAGTGGTCGTTCTCGTGGCCGGTCAATCGCCGCATCCTCTACAATCGCGCGTCAGCGGATCTGCAGGGCAAGCCCTGGGATCCGAGCCGCAAGCTGTTGGAGTGGGACGGCAGCAAGTGGACGGGCTACGACGTTCCCGACATCGCGCCCAACGCGAAGCCGGACGTCGTCGGTCCCTTCATCATGAACCCGGAAGGCGTCGGCCGTCTCTGGGTGCGCAACCAGATGAAGGACGGGCCGTTCCCGGTGCACTACGAGCCGTTCGAAAGCCCGGTCGCCAACGTCATCGCGCCGAAGATCCGGGGCAACCCGGCGGCGCGCGTGTTCAAGGGCGACATGGAGGTGTTCGGCGACGCGAAGGAATTCCCCTACGCGGCGACGAGCTACCGTCTGACGGAGCACTTCCACTACTGGACCAAGCACGTCCAGGTGAACGCGACGCTGCAGCCCGAGTTCTTCGTCGAGATCTCGGAACAGCTCGCGCAGGAAAAGGGCATCAAGAAGGGCGGATGGGTGCGCGTGTGGTCGAAGCGCGGGTCGGTCAAGGCCAAGGCGGTCGTCACGAAGCGCATCAAACCGCTGATGGTGGATGGCAAGCCGGTGCACATCGTCGGCATCCCGATCCACTGGGGCTTCACAGGGGCAGCACGCAAGGGCTTCGGCCCGAACTCGCTCACCCCGTTCGTCGGCGATGCCAACATCGAGACGCCTGAATACAAGGCGTTCCTCGTTGACATCGAACCGATCGACAGCGGCCCCGTGGCTTAGAGGGAGGACGACACATGGCGACATTCCAGCCGTTCGACGTCATCCGCAAATCTGCTTCGGTGACGTCCACCCCCGAGCCCAACCGGGCAACGGAGGTCGTGAAACTGATCGACACGTCGAAGTGCATCGGCTGCAAGGCCTGCCAGTCGGCGTGTCTCGAGTGGAACGACATGCGCGAGACGGTCGGCACGAACGTGGGGGTCTACGACAACCCCCACGACCTCACGCCGAACATGTTCACGCTCATGCGCTTCACGGAATGGGAGAACCCGAAGTCGGGCAATCTCGAGTGGCTCATCCGCAAGGATGGCTGCATGCACTGCGAGGATCCGGGCTGCCTCAAGGCCTGCCCGGCGCCTGGCGCCATCGTCCAGTACGCCAACGGGATCGTGGATTTCATCCACGAGAACTGCATCGGCTGCGGGTACTGTGTGAAGGGCTGCCCCTTCAACATTCCCCGCATCTCCCAGGTCGACAACAAGGCCTACAAGTGCACGCTCTGCTCCGACCGCGTCGCGGTTGGCCAGCAGCCGGCCTGCGCCAAGGCCTGCCCGACGCACTGCATCAGCTTCGGCACCAAGGCCGAGATGGTGGCCCTGTCGGACAAGCGCATCACGGACCTTAAGTCGCGCGGCTTCGACAAGGCGGGCCTCTATAATCCGCCCGGCGTCAGTGGCACGCACGTCATGTACGTGCTGCATCACGCCGACCAGCCGAGCCTCTACGCGGGCCTGCCGGACAATCCGCGCATCAGCCCGATCGTGGAGATGTGGAAAGGCGTCAGCAAGTACGCGGGCATGGCCATCGTCGGCCTCTCCGCGATTGCGGGCGTCGTCCATTACATGCTGGCCGGCCCCAATCGCGTCTCCAAGGAAGACGAGGAGAACGCGGAGAAGCTGGCGGGAGGCAAATCGTGACCACGCACGACACGGATGCACGCGTTCGCGTGCGCCGCTACTCCGGACTGGCCCGGATCAACCACTGGGTCGTCGCCATCAGCTTCGTACTTCTGATGCTGAGCGGCGCGGCGCTGTTCTACCCGACCTTCTTCGGGCTGACGGCGCTGTTCGGCGGCGGCCAGATGACCCGCTGGCTGCATCCCTGGATCGGCGTCGCCCTTTCGGTATCGTTCCTCGGCCTGTTCCTGCGCTTCTTTTGGGCGAACCTGCCGGAGTTCACGGATTTCGTTTGGGTCGCCCGCATCCGCCACGTGCTGAGCGGCCACGAGGAGTATCTGCCGGAGATCGGCAAGTACAACGCGGGCCAGAAGTTCGTGTTCTGGTCGCAGTTCGTCCTCGTCTCGGTGATGCTCGTCACCGGCATCGGCCTGTGGGACCAGGGCCTGGCCTTCATCGATCAGACCTTCGGCTTCGTGCCGACGATCGACCAGCGGCGCTGGGCAGCCCTGCTGCACGCGTGCGCCGCTATCGTTGCGGTTACCATCCTGATCATCCACGTATACGCAGCAATCTGGGTGCGTGGTACCATGAGTGCCATGCTGAGTGGCGTCGTGTCGGGCGGATGGGCCTGGCGGCATCACCGCAAGTGGCTGCGAAAGGAAGTCGGCAGGCGCATCTCGCCTGCTGAGTGATTTCGATTTCGTCGGCAGAACTTCATCCTCAGTCTGAGGTGGTTATGACTGATATCGGCGCCGCCAAGAGCGGCCTCATGAACATCGGGGAGGAGGCGAAGCCGCCCTTCGCCATTCTCCCCGACCCGAACGCCCTTTTCCTTACCCGGTCTGAGCGCTTCACCGAGCTGGCCCCAGGGCATCAGCTCGAGACCTACCTGACGTTCCTGTCGGGCGTGACGAAAGCCCAGCACGAGATCGTGCCGCAGCTCGCCCCCGTTGTGCTGCCTGCTGCCGACGCCATCGCGCAGGCGCTGGCGCACGGCATGCCGCCCCTATCTTTCGAGAACCTGATAGACGCCACGGCCGCTGATACGGTGCGCGCACTGCTCGGCGCGCTCGGCAAGGTCGTCATGCCGGCCGAGGCGGCCGCCGCGGTGCAGACGCTGCGCGCGGCTTCGAGCGAAACCCTCACGGCCATCATGAGCGAAGCGCTCGGCGTCGGATCCAGCAAGGCCGACCTGCCCCAGCGCATCTTCGTGACGGCGGGACTGCAGGTGCACGCCTCCCGCCTCGCCGCGAAACTCGATGCCGACGCCTTGAAGCCCATCTCCGACGGCGTCTGCCCAGCCTGCGGAAGCCCGCCCGTCGCGAGTTCCGTCGTCGGCTGGCCCAAGGCCAACAATTCCCGCTTCTGCACCTGCTCGCTCTGCAGCACGCACTGGAACGTTGTGCGCGTGAAGTGCGCGCTGTGCAGCGAGACGGGCGGCATCTCCTATCAGACCATCGAGGGCGGCTCCGACGCGGTGAAGGCCGAGACCTGCGACAAGGGCCGCCACTATCTGAAGATTGCCTACCAGATCAATCACCATAAGCTCGAGCCGTTCGCCGACGACGTGGCGACGGTCGGCCTCGACATGCTCATGCGGGAGGACGGCTGGACGCGCGCCGGCCGCAACCTGTTCCTCCTGGGCTACTGACATGACCCGCCCTGTGCGCGCCTCCGCGAGCAGCTCCGCCGATCGCGTTCGGCTGCCCTCCGTCGACCTGCTGCTGCGTGCCGATCTGGCGGCCGAACTCGTGCTCCGTCACGGCCGCGCGCCGACCGTCGATGCCATCCGCAAGACCCTGGAAGCCTGCCGCGCCGCGCTCCTGTCCGGCGCGGAGATCGACACGAGCGAGCCGGCGCTCCTGCGCGCGGTCGCACAGCGCTTGGCGGTTGAGGACACGCCCAATCTCAGGCGCGTCATCAATCTCACGGGCACGGTGCTGCACACCAATCTCGGCCGCGCCATCCTTTCGGAGAAGGCCGTGGCGGCTGCCGTCGACGCGATGCGCTCGGCCGTGGCGCTGGAATTCGATCTCGGCGATGGCGTGCGCGGCGAGCGGGACGACCACGTGCGCGGCCTCGTCCGCGAACTCACGGGCGCCGAGGATGCGTGCATCGTCAACAACAATGCCGCCGCCGTCCTGCTCGTCCTCAACACCTTCGGCGCCGGCAAGGAGGCGATCGTCTCGCGCGGCGAGTTGATCGAGATCGGCGGCGCGTTCCGCCTGCCCGACATCATGGCCCGTGCCGGCGCCAAGCTCGTCGAGGTCGGCACCACCAATCGCACGCACCTGCGCGACTACGAAGGCGCGCTCACCGCGCAGACAGGGCTGGTTCTGAAGGCGCACACCTCGAACTACATCATCCAGGGCTTCACCAAGTCGGTGCCGGCACCGGATCTCTCCGCCGTTGCGAGGAAGCACGGCGTGCCCTTCATCAACGACCTGGGCTCGGGCGCTCTGGTCGATCTCGCACGCTACGGCCTTGTCTCGGAGCCCACGGTGCGCGCGGCGCTCGAGGAGGGCGCCGATCTCGTCACCTTCTCCGGTGACAAGCTGCTGGGCGGCCCCCAGGTGGGGATCGTCGCGGGCCGCAAGGATCTCGTGGCGCGCGTCGCAAAAAACCCGATGAAGCGGGCGCTGCGCATCGACAAGATCCGCCTCGCCGCGCTCGAAGCCACGCTGCGCCTCTACCGCGATCCCGACCGGCTGCCGGAATACCTGCCGACGCTACGCGCCTTCACGCGCACGCGGTCCGAGATGCAGGCCTTGGCCGAGACGCATCTGCCCGCGGTGCAGGCCGCACTGGGCCCGGCGTTCGCCGTGAGCGTGATCGAGTGCACGAGCCAGATCGGCTCGGGTGCGCTGCCGCTCGAAACGCTGCCGAGTGCCGGCCTCGCCATCCGCGCGGCGGAAGCGAAGCGCGAAGGCGGCGCGGTCGAAGCTTTGTCGCGCGCGCTGCGGCGGCTGCCGGTGCCGATCGTCGGCCGCATCCGCGAGCACGCGCTGATCCTCGACCTGCGCTGCCTCGAAGACGAAGCCCTGTTTGTGGAGCAACTCGGCGTCCTGGCGCAACGTCTCAAGGCACGAGGCGCCGATGTTCTGGCGTAGCGCGAAACCCGCAGCGCCGTCGCAGCCGGCCGGCGGCCACACGGAGGCGCAGGCCGCAGCTTCGGCCGGCGACTACGACACGGCGCTGGCCATTTGGAACAGGCTGGCACACGCAGGTGACGCCCGCGCGCAGGCCGAGATCGGCCAGTGCTTCGTGCAGGGCTGGGGCGTGGAACGCGACGTCGCTCTCGCCAAGACGTGGCTGCATCTCTCGGCCAAGGCCGGCGATCCTGTCGGGCAGCGCCTCCTCGCCGACTATCATTTCAACGGCGAGGACGGAAAGCCCGACCGCGCCATCGCCGAGGAATGGTACGCCCGCGCCGCGCGGCAAGGCGATGCGCACGCGCAGGACATGCTGTCGTGGATCCTGACCGATGGCGATCACCGCAAACCCGACTACGCGCAGGCACGCGATTGGGCGCTGAAGGCGGCCGCGCAAGGCAATGCAGCCGCCATGACGCGGCTGGGGCTACTCCATCACAATGCGCTGGGTGTCGAGCGCGATCCCGACGAAGCGGCCCGCTGGTGGCAGCAGTCCGCGCTGCTGGGCGACGCGGACGGACAGGCGATGCTCGGCGTCGCGCACCACCTCGGCGCAGGCGTCCCCAAGGACAACGTGCGCGCCCTCGCCTGGCTGACGCTCGCGCGCAAGGCCCGCAGCCCGTTCGCCGACCGCTACTACAATGGCGTGCTGGCCACCTGCACGGCTGACGAACGCCGCCGCGCGGAGGAGATGGCCTACCTGGCGCCCGAGACCTGGGGAGAGCCGGCATGATCGTCGGCACCGCAGGGCACATCGATCACGGCAAGACCTCCCTCGTGCGCCGGCTGACCGGCGTCGAGACCGATCGCCTGAAGGAGGAGAAGGCGCGCGGCATTTCGATCGACCTCGGCTTCGCCTATTGGCCGCGTCCCGGTGGCGAAACGATCGGCTTCGTGGATGTGCCGGGCCACGAGGGCCTCGTGCACAATATGCTCGCAGGCGCCACGGGTATCGACTTCGTGGTGCTGGTCATCGCGGCGGACGACGGCGTGATGCCCCAGACGCGCGAGCACCTCGCCATCATGGATCTGCTCGGCCTCGAGAACGGTGTCGTGGCGCTGAACAAGTGCGACCTCGTCGACGCCGAACGCCTGCACGCGGTCACCGAGGAGATCCGCGGAGCCCTGGCAGGCACGGGCCTCGCCGACGCCGAGATCATTCCTGTCTCCGCTGCCACCGGCGAGGGCGTCGACCGGCTGACAGCCCGTCTCGATGCGGCTTCGGCAGAAACCTCGGCGCGCTCTTCCGCCGGCCTCTTCCGCATGGCGATCGACCGCTGTTTCACGCTGCAGGGCCTCGGCACGGCCGTGACCGGCATGGTGCTCTCGGGCTCCGTCGCCATCGACGACACCATCGTGATCAGCCCGTCGGGCCTCGAAGCGCGCGTGCGCTCCATCAACGCGCACAACAAGCCGGCCGAGCGCGGCACCGCGGGCGAACGCTGCGCGCTCGTACTCAGCGGGCCCGGTATCTCCAAGGACGCGGTGCGGCGTGGCGACATGGCTTTGTCCCCGGCTCTGCACGCGCCGACGTCACGCATCGACGCGCGCCTGCGCGTTCTCCCCTCCGAGCCCAAGGGCATCGGCCAGTGGTTCCCGGTGAAAGTCCACCACGCCGCGGCGGAAGTGCCGGGCCGCATCGTGCTCCTGCGTGATGGCGCGCTCAACGCCGGCGAGACGGATTTCGTTCAGCTCGTCCTCGAAAAGCCCATCGCAGCGGCGGCGGAAGATCGCTTCGTTGTGCGCGATACGTCGTCCAGCCGCACGATCGGCGGCGGTAGCTTCGTCGATGTCCATGCGCCCGAGCGCAAGCGCCGCACACCGGAGCGCCGGCGCGAACTCGAAGCCCTGATGATCGACGATCCGGAAGGCGCGGCGATGGCCTATGTAGCGGCAGCCGGTGCGACGCTGGACATTACAGCATTCGCCTGCGACCGCGCCATTCCCGTCGAACCTCTGATTGTCGCGCTCGAACACAACGACGCCGTTGTGCTGCCACTCGCCAAAGGGCATGTCGCACTTGGCGCCGCGACCTGGGCCGATCTCGCCCAGACTATCGGCCAAGAGCTCGATCGCATTCACGCCGAGCAGCCCGATCAGCCCGGCATCGGCCTGGAGCAGCTTCGCCGCAGCTACCGCCCGATGCTGCCAGCGCCCGTGTTCCTCTCCGCGCTGCGCAAGCTCGCCGACGACGGACAGCTCGCCATCGATCGCACCTGGATTCGCCGCCCCCAGCATCAGGCGCGCGTCTCAGACGAGGAAGAACGGCTCCTGAAGCTGATCCTCGCCCGCATCGACGCCGATCCCTACCGTCCGCCCCGCGTGCGCGACATCGCCAAGGCCATGGCGATCGAGGAAACATTTGTCCGGCGTCTGCTGCGCCTGGCGGGGCGCCGCGGCGATGTCGAGGAGATCGCGCACGATCATTTCTTCACCCGCCCCGTCGTTGAGCGCATGGCGGCCATCGCCATCGATGTCGCGTCGACGGCGCCAGAAGGCCGCTTCTCGGCGGCCGACTTCCGCGACCGGCTCGACAACGGCCGCAAGGTCGCGATCCAGATTCTCGAATTTTTCGATAGACACGGCTTCACGATCCGGCGACAGGATCTGCGCCGCATCAATCCTCAGCGCGTCGAATTCTTCGCGCCGAAAGCCGCTGTGCAGCACGACGGAGGAGTCCCGCTCCCGGTGGGGCGACCGGACTTCAAATCCGGGTGGGGCCGTCAGACGGTCCCAGGTGGGTTCGACTCCCATCCTCCTCCGCCACATCTTGGAAAGGCCACCTCATGACGCCGCCCGCCGCGCCCGCCCTGCTCGCGCACTTCGAGGCTGCCGCCAAGGTCGCGCAGGCGCAGGAAGTCGAATTGCGCAAGAAGCTCGCCGCCGAGATCGCGATGGCAGAGCAGCGGCGCGTCTACGCCTTCCGCCGCTCGCGCCTGATCGGCCTCCTGTCGACGAGCCTGCCGGCGCAGGCGGGCACCGAGGATGAAGCATGGGCCGCGCAGAAGCGCGCCGTCTGCGAGGATTTGGGCTGGTCGGCGCTGTCCGAAAGCTACCAGGAAATCCTGGCGCGCATGGAGCCCGTCGCCGCCGCTGTCCGTAGCTGCCTTGCGACGCCGCAGGACGACAAGGCCGCTCCAGCCGTCGTTGCGGAACTCGAACGCTTCGAGGCGTGGTTCCTCGAAGCGAAGGGCAAACCCTTCTACGTTCTCTTCGATCAATACGTGCCCGAGGTGCCCGTTGTCGACTTCTGACGATACCGAATTCAGCGCCTGGCTCACTTCGATGGTGCGCGAGCACGGCGAATTCACCGTCCTCGTCGTGCTGATGGACATCGGCGAGCGCTCGCTGACGCCGCTCTGTTCGACCTACTTCCACATCATCGGCGACGAGGTGACGTGGGACGAGATCACCACGATGTTCGCGGGCTCGGGCCAGCCGTGGAAGGGCGCCGCTTTCTTTCCCACGAAGGCCCGCAACGGCGGGCCGATCGACAATCCGACGGCGCGCCTGCGCCTCAAGGAGCTCGAGGAGAAAGTCATCGCCGACCGCATGATCCTCAACGACGGCCACTTCTTCGACACGCTGGGTCGCCGCATCGAGGTGCAGCCGGAGACCGGCACATGAGGCGGCTACGCGTCATCGATACGGGTCTCGCCTCGGGGCGCCGGAACACGGCGCTGAGCGCGGGCCTCCTGATGGCGCATGCCGGGTCCGACACGGATGTCCTGCGCTTCTATCGCTTCGAGCCGAGTGTTCTGCTGGGTGCCAGCCAGATTGCGGCCCAGGCCGCGAACCTTGCCCACTGCCGCGACGCAGGCATCGAGATCGCGCGCCGCGTAACGGGCGGAGGCGCGGTCTACATGGGACCCGGCATGCTGGCCTGGGACTTCGTCACGCGATCCTCGGCTGCCCCTGACACTCTTTCAGTCAAGATCGGCGACGTTCTGGTCCAAGCCCTCGCAAAGCTCGGCATCGAGGCACGCTTCGCGCCCCCGAACAGCCTGATGATCAAAGGGCGCAAGATTTCAGGCGCCGCGACGACGTCCACGGCAGGTTCCTTCCTGCTTCAGGGGACATTGATCCTGGAAGACGCGGCAACGGACATGGCGCACGCGCTCGGCGCGCCACCTCAGGCGATGCGCGCCGCAGTGACGAGCCTTGCCGAGGTCGGCGCGCAGGTCTCGTCGGAGGCCTTGCAAAGCGCCATCGCGCACGCACTCGCGCAGGCCTTCGATCTCGTCCCGATCGCCTCGTCCCTGACCGAGCACGAACGCGCGATTGCCGAGCGCGAATTCGACGCGGAAATAGGCTCTGACGCCAACGCCCTCGGCGAAGACCTGCTGCTCAATGCCGGAGCGCGGGCATGAAAAAGCTCGTGATCGTGCTCGTGAACACCGACCCGCGCAATCCCGAGGAACTCGGCGCGCCGTTCTATCACGCGGCCGTCGCGGCCGCGATGGACTACGAGGTTGACGTGATCTGCGCGGCCACCGCCGGCAAGCTGATGCGCAATGGCGTGGCGGCCGGCATCGAGATCAAGCCGGGCGCCGGCAAAACCGCCTACGACTGGATCCGCGATGCCCACGCCAACGGCGCGCGCTTCTGGGCCTGCCCGGCGAACCTCGAACTCTTCGACATGACTGAAGCTGACCTCATCCCCGAGTGCAGCGGCCTCATGGGAGCCTCCGTCATGCTGCAGAACATCATGTCCGACGACCACCGCGTGCTGACCTACTGAGAGGCGCCATGGCAACCGTTGGCGCACACGATTATCCCGAGCACCTCTTCTACGACCTTGCCAACCAGGTCTGGTACGAACCGCTGCCGGACGGCGACGTCAGGGCGGGCTTCACGCCGCTCGCCATCGAGCTCGCCGGCGAGGTGCTGGTGTTCACGCCCAAGCGAGTCGGCAAGGATTTCGAGCCGCAGCGCTCCTTCGCCACCATCGAATGCGGCAAGTGGGTGGGCGCCGCCCGCGCCGCATTCGCCGGCATCGTCGTGGCCGTGAACGACGATCTGATCAAGCGGCCCCGAACCCTCAACACGGACGCGTTCGGCGCGGGATGGATGCTCATCGTGCGACCAGCCACGAACGATTGGCGCGACGGCCTGATCACGGGCCCCGGAATTGGCGACGCCTTCGCCGCGTGGCTGAAGGCCGAAACCTACAAGGACCGCTCCGGCTGAACGCCGCGGGGAGCACCCTCGCTCTGCAGCACGTGCGCAATCAGCAGGTCGTTCCAGCGCTGCCGATGTGCGGGATCGCCGAAATTGTGGTCCGCACCCTCGACGGTGGCGATGCTGCAATTCGGGATCGCGCTGAGGTCACGGCCGTCCGCGCCGAACATGTCCTCCAGGTAGGGGAGCGCCGGATGCGCGCTCGCATAGACGAGCAGCACGCGCCCGCCGCGCGCCGAGAACTCTTTCACCCGGCGCTGCAGCCGCTCGCGCTGCAACAGCAATTTCGTCAAGCCGCGCGACAGGGCGACGAGCGAAGTGTCCAGCAGTCGGTAACCGATGCCGCGTGCGAGGCGCAGCAATGTCCCCTTGCGCGGCTGCGGCGATAGGGCCAGGCGCTCGTTCAAGGGGATCATCACGCGATCGTCGATGCGGTAGAGGAGGCGCTGCAGATTGCGCGCCGCAATGCTCTTCACCCGGGTATCGGCCAGCCCCGCCGTCAGCGCCGCATAGCCGCCGCTGCAGGATCCGACCAGATGAAAGGCCTCGTAGCCGCGCGTTTCCAGGGCACGCATGAAGTCCTGGACCTGAGCCGTCACGGCCGCTGTGTAGAGCGGACACGGCGCGCATGTGGCATCCGGTTGGCTGTCGCCGACGAAGGCGAAATCGGCGCGCAGTGAGGCTAGCCCGTTCGTGGCGAGCAGCCGCGCCGTCTCGACGTTGCCGCGCCCCCAGCCGACGTGCGGATCGCGCCCGGAATTGAGCATGATGACGCACGCGTTGCGCCGTGCACCCGTCGTCGGTTCGCACAGGACGCCGATTAAGGTCCCGTCGCGTCCCATCGTCAGGGTGGTCTCCGTCCAGCCTTCCCCGCGCACTTTGCTGCGCGGCAAGGGCGTGGCCGCCTTGCGCGGTGAGGACTCAGGTGCCGCCGGTCCGAGCCAGTCGACGGCCTTTGCGACCGTCGCAAGGAACGGGCGGCTCAGCGTCGGTGCCGTCATGAACGAGGCGAAGTCCGCGAACTCCGCGACGTCGACGCGGCAGCCGCTTTGCCCGAGCCACGCCGTCAAACGCGCGCTGTCCGCGCCGGCGGGCTGCAGCAGCAAGGCCCGCGCCGCGGACAGCGTGGCATGTGGTGCCAACGCAAGGCCCGAAAGACTGTCGGCGAACGCTTTCGGAATTTCGAAGCCCGCGATCACGAGCGACCCATCGGGCGCTGCCGCAGCGACGCGCGCGCAGTGGTCCTTGCGCGTCACGTGCGCGGACAGACGCAGTTCGCGGATGAAGGATTTCCCCGAGGACGGCGCCGCCAGCAGGATGAGATCGGCAATGTCGCGGCGCGCCTCCGCCGCCTTCGCCGCGATCAGCCCCCCGATGCTCAAGCCGACGAGGACGAGCTTATCGACACCCGCATGGATTTTGAGGAACTCCGCGGCCTCATGCACGTCTGCAATCCAGGCGTCGACGCTGCGGATTGCGGCGAGATCCTGGGGCGCATCGCCGGCTCCCCTGTAATCGAAGCGAAGCGTGGGATAGCCGGCCGACGCGAGCCGATCCGCCATCAGGCTCCAGGATTGCCGCGCCGCCAGGTCGTGGAGCCCGAAGCCCGGGCACATGACAACGCCGGTGCGACCGCGCGCACTGTGAAGCCACCCCGCGCACGCGCCGAAGATAACAGGCGCCTTGCCGAGACGCGCCCAGTCGTCAGCATTGACGCAGGGTTCGGGTTCGGCACTTCCGGCAGCCGTTACACACCGCTGCACGGCCACGGCATCGGCCCACACACCCTGCTCCGCGGGCGGACGATATCTCGGACGCTCGTTTGTCTCGGCACGCGTGCGCATGGGACCCATCGCAATTGGCTGCGATGGGCATAGTGAGCGCGGCCCCTCGAGGGTCAACGCGCATCGCGGTCGTTGGTTATCGCTGAGGTCCGCGATTAACCAAGTCCCAAGGCCTTCGATAGACGGCTAGTCCAGAAGACGTGCGCAAGCGCGGCTGCCGGCGATCACCTTACGGGCCGGGCGCGCTTTATTTCTTCGCGCGGTCTTTGGCAGCCCATGCCTCGTAGCGCGCCTTGTTCTCAGCGTTGGCGGGGTAGAGGCCGGGCAGGGCGTGGCCGTTGTTGACCTCCTGCATGATCCAGCTTTCCAGCCGCTCCTGCTCGACCATCATCGGCACCACGTCCTTCAGCAGTGCCTGCGGGATCAGCACGGCGCCGTCGTCATCGACCACCACCACGTCGCCCGGGAACACGGCGACGCCGCCGCACGCGATGGGCTCGCCCCAGTTCACGAAGGTGAGACCCGCAATGGAGGGAGGTGCAGCAGCACCCTGGCACCAGATCGGGAGCCCCGTCCCGAGGACGCCGGCGAGATCGCGCATCACGCCGTCCGTGACGAGGCCCGCGACCCCGCGCTTGGCCATCCGGGCGCAGAGGATATCGCCGAAGATGCCCGCGTCGGTCACGCCCATGGCATCGACGACCGCGATGGCCCCCTCGGGCATCGCCTCAATGGCTGCCCGCGTGGATTTGGGCGAACTCCAGGATTCGGGCGTTGCCAAATCCTCGCGGCCGGGTACGAAGCGCAGGGTGAACGCTTCGCCGACGAGCCGCCCTTGGCCCGGCCGCAGCGGTTTCGTGCCCCGCATCCAGACGTTACGAAGACCTTTCTTCAAGAGCACCGTCGTGACGGTCGCGGTGGAGACACCTTGAAGAGCGGTCTTGAGTTCCGGAGTGAGTGCCATGGGGACCTCTGCTGGCCTGGAGACGAAATCGCGTTTCTG
>RXJK01000407.1:13874-14057 GCA_003963125.1 Hyphomicrobiales bacterium
CTGCCCCGGCCGCGGGAAAGTGATAAAGGCCGCGGGTGACTTGGCCAAGCCCCGCATTGCAGGCGCATCTGTGTTTCCGGATGTCCTGCCCATCCCCGGGTCATGTCGGGGCCTGCGATCGACTTCGGCGTCCGCGACAGCAAACAAGCGGGCAAAATCGGCCGAGATTTGAAAAACGCTCCG
>RXJK01000407.1:14107-22199 GCA_003963125.1 Hyphomicrobiales bacterium
TTCCGGCTTAAATCAAGCCGCCAGGACTGTTGTGGGCGTGAGACGCTGTGCCGAGTTGGAACTTAGTTTCTGTATTGCGCAGGCATGGACGCCTGGTCGCCGGCAGTGTCGCAGCCGTTGGCGTGCTGGCGCTGTTCTGCCTGTATATGCACCACCAGTACGTCTCCGCCATCGAGCGCAGCCGCCGTGACTTGCAGGGCCTTGCCTACGCGCTGAGCGAGCACCTCGAAGACCTCGTCAAGGCCGTCGATTTCTCCCTCACCCGCCTCGTCGAGCGCAGCGTGCACTGCCAGCCGATCGGCATCATGGCGCGCCCCGATGCCCTTCCCGAGGCGCAGCGCATCCTGCGCGGCGTCCAGTCCATCAGCGTGCTCAACCAGAGCGGCGAGGTGATCCAGTCGACGTGGCGCGCCGCGCTCGGCATGGACCGCTCGAACAGCACAGTCTTCAAGACGCTGCAAAGCAGCGGCACGAACGCGATGGTGCTGGATTCGCCCTTCCAGAGCGTCCTGACGGGCAAGGTGCTCATTCCGATGGGCCGGCGCCTGTCTTCGGGCAGCGATTTCTGCGGCGCCGTCGTGGCGCTCATCGAGCCGGAACGGCTGAGCCCCATCTACCTGTCGCTCGATGCCGGGACGAGCCGCACCGTGTGGCTGCTGCGGGGCGAAAAGATCGTCGCGCGCTTCGGCGGTCTCGACAACAGCAGCCCAACACTGCCAGGCCAGGGGCTGAGCGGCACCGGTTTCAAGATCATCACCGACCCGTCGGGCGCCGGCGATTTGCTCGTGGCGCACGACGCGGTCGGCGAGACACCGCTGACCATTGCCACCGCCGTCACCCTCGCCGATGTCCTCGCGGATTGGCGGCGCGATCTCTATTTCGGTCTATTCTCCTTCACGTGCGTCGGATTGCTCGCCTTCCTCGCCATCCGGATCCAGCATCGCGAGCAGTCCAAGGCGGCGCTGCGGGACGCCGAGCTGAAACGCCAGTCCGAAGCGCGCAGGATCCTGTTCGAGACGTCGCTCGACATCATTCTCGTGCTGTCGGAAGACCGTCGCGTTCTGCAGGTGAGCCCAAGCATCGAGAGCCGCCTCGGCATCGCCCCCTCGAGCATGATCGGCCAGCCGTTCTCCGAAGCGCTGGGCCTCGGGCACGTCCGGGATATCGAAGCCGGTCTCGACAGGGCTCGCGACAGCAACGCCATGCACGATCTGGAGACGTGCCTTGCGATCGAGGATTGCGGCAAGGTCTGGCTGTCATGGTCGATCGTTTGGTCGGAAAGCGTCCGCAACTATTTCCTGATCGGGCACGACCGCACGGACGTCAAAGCGCGCGAGGAACAGCTCGTCACGCAGAACCACCGCCTCGACGCGGCGCTCGAGAACATGTCCCAGGCGCTCGCCATGTTCGACAAGGACGGCCGCCTCCTCGTCGCCAACGACAAGTTCGCGACGAGCTACGGCCAGCGGCCCGACGAAGTGAAGCCGGGCATGCTGTTCACGGATATCGTCGCCCGCCGCATCGAGTTGGGTCTCTACAAGGGCGATACGGTCGAGAAGCTCCAGGCGCACATGCACCAGATCATTGCGCGCCAGACCGAGACGAGCTTCCTCAGGAAGCTCGGCGACGGCCGGACCATGGCGATCTCGATCCAGCCGCAGCCCGACGGTGGCTGGGTGGCGACGCATCTCGACGTCACCGACAAGGAAGTCCTGCGCGAGCATCTCGACACGGCGCTCAACAACATGGCGCAGGGCCTTGCCATGTTCGACAAGGATCAGCGGCTGGTCCTGTCCAACGAGAAGTTCGCCTCCATGTATGGCCAGTCCCCCAACGACGTGAAGCCAGGCATGCATCTGGGAGAGCTCATCGCGCATCGCATCGCCAATGGGACTTACGTCGGCACGACTGTCGAGGAGGTACTCGAAAAGATGCGCGAGCGCGTCTCGCGCCAGAAGGTCAGCTACATCACGGGCAAGATGGGAGATGGCCGCACGATCGCGGTCGCCATCCAGCCGAAACCGGACGGCGGCTGGGTCAGCACGCATCTCGACATCACGGAACGCGAGAGCCTCAACGACCGCCTCGACGCGGCGATCAACAACATGGCGCAAGGCCTCGTCATGTTCGATGCGAACCAGCGGCTCGTGCTCTGCAACACGCGTTATCTCGAGCTGTACGAGCTGCCGAAGGAAATGGTGCAACCCGGAATTCACGTTCTCGACATTCTCCGCCATTGCACCAACGGCGGCGTCTATGCCGGGCGCGATGCCGACCAGATGTACGAGGCAACGCGCCAGCAGGTCAGCGCCTCGCGCACCGGCTATTACGAGACGCGATTGAGCGACGGGCGAATCTATGGCGTCTCGGTCCGCCCCATGGGCGAAGGCGGGCTCGTCGCGACGCACGAGGACATCACGGAGCGCCGCCGCATCGAGGCGAAGATCGCCCACCTTGCCCATCACGACGCGCTGACAGATCTTCCCAACCGTGCGCTTCTGCGCAAGCACCTGGAGGCGAGCTGCGCGAGCCGCTCTCCGCTGGGCGTGCTCTATCTCGATCTCGATCGCTTCAAGCCCGTCAACGACACGCTGGGCCACGCCGTCGGCGACAAGCTGCTGCGCGCCGTTGCCGAACGCCTGAAGAGCTGCCTGCGCGACGGTGATCTCGTGGCGCGCCTGGGCGGCGATGAATTCGCGGTCCTCGTCTACGGTACGGAACTGCACGTCGCCGCGACCGCGATCTCGCGTCGCATCATTACCGCCCTCAACACGCCCTTCGACATCGACGGCCACGTCCTGTCGATCGGGACCAGCATCGGCATCGCCATCGCGCCCAACGACGGCGAAGACGCGGACCAGGTCCTCAAGAACGCCGACCTTGCCCTCTACGCCGCGAAGACGGAGCACCGCGGCACGTTCTCGTTCTTCGAAAAGAGCATGAACGAGCGCCTGATGGCCTCGCAGATTCTCGAGCTCGAGCTGCGCAACGCGCTCGTCAACAAGGAATTCTTCATCGAGTACCAGCCGATCTACGATCTGGCGACCGGCGAGATCAGCGCGTGCGAGGCATTGCTGCGCTGGAAACATCCGCGCAAGGGCCGCGTGCCGCCGATCGACTTCATCCCGCATGCCGAGCAGACCGGGCTCATCGTCGAGATCGGCGCGTGGGTCCTGCACGAGGCCTGCGCCGAGGCCGCGACCTGGCCGTCCCACGTCAAGCTTGCCGTCAACCTTTCGCCCGTGCAGGCGCGCGCGCCGGGCATCGTCAACGTCGTCAAGCAGGCGCTCGATGCGTCGTGGCTGCCGCCCGAGCGCCTGGAACTCGAGATCACCGAAACCACGCTTCTCGGGAACAACGAACAGACGCTGCGGGCGCTCTCGGAGATCTACGCTCTCGGCGCGCACATCGCGCTCGATGACTTCGGTACCGGATATTCTTCGCTGAGCTACCTGCAGATCTTCCCCTTCCACAAGATCAAGGTCGATCGTTCGTTCATCAGCGCCGTGCAGGAAGGCAACCCCGTGTCGCACGCGCTGCTGCGCACCATCGCCTTCCTCGGCACGGCGCTCGGCATGGTGACGACCGTCGAAGGCGTGGAGACGGAAGAGCAGCTCGCCTACCTGCGCCAGGAGAAGTTCGACCAGGGGCAAGGCTACTATTTCAGCCGTCCGCTGGCACCCGAAGCCCTTCCCTGGCACGCCAACAAGGACGGCCGCATCGACCTGAATGCCGCCGCCATCGCCGAGACCAAGGACGTCGCCTGATCGGTCACCGCTTACCGCTGCCTCCTCGCGCCACGAGCCGGGGGCGTGAGACACGGCCAGCGCCAGCCGCTTCGCCAGGCCGCGGATCGCCACCCGGCGATCCCGGCAGGGGCTCCCCGTCCTCATGCGCATTTTGGTGTCCGCAATAGCGGGCTACATGATGTACAAGGCCCTGTCCTGGAGATCCGACGCATCCGCCTCGCTATGCTCTTGGAGCGGCACAGCGAGACCGCCTGTGCATGCACACAGGCGTTCGTCTTGACCACGCGCCGTGTCAGGTGCAGGTGACGGCCCATCGCGCGGCTCATCGGTTCCGGTCAGCGAGCCCGCGCCGTTCCAACGAGGCTTTGAAAAGTCGCATGCCCAATTCGAAGACCGGCCCGTTCGCTCCGCTCGAGGTCACGACCTTTCGCAACATGTGGGTGGCGAGCCTCTTTTCCAATCTCGGCCTGTTCATCCTCGGCGTCGGCGCCGCCTGGGACATGACGCATCTCAGTTCTTCGGCGACGATGGTCGCGCTGGTGCAGACAGCGCTGATGCTGCCTGTTGCCATCCTGTCGATCGCGTCGGGTGCGCTGGCCGACATGTTCGACCGGCGCAAGATCGCGCTCGTTGCGCTGGTCACCTCCATGATCGGCGCGACGGCGCTCGCGCTGGTGTCGCTCGCCAAGATCGAAGCGCCGTACCTGCTGCTGCTCCTGTGCTTCCTCGTCGGCACGGGCACCGCGTTGCTGTGGCCCGCGTGGGGCGCCTCCGTAGGTGAGCAGGTTCCGCCTGAGGTGCTACCCGCGGCCGTCGCCCTCAACGGCATCAGCTACAACGTGGCGCGCAGCTTCGGTCCCGCCATCGGCGGTGCGATCGTCGCGGCTGCCGGAGGCCTCGCCTCCTTCGCGACGGCCTCGCTCTTCTACGTGCCGCTGCTCGTCGTGCTGTTTCTCTGGAAGCGCGCGGCGGACCCGTCGCGGCTGCCGCCCGAGAGCCTCGGTCGCGCCATCATCTCGGGCTTCCGCTACGTGCTCAACTCGCCGCCGATCCGCATGACCATCGGCCGCACGCTGGTCGTCGGCTGTGCCGGCGGTTCGATCGCCGCCCTGCTGCCTTTGATCTCGCGCGACCTGCTCGGCGGTGGCGCCCAGTTGTTCGGACTGATGCTCGGCGCCTTCGGCATCGGCTCCATCGTCGGCGCCTTCAACGTCGGCCGTCTGCGGGCGAGCTTCACCAGCGAAGTGAGCGTGCGTTTATGCTCGGTCACGATGGGGGCCGCAGTCATTGTCGTAGCGTTGAGCCACAACGTCTTCCTGACGGGTGCTGCGCTGGTGACGTTCGGTGCGGCGTGGACCGCCTGCATGATGGTCTTCAATGTCAGCGTGCAGCTATCCGCCCCGCGCTGGGTCGCCGCGCGCACGCTGGCGAGCTATCAGGCCGCCGTCGCTGCGGGTGTTGCGCTCGGGGGGTGGGGCTGGGGCGTTCTGGCAAGCGCACACGGCCTCGACAAGTCGCTGCTCGCCTCGGCTGCGGCCCTGATCCTCTCGCCGCTGCTGAGCCGCTGGATCAGGGTTCCCGTCGTCGGCGATGGCGTCGTGGCAACGTCCGACATGCTCGCCGACCCGGAAGTGCGGCTGCCGTTGACGCCCCGCAGCGGCCCAATTGTCGTCGAGATCGAATATCGCGTCGATCCGGACCGCGCCCGGCTGTTCTACGCGGTGATGCAGCAGGTGCGCTCGAGCCGCATGCGCAACGGCGCCTATGGCTGGTCCATCGCCCGCGATATTGCCGACCCGGAACTCTGGACCGAGCGCTATCACTGCCCGACGTGGCACGACTACCTGCGCCAGCGCAACCGGCCGACGCTCGCCGAACGCGAACTGCACGCCCGCGCCATCGAGTTCCATCGTGGCGACGCCCCCGTTCGCATCCGCCGCATGCTCGAGCGTCCCGTCGGCTCCGTGCGCTGGAAGGATACGACGCCGGACCCCGAGGCGCGCATGGCGGGCCCCGTCGCCACCAACATCAAGGGCGCCTGAGAGGCGGACGGCGCGCTAGGCGCTGGTCGTGAAGATCGCCGTGGTCACGGCGCCGAAGTGACACGCCGTGGCGATGAGCACGAACGCGTGCCAGATCGCATTCTGGTACGGCAGCGAACGCCACACGTGGAAGATCACGCCGATGGAATAGAGCGCGCCGCCGAGCCCCAGCAGAACGAGCGTGATGGTCTCGACCGACTGGGACAGCGGCCCGAACATGACGATCCCCGTCCAGCCGAGCACGAGATAGAGCGGGATCGCTATTCTGTCCCAGCGCGACGCCAGCAGCAGCTTGGCCGCAGCGCCGCCGAGTGCCACCGTCCACACGATGGTGAGAAGGCCGAAGCCGGCCGCACCGCCCATCTTCACCGCGGCAAAGGGCGTGTAGGTGCCGGCGATCTTGAGAAAGATCGCCGCATGGTCGAGCCGCTGCAGCAAACCCTTCCACCGCTCCGTCGGCACCATGTGATAGGCCGCCGAACAGCCGAACATCGCGACCATCGCCAGTCCGTAGATGGTCAGGCTCGCGGTCGAGCCGACGGGCAGCCAGGTGACGGCCGCGACCAGCATGGCCGCGCACGCGATTAGGCCCGAAGACACACCGATCCAGTGGATGATGTTGTCGGCCAGCCTCTCGCCGGCGATCGGCTCTCTGTCCATGACTCCGCCACAAGCTCCCGCTGCGCATAACGTATCGGATGCACAATCGGCACAAATGCGACGAGCAGATGGTCACGCCGCTGGCGCGAGGAGATTACACCGTCCGGAATACCGTTTAGCCTGCGAAAGACGCTTACGGCCCGCGCTTGCGCCCGCGCCGGCCCGTTGAGTCTGCCTGTTTGGGGCTCGCAGAGGCAGGTTCGATTGTCTGGGCAGGTCCCGCGACAAGGCCGGCGATGCGCGATCCACCGGTTCCGTACCAATCCTTGATCTGGCCGCAGAGCTTTTCGGCCGCGTTCCGGGATTGCTTGGCTTCGCTGAGCAGCTTGCCCGAGAAGCCTTTCAGATAGCTGTCCGAGAACTTGGCCTCGCTCTTGGCCTTTTCCGCCTCGACGAGCTTGTGCGCCTTGTCGGAACTCTTGAAGTCGCAGTTGTTGACGGACCAGTCGAGCAGCGCGGCTATCTCCCCCGTGAAGACATCCTCCACGCCTCGCGCTGGGGCCGCGAGCCCGCACATCGAGACGGCCAAGACGAAGGCGACGAGCGTCCGCGACAACGAGCTTCTCCTGCGCGTGTTTCCCTCCCGGGAACGACGCGCGCCGGCAAAGCCGTCGCGAACGAGGTGGCACGGGCCGCTCGGCTAGAGAGGCGACACCGCCGCGAGGTCGATCATCGGCAGGCCGTGCTTGGAGGCGCGCTTGGCATGGTCGAGCGCCAGCGCGCGCCGGTCCGAGCTAAGCTTCGCCAAATGCTCGTAAGCTGCGCCGGCAATCCGGTACTCGCCGCACGATCCACACGCGAGAACGATGCCGGGCAGCGTCGCAGGCGTCCTGTTCTGGGCTTCGGCAGAGCAAACTGGGCATTGCATTGGGCAACCTCCTGAGCTCATCGGCATCTCTGGTATACCGTATGCCAGAGATGCCGAAAAGGGGTTGACTGTGCATCTGCGGTAAAGCCCTCGCAGGCGCGCGCCGATCGGCCCCGCTTTTCAAAGAAGTTTCGTGATTGAATTCAGGGACTTGCATAGAAGCGACGTCCGCACGTCGCGTCCGCGCGGCCGAAGCCTCAGCCGTTACGGCTCCACATCCCGCGCATCCGGGCGCCGAGATCGACCGAGACGCCGCCGCCGCGTGTCTCGCCAGCCGCCAGCCGCTTGGCCGTTGGCCACGCGCAGACCTCGAAGGTGCCGAGCACCCCGCCTGGGATGAAGCGCGTGCGCGAAGCGAAGAGATGCTTGTCCCCGCGCCGCGCCTGGCTCGTCACGTAGAAGCGATGCGGCACGATCAGCGAAAGCTGATCCTTCGCGCGCGTCATGGCGACGTAAAGGAGCCGGCGTTCCTCCTCGATATCGGCCGCCGTGCCGGTCGACATGTCGGAGGGAATGCAACCGTCCACGACATTCAGCACGAACACCGACTTCCACTCCTGCCCCTTCGCCGAATGGATCGTCGACAGGATCAGGTAGTCCTCGTCGAGCAGCGGTTTGCCGGCCTCGTCCGACGAGGCATTCGGCGGATCGAGCGCGAGATCCGTCAAAAAGCGCGACCGCGACGGATAGGTGGTGGCGATGCGCTGCAGCTGATCGAGATCACCGACGCGCACGCTCGCATCGTCGAAACGCTGCTCCATGTGCGGCTGGTA
>RXJK01000407.1:22249-34524 GCA_003963125.1 Hyphomicrobiales bacterium
AGTCCGCGCCCTTGAGCAGCGTCTCCATGACGCCGACGAGATCACGCCAGGCTGATGCCGCTTTCGCCGGCGGCGCGTAGGTCGCGAGCGCATCGTGCGCGCTGCGCCCGGCCATGCGATCGAGGATC
Organism: Hyphomicrobiales bacterium; assembly: GCA_003963125.1. GTDB lineage: Bacteria > Pseudomonadota > Alphaproteobacteria > Rhizobiales > Hyphomicrobiaceae > AWTP1-13. The sequence continues at coordinate 22,378 of RXJK01000407.1, forward strand.
TTCGCCGCCGCCGCCGGGCCGATGCCCTCCAGCATCTGCACGACGCGGAAACCCGTGATGCGATCGGCTGGATTCTCGGCCCAGCGCAGCAGGGCGAGCAGGTCCTTCACGTGCGCGGCCTCGACAAACTTCAGGCCACCGAACTTGACGAACGGGATGTTCCGTCGCGCGAGTTCCACTTCGAGCATGGCGCTGTGGCTCGCCGTGCGGAACAAGATCGCCTGATCCTTGAGGCGCTGCCCGTCCTCGCCGTTACGCAGCACGGTCTCGACGATGTAGCCGACCTGGCCGAGATCGTCCGACACCGTGACGAGCATCGGCCGCTCCTGCGCGACGCGGCTCGAGCGCAGGTTCTTGGTGAAACGCTCGGTCGCCAGCCCGATCACGGCATTCGAGGCTGCAAGAATGGGCTGCGTCGAGCGATAATTCTCCTCGAGCGTGACGACCTGCGCGGGCGGATCGAAGAGGCGCGGGAAATCGAGGATGTTGCGCACGTTCGCCGCGCGGAAACCGTAGATCGCCTGCGCATCGTCGCCGACGACCGTGAGACCCTGTCCCGTCGGCTTCAGGCCGAGCAGGATCGCCGCCTGCAGGCTGTTCGTGTCCTGGTACTCGTCGACGAGCACGTGGTCGAAGAGCAGGCGCAGTTCTTCGGCAAGCTCGGGCACCTTCGTGAGTTCGGCCCAATAGAGCAGCAGGTCGTCGTAGTCGAGGACGCGCTGGCGCTGCTTGGCTTCGACGTAAGCGTCGAACAGCGCGCGCAGCTCGGCTTGCCATTCCGCGCACCAGGGAAAGTGCCGCAGCAGCACCGTCTCCAGCGGCTCGCCGCCGTTGACCGCGCGCGAATAGATGCCGATGCAGGTGCCCTTCAGCGGAAACCGCTTGTCCTTGTCGGAGAGCCCCAGCTCGTGCCTGACGAGGTTCATGAGATCGGCGGAATCTTCGCGATCGTGGATCGTGAAGGACGGATCGAGCCCGATCGCATGCGCGTACATGCGCAGGATGCGTGCGCCGATGGCGTGGAAGGTGCCGGACCACGTGAGCCCGCGCGTGGCTACCGTCTCGCCGAGCGTCGCCCTGAGAATGCGGTCGGCCCGCTGCTCCATCTCGACCGCTGCGCGGCGCGAGAAGGTCAGCAGCAGGATGCGGCCGGGATCGGCACCGTTGACGATGAGGTGCGCGACGCGATGCGCGAGCGTATTAGTCTTGCCGGAGCCTGCCCCAGCGATCACCAGCAACGGCGCGGCCACGTTGCTGCCACGCCCCATGACGCCATGTTCGACGGCTTGGCGCTGCTCCGCGTTCAGCGATGCAAGATAGGAAACGTCCGACATGCCTGCGCTCACTGTGGCGAACGCCAAGCCTGATCATGATTCGTTCCGCCATGCCAGCAACGACCCATCGATCTCGGCCGGCTCTGGAAAACGCCCCTTCACGCCCATCGCCCGCCTTGGAAAACACGCCGCACGTCACTCTGCCGGGTTCGGTGGCACGCTCGTGTGGCGCCCTCGCATCTGTCATCCCGGACGGTGCGCAGCACTGATCCGGGCCCAGGGCAACAGGCGCAACCTCTGCCTCTGGGTCCCGGCTCTCCGCGCTGACGCGCTGCGGCCGGGATGACAGGTGGAGAATGGCGCGAAGGAGGACGCGAAGCGTCTATCGACGGGAGGAGCGAGCGCATTCCGTTCTGATGCCTTCCCGGCCGAGCGCAGCGAGAGCCGGGATCTTTCCCGCGTCGGGATCAACCGAAAGCTGAAAGATCCCGGATAGCCGTGCTCCGCACGTCTTCCGGGACCGCAGTGGAGAGGAGGACGCTACGCCCGCCGGCGCGCGCTAGCCGGCCGAGGCCATCTTAGGATAGTCGGTGTATCCCTTCGCGTCGCCGCCGTAGAACGTGGCGCGGTTGTAGGGCGTGAAGGCCGCGCCGGTGCGGATGCGCTCGGGCAGATCCGGATTGGAGATGAAATAGCGGCCGAAGGCGACGGCATCCGCGTGGCCCGCCGCGACGATCTCTTCTGCACTCGCCGCCGTGAAGTTGCCCGCCGTGATGAGTGCGGCGTCCCAGAGCGGACGGAACAGCTTCGCCGCCGAGGGCACGTCCTTGTGGTCGACTTCGCGTTGGCCAGCGCCGCTTGCTCTGGGCTCGATCAGATGCAGATAGGCGAGGCGGCGCTTTTGCAGTTCCGCCGTCACGTAGCTGTAGAGCGGCATCGGCTCGGCCTCGCCGCTGTCGTTGGCGCGCCCGTAGGGCGACAGCCGGATCCCGGTGCGCTGCGCGCCGACAGCGCCGACAACGGCGTCGGTCACTTCCAGCATCAGCCGCGCGCGGTTCTCGATCGAGCCGCCGTAGGCGTCCGTGCGCTGGTTCGAGCGTGTCTGCAGGAACTGCTCCAGCAGGTAGCCGTTGGCGCCGTGGATCTCGACGCCGTCGCAGCCCGCAGCGATCGCATTGCGCGCGGCCTGCGCGTAGTCGGCAACGATCCCGGGCAGCTCGCTTGTCTCGAGCGCGCGGGGTGTCTCGAACGGCGCCCGCTGGCCGGAGGCGGTCATGGTATCGCCCACCGCGGCAATCGCCGAAGGCGCCACGGGAAGCGCGCCGCCGGGCTGCAGGGTGGAGTGCGAGATGCGGCCGACGTGCCAGAGTTGCAGGACGAGGATGCCGCCCTTGGCGTGCACCGCGTCTGCGATGCGGCGCCAGCCCTCGATCTGCTCCGGCGTGTAGATGCCCGGCGTCCGCGGCCCATAGTGCGCTGTCGGCGAGATCGGCGAGGCTTCGGCGATGATCATGCCGCCCTTGCTCGCGCGCTGGCCGTAGTATTCCGCGTTGAGCGGTGTCGGCGCGTTGCCCGGCACGCTCGCCCGCATGCGCGTCAGTGGAGCCATCACGACCCGGTGTTGCAGGCTCCACGGCCCGATCTTAAGCGGCGTGAAAAGTCGCATGGCTTTCTCCCCGAATTCGACCTTGCTTGGTCATACGGGCGAAAGCGTAGTCGAAGCACGCTGTCCGGTCGATACCGGTGCGCGTCACACCAGTTTCGAGGCGCGAAACCGGTGCCGGTCGGCACTCCCTAGAACGCAAGAACGATCCGCGACTTTGCGCGCGATACGCAGGGGCAGAAGGAGCGCTGACGGTCCGTGTCGTTGAGGCAGGCGTCCTTGTGGATGACGTCGCCTTCCACGTACTCCGTGACGCAGGTCCCGCAGCCGCCCGTCTGGCAGCCGGGCTCCACCGGCACGCCGGCCTCGATCAGGATCTGCAGCGCGTTCTGCGTCGGGCCTACGGTGAGCGTGATGTCGCTCCAGGCGAGATAGATCTCGAACGTCGCCCCTTCGGCGGACTTCATGCGCTGCGCCGCGTCAGCAGCGGCGCATAGACCCAGACGAAGCCGCCGAAAGCGAGCACCCAGGCCAAGGCCGCGAGATCGAGCATCGGCATGCGCCACAGGCCGAACGCCGCCACGATGCGCGCGAGAGCAGAGAGCAGCGCGAACGCGTAGATCGCCTGGATGCGCGGCGAGGCCGTCAGACGCTGACCGGTGTGCCCGAGGCTGGCGCGCGTCATCACCGCGAGCGTCATGAGGCCGATGCAGCCAGCTGTCCATCCGTGCAGCGCGCCCGACGGCGCGATGACGTTGGGAAACAGCACCGAAAGCGCAAGCAGAATGAAACCGACTGGCACAAACGCGTAGGCCACGTGCAGCACGAGCACCAGAGGCTCGGCGAGTGTACGATCCCCGGCCCACCGGGCCATGCGGATGCAATTGACGACGCCGACGAGCGCCGCGAGCCATCCCGTGATGGCGGCCTCCGGCAGCAGCACCCACAGCCCCAACACCAGCCCGCTCTCCACCATCACGAGGATATCGAGCCCGTTGAAGGCAACTGGCAGCCGCGTGCCCGGCTGCCGCACGAGCCAGTTGCGCGTGAAGCTCGGGATGATGCGCCCGCCGATCAGCATGATCAGCAGCACGGGGGTGCCGACGCCCAGCCGCAGGCCGTAGCCACCGGAGATGGCGCCCAGCGCCTCGAGGTGAAACAGCACGTTGCCGATGATCAGCAGCCCCAGCGCCACGACGACCTTGAGGTTGCGCCAGTTGTCGCTCGCGATGATCTCGCGGCTGATCAGGCCCGCGAGCGCGGCGAGAAAGGCAACGTCGATGACTGCCGCGGTTCCCCCGCCGATCCACGCCGAGACCAGCAGTGCCGCACGCCCTGCGGTCCACAGCGAGAACAGCGCGAAGAGGCGTCCACCGACGACCGGAAGCCGACCCGTCCAATTGGGTACGGCTGTCAGCAGAAAGCCCGCGATGACGGCCGGCACGTAGCCGTAGACGAGTTCGTGCACATGCCAGTCGAGCGCTGCGAAGTGCGTCGGCAGCGCAAGACGGCCCGTGAGCATCGGCAGCCACAAGGCCACGGCTGTAGCAGCCCACAAGGCGCCGAACAGGAAGAAGGGGCGGAAACCGTAGGTGAAGAGGACCGGACCGCGATAGGCCCGGATCTGGGCGGCCGTTGTGCTCACGGGCTCACTCCGTGTTGGGATGGATCACAGACGCAGCACGCAGCGAGTTCGCTCTCGAGGCCGACGCGCGCGAAGGCCTCCAAGGCCTGCCGCCGCTTCATGGTCGCGGGCGGCTCGGCGGGCGCCAGCACCCGCGCATCGATCGTGGGGAGCGCGTCGCGCTCGGCGATGGAGGAGAGATGCGGGCCGAGATCGCGCAGCAGACCGTCATGCACCGCGTAGATCCAGCCGTGCAGATTTAGGGCCTGCCCGCGCATCCAGGCCTTTTCGATGATCGGCGTCGCCGCCACGCGGCGCACCTGCATCTCGACGTTGATCTCGCACATCCGGTCGAGCCGCCGCCCCGCATCCGCAATCGCGTCGATCACGTCACGATGCTTGCGATAGAGCATGGTGAAAGGCTGCAGCCAGTGGTCGAGCATGGCGCTGCGCTCGGCGACGAGCGCGCGTTCCACGCCGCCACAGCCGTAGTGTCCGCAGACGATGATATGCTCCACCTTCAGGTGCTCCACCGCGTACTCCAGCACCGAAAGGATGTTGAGATCGCTGGTGTGCACGATGTTGGCGATGTTGCGGTGGACGAACACCTCGCCCGGATCGAGCCCCAGCACGTCGTTCGCCGTCACGCGGCTGTCCGAGCAGCCGATCCACAGGTACGCGGGCCGCTGCACTTCCGACATCCGCAGGAAGTAGTGCGGATCGGCCCGCGTGCGGCTGTCGGCCCAGGCGACATTCTGATCGAGAAGATGATCGAGCGTCCGCGACATGGCCCCACCTAGCCGCCGCAGCCGTGGCTTCCGCAGGAACAGCCGGGCGAAGCCTTCTCCACGGTTCCTGCCAGCTCCTTCGCGTCCGTATCGAGCGCCCAGCGCAGCATGCGGCGCAGAGCCGTCTGCCCTGGCGCGTCTGCCCGCTCCATGGCGCCGATCAGGCTCAGCCACTCTTCGTCGCCCGCTCGGGCCGCAAACCGGCGCGCGGACGTGGCCACGTAGGAGCCGACGTCCTCGCCGAACCTCTCCCCCATCGCCTGCACTTCGGCGAAGAGAACGATGTCGCCGAGCGCATCGAGCGCTTTGGCGCCGTTCTCTTCGTCTTCGAGGTTCGCGATCAGACTGCCGAGGTTCATGGCATTGTCCTATTGCAGGAGCGGAGATGTGGCGCCGTCGAGCTCGACGCCTTCGAGGGTCGCGCGGCCGGCGAGCAGCCCGATGTACTGGCGCACCGCCGTGCGGAAGACGCGCTCGGTGAGCCAGCGTGCGATGGCCTCTCGGGCCATCTCGAACGGCAGCGCCTTGCCATCGATCCGGCGATCCACCAGGACGACATGGAACCCATATCGCGTGACGACGGGCTCTGGCCCGACCGCACCCACGGGAAGCTTCGCGAGGGCTTCTTCGAACTCCGGCACTGTCTGCCCGGGCCCAATCTGCCCGAGGCTGCCGCCGACCTTGCCCGAGGGGCAGGCCGAGTAGGCGCTCGCGAGCGCCCCGAAGCGGTCTGGTGCCAGCGTCAGTTCTTCCAGGATCGCGCGCGCCTTTGCTTGCGCATCCGCTCTCGCTGCAGGGTCCTGGCCTCCCGGCACCAGGATATGGCGAACCTCCCACAGCGGCGGCGACGTGAACCGCGCGCGCTGCGTCTCGAAGATGCGCCGGCATTCAGCGTCCGAAGGCTCCGGTGTCTTCACCTCCTGCGCGATAAGTTGGCGCACGAGCGCTTCGTCATCGGTCTCGCGCCGCCCCTCCGCATCGCGCGCCGGCTCAGGGACAATGGCGAGACGGCGCGCTTCCTGCAGCAGCAGTTCCCGCACAGCCAGCGCGCGCGAGGCCTTGATCCATGCGTCCGCCGGCGTTTCGGCCTTGTGGTTCTGCACCTCACGCGCGATCGCCGCGCGCGAGATTGTCACGCCGTTGACCCGCACCGGGCGAACCCGGTCGACCTTGCGACGCGAAGGAACCGAATTGAGGAGACTGACCATGGCTTACTCCGCAGGCTCGAGGCCGGCCTGCGCGCGTGGCGTACGCGCGATGGGCTTGCGCGAGCGCACGACCTGATAGCCGGGCCGCGCCAGGTACCAGACGGGCGCCGACCAGATGTGCACGAGGCGCGAGAACGGGAAGACGAGGAAGATCGTCATGCCCAGCACGAGGTGCACGAGATAGGGCCAGGCCAGTTCCTGCATCTCGCGCGCATCGAGCGGATGCAGCGTGACGATGCCCTGCGCCCAGTGCGACAGTACGAGCATCACCGAGCCATCGGGATGCGCGCGCGAAAACGGGATCGTGAGGAGCCCGAGGCAGAGCTGCACCCACAGGATCAGGAGAACCGCGACGTCCATGCGCGTCGACGTCGCCCGGATGCGCGGATCGAACAGCCGGCGATGCAGCAGCAGCGTCAGTCCGATGAAGCAGACAGTGCCCGCGATGCCGCCTGCGGCCATGGCGATCATCTGCTTTTGCTCGACGCTGATCAGCAGCGTGTAGACGGGCGTCGGCGTCAGCAGACCGACGGTGTGGCCGAACAGCAGGAACAGAATGCCGAGGTGGAAGAGGTTCGAGCCCCAGCGCAATTGGCGCTTGCGCAGGATCTGGCTCGACGAGGCCTTCCAGCTGTAGGGATCCCGGTCGAAGCGGATCAGGCTCGCGACCAAGAACACCGTGAGACACACGTACGGATACCAGACGAACAGGATGTTGAAGAGAGCATCGCGCATGGACGTGATCCTTCAGGCGCGGGGTGGACGGGACGTGGTGATGGACGTGCGCGGGCCCGTGGGCGTTTGGCTCTCGAGGCCAGGTGCGGGCCGCTGCGCCTGACGCACCTTGGAGATGATGCTGTCCTTGCCGCAGGCGGCCGCGCCTGGGCCGAACAGCACTTCCTCCTCCTCCCAGGCCGCATCGAGCGCGGCGAGATCGTCGGGCTCGGGATCGGGTTCCGCGCGCAAAGCGGCCAGCGCCGCCGCATCGAGCTTCGCCTTCGTCAGCGCGAGCAGCGCCGCGAACACCGACGCATAGGGCGTATCGCGCTTCATGAGCCGCTCGTGCAGGGCCGCGAACACATGCGCGGGCTGCCCGATGAGCTCGATCGCCTCGGCCGGCTCCCGCGTCGACGCGTACTCGAGAAACAGCGGCAGGTAATCCGGCAGCTCCGTCGCGGTCGGCGAGAAGCCGCCGGCTTCATAGAGCGCGATCAGGTCGACCATGGCCTGCCCGCGGTCGCGGCTTTCCCCGTGCACGTGCTCGAAGAGATGCAGCGACAGGGACCGCGTGCGGTCGAACAGGAACGTATAGCGCTCCTGCAGCTCGATGAGATCGCTGGCAGCGAATACATCGATCACGCCCGCGAGGGCTGCCACGTGCGGCTTCGGCATCACCCCCTCGCGCGCGAGGACGGCCTTCATGTCCCCGCCGGCCGCCAGAATCTCGGCCGACGGATAGGTGAGGAGCGCGGAAAGAACCTTCAGCGTCTTCATCAGACCGTCTCCTTTTCCTTGCGGTTCTTCATCTTCACGCCGCCGAACAGGTTGACCTTCTGGTCGGAGGGGCTGCAGCCGTCGCCGAAGGAGAAGCCGCAGTTGCCGCGCATCTCGTAGGCGTCTTCCGAGGCCTCCCGGTGCGTCGTCGGAATGACGAAGCGGTCCTCGTAATTGGCGATCGCCATCACGTGGTACATCTCCTCGATCTGCTGGCCGGAGAGCCGGACGCGCCGCGCGATGGCTTCGTCGATGACACCGTCGACTGTCTTGGCCCGCATGTAGGCGCGCATCGCCAGCATGCGCTCGAGGCCGGAAGCGACCGGCTGCTCGTCGCCGGCCGTCAGCAGGTTGGCGAGATACTTGAGCGGGATGCGCAGCGAGCGCACGTCGGGCATCTCGCCATCGGTGCCCATCTTGCCGGCTTCCGCCGCGGCGGTGATCGGCGACAGCGGTGGCACGTACCAAACCATCGGCAGCGTGCGGTACTCAGGATGCAGCGGGAAGGCGACCTTCCACTCCATCGCCATCTTCCACACGGGGCTCTTGCGCGCAGCGTCGAGCCAGGCGTCCGGGACGCCGTCGGCCCGCGCCTGTGCGATGACCGCCGGATCGTTCGGGTCGAGGAACAGCTTCATCTGCGCGGCGTAGAGATCCGTCTCGTGCGGCGTGCTGGCAGCCGCCTCGATGCCATCGGCGTCATAAAGCACGACGCCGAGATAGCGGATGCGCCCGACGCACGTCTCAGAACACACCGTCGGCTGCCCGCTCTCGATGCGCGGATAGCAGAAGATGCATTTCTCGCTCTTGCCGCTCGACCAGTTGAAATAGATCTTCTTGTAGGGGCACCCCGAGACGCACATGCGCCAGCCGCGGCACTTGTCCTGGTCGATGAGGACGATGCCGTCCTCCTCGCGCTTGTAGATGGCGCCCGAGGGACAGGAAGCCGCGCACGTCGGATTGAGGCAGTGTTCGCACAGCCGCGGCAGGTACATCATGAAGGTGTTTTCGAACTGCCCGTAGATCTCCTTCTGCACGCCCTCGAAGTTCTGGTCGGCCGAGCGCTTGGAAAACTCGCCGCCGAGGATCTCCTCCCAGTTCGGCCCCCAGTTGATCTTCTCCATCCGCTCGCCCGAGATGAGCGAGCGCGGCCGTGCCGTCGGGAAGGCCTGGAGTTCGGGTGCTTTCTGCAGGTGCTCGTAGTCGAACGTGAAGGGCTCGTAGTAGTCGTCGATCTCCGGCAGGTCCGGGTTGGCGAAGATGTTGGCGAGCACCCGCCACTTGCCGCCGATGCGCGGCTCGATCTTGCCGTTGCGTTTGCGGACCCAGCCGCCCTTCCACTTGCCCTGGTTCTCCCAGTCCTTCGGGTAGCCGATGCCGGGCTTGGTCTCGACGTTGTTGAACCAGGCGTATTCGAGGCCTTCTCGGTTGGTCCACACGTTCTTGCACGTGACCGAGCACGTGTGGCAGCCGATGCACTTGTCGAGATTCAGGACCATCGCGATCTGCGCGCGGATTTTCATTTGTGTTGTCTCCTTATTCCGCCGCTGCGACCTTGGCAGAGGGAACCGCATAGGGCCGCTCCAGCCAGTCCACGGTCTTGACCTTGCGGATCACGACGAACTCGTCGCGGTTGGTGCCGATGGTGCCGTAGTAGTTGAAGCCGTAGGCGTACTGGACATAGCCGCCGATCATATGCGTGGGCTTCAGAACGGCCCGCGTCACCGAGTTGTGGATGCCGCCGCGATTGCCCGTCATCTCGGAGCCCGGCACGTTCACGATCTTCTCCTGCGCGTGGTACATGAAAAGCGTTCCCGTCTTCATGCGCTGGGAGACGACCGCGCGGGCAACCAGCGCGCCGTTGGCGTTGTAGGCCTCGACCCAGTCGTTATCGACGATGCCTGCCGCCTTCGCGTCGTCCTCCGACAGCCACACGATCGGCCCGCCGCGCGACAGCGTGAGCATCATCAGGTTGTCGGTGTAGGTGGAGTGGATGCCCCACTTCTGGTGCGGCGTGATGAAATTGAGAACGATCTCTTTCTCGCCGTTGGGCTTGATGCCCTGGACGGGCTTCACCGCACGCAGATCGATGGGCGGACGATAGGACGAGAAGCCCTCGCCGAACGCGCGCATCCAGAGATGGTCCTGGTAGAGCTGCTGGCGGCCCGTGAGCGTGCGCCAGGGGATCAGCTCGTGCACGTTGGTGTAGCCCGCGTTGTAGCAGACTTTCTCGCTTTCGAGTCCCGACCACGTCGGCGCCGAGATGATCTTCCTCGGCTGCGCGACGACGTCGCGGAAGCGGATCTTCTCGTCCTCCTTGGGCAAGGCGAGATGCGCGTGCTCGCGGCCTGTCGTCTTGGACAAGGCTTCCCACGACTTGACGGCGACCTCGCCGTTCGTCTCCGGCGCCAGCATGAGCAGGACTTCCGCCGCATCAATATCCGTCTCGATGCGCGCCAGGCCCTTCGTCGGCCCCTCCTCGGTGACGACACCGTTCAAGTGCTTCAGGTTCTCGACCTCGTGCTCCGTCTTCCAGGCGATGCCCTTGATGCCGTTGCCGAGCTTCTCCATCAGGGGCCCGAGCGCCGTGAACCGCTTGTAGAGGTTCGGATAGTCGCGCTCGACGACCGTCACGGCCGGCATGGTCTTGCCGGGAACGGCCTCGCACTCGCCGCGCTTCCAGTCTTTGGGATCGAAGGCCTGCGCGATCTCGCCCGCCGTATCATGCTGGATCGGCGTGAGGACGACGTCCTTCTCGACGCCGAGCACTTCGGATGCCACCTCGGAGAAGGCCTTCGCGATGCCCTTGTAGATCTCCCAGTCCGAGCGCGCCTCCCAGGCCGGATCCACCGCCGTCGACAGCGGATGGATGAAGGGATGCATATCGGAGGTATTGAGGTCGTTCTTCTCGTACCAGGTGGCGGTCGGCAGCACGATGTCAGAGTAGACGCACGTCGTCGACATGCGGAAGTCGAGCGTCACGAGCAGGTCGAGCTTGCCGCGCGGCGCCTCCTCGTGCCACTTCACCTCCTTCGGCTTCTCGCGGCCCTCCTGGCCCAGATCCTTGCCGAGCACGCCGTGCGAGGTGCCGAGGAGATGCTTCAGGAAGTACTCGTGTCCCTTGCCGGACGAGCCGAGCAGGTTCGAGCGCCACACGAACATGTTGCGCGGGAAGTTCTGCCCGTTGTCCGGATCTTCCCAGGCAAAGCCGAGTTCGCCCGACTTCAACGCTTTCGCCACGTAGTCCTTCGGCTCGAGCCCGGCCGAGGCAGCCTCCGCGGCGACTGAGAGCGAGTTCTGCGTCAGCGTCGGATAGGCCGGCAGCCAGCCCATGCGCGTTGCACGGATGTTGTAGTCGATGATGGCGCCGTCCCACGGGCCCGCCGGCGCGGTGGGCGACAGGATATCGCCCGCATGCATCGTCTCGTAGCGCCACTGGTCGGTGTGCACGTAGAAGAACGATGTCGAGTTCTGCTGCCGCGGCGGCCGCCCCCAGTCGAGCGCGAAGGCGAGAGGCGCCCATCCCGCCTGCGGCCGCAGCTTCTCCTGCCCCACGTAGTGCGACCAGCCGCCTCCGGACTGACCGATGCATCCGCACATGACCAGCATGTTGATGACGCCGCGGTAGTTCATGTCCGCGTGGTACCAGTGGTTCATGGCCGCGCCGATGATGACCATGGACCGGCCGTTGGTCTTCTCGGCGTTGGTCGCGAACTCGCGCGCCACCTGGATGATCTTGTCGCGCGAGACGCCCGTGATGCGCTCGGCCCACGCCGGCGTGTAGGGCGTATCCTCGTCGTAGCCCCGGGCGACGTTGCTACCGCCGAAGCCCTGGTCGACGCCGTAGTTGGCGATGAAGAGGTCGTGCACGGTGGCCACGAGCGCTTCGCCATCGGCCAGCTTGAGCGTCTTCACCGGCACCCGGCGTTCCAGGATGCTCGCGTGGTCGGTGTGCGTGAAGTGCTCGTTGGCGATGTTGCCGAAGTAGGGAAAGGCGACGTCGGCGAATTCGTCCTTCACGTCGGCGAGCGACAGGCGCAAGCGCGTCTCCGCGCCCGAGGACGCCTTCTCCTCGATATTCCACTTGCCCGTCTCGCCCCAGCGGAACCCGACGGAGCCGTTGGGCACGACGATGCCGCCCGAGATCTCGTCGTAG
>RXJK01000359.1:0-5478 GCA_003963125.1 Hyphomicrobiales bacterium
GAAACAGGTCGTGGCGGCGGAGGTGATGGTGATGCCGCGCTCGGCTTCCTGCTCCATGAAATCCATGGTCGCGGCGCCGTCGTGCACCTCGCCGATCTTATAGTTCTTGCCCGTGTAGAAGAGGATACGCTCGGTCGTGGTCGTCTTGCCGGCATCGATGTGGGCCATGATGCCGAAGTTGCGGTAGTCCTCGATCTTATGGGAGCGCGGCATGGTCTTTCGGATCCTTTACCAGCGGTAATGGGAGAAGGCGCGGTTGGCGTCCGCCATCTTGTGCGTGTCCTCGCGCTTCTTCACTGCCGTGCCGCGGTTGTTGGCGGCATCGAGCAGCTCGGCCGAGAGACGCTCCTCCATCGTATTTTCGTTGCGGGTGCGGGCCGCGGAGATCAGCCAGCGAATGGCCAGCGCCTGACGGCGCTCGTGACGCACCTCGACCGGCACCTGGTAGGTCGCACCGCCGACGCGGCGGGAGCGGACCTCGACGGCCGGCATGACGTTGTCGAGCGCCTGGTGGAACAGGGCGATCGGGTCGGACTTGGCGCGGGACTGCATCTTGTCGAGGGCGCCGTAAACGATGCGCTCGGCGACCGACTTCTTGCCCTGCACCATGATCGAGTTCATGAACTTCGACACGACGAGGTCGTTGAACTTCGGGTCGGGATTGACCTCGCGTTTCTCAGCACTGTGACGGCGCGACATGCCTTCTGATCCTTCGCTCGTCCATCAAGCCGTTACCGGCTCTCCAGAAAATCTATGGGAGCCTCCGCATCCCTGCGGCGCCCCCAGCTCAGTCCCTGATCCTACTTCGGCCGCTTGGCGCCGTACTTGGAGCGGCGCTGCTTACGGTCGGCCACGCCCTGCGTGTCGAGCACGCCGCGGACGATGTGATAGCGCACGCCCGGAAGGTCCTTCACGCGGCCGCCGCGGATCATGACCACCGAGTGCTCTTGCAGATTGTGGCCTTCACCGGGGATGTAGCCGATGACCTCGAAGCCGTTCGTCAGGCGCACCTTGGCGACCTTGCGAAGGGCCGAGTTCGGCTTCTTCGGCGTCGTGGTGTAAACGCGGGTGCAGACGCCGCGCTTCTGCGGGCAAGCCTGCATGTGGCGAGACTTCTCGCGATAGCTCTTCGGTTCCCGCGGCTTGCGGATCAGCTGTTGTATCGTCGGCATGCGCCGCACCACCTCTTGAGACCGCGGCCAGCCCCGTGGAGCCTACCGCCGAAACGTTTTGCCCGGCGCCGAGGCAAGCCCCATGCGCCAAAACCGTGTGCCGAGGCGCCAAGGTTGGCGCTCCGGCTCGAAAACCAGAGGATCCACCCTGCCCGCTTGACGCGAGCTGGCCGGATCATGGGCCCGATCATGTCCTCTGCTTGGTAACGGTAGCGTCTAGGACCAGGGAGCGGGAAAGCCCGCGAACCCAAGGGAAAGGCCTACTGCCAACCGCGAGAGTGGGCGGCTTATACACAGAAGCCTTCGATGGCGTCAACACCCGGTCGCGCGTCGCGCGAAATATTTCACGCCGTTTTTGCAGAGGCGTGCAACCGGGTTCGCGCGGGTCGCCGCAAACTTGCGCAGCCGGCCCGCGCGCCGCGGAAACCGGCAGGGCTGCGCCGTTGCGTAAGGCTCGATCTGCAGGCGTACCGGCAACCGCCGGAGGTGCCAAAGCAAAAGCGGGCCGCCCGGAGGGCGACCCGCTTCAATCCACGTGTCGTTAACCGCGTCGGCTGTTATTCGGCCGCAGCTTCCGGACGGCGCCGGCGGCGATCGAGGCGGTTCTCGCCCGGAGCCGCGAGCGCGTTGCCCTCGGCATCGACCTTCGCGTTCTCCTTGGCGATGAGCTCGTCGCGCTTGGCCGCGATCTTGCGCAGGCGGCGCAGCATGCCGCCGGTGCCGGCCGGAATGAGACGGCCGACGATGACGTTCTCCTTGAGGCCTTCGAGCATGTCCGCCTTGCCGTTGACGGCGGCATCCGTGAGGACGCGCGTCGTCTCCTGGAAGGAGGCGGCCGAGATGAAGCTGCGGGTCTGCAGCGAGGCCTTGGTGATGCCGAGCAGCACGGGACGCGCTGTCGCCGTGCGCTTGCCCGCCTTCTCCGCAGCCAGGTTGTTCTCGTCGAACTCGATGCGATCGATCTGCTCGCCCTTGAGCATCTCGGTCTCGCCCGCGTCCTCGATCTCCACCTTCTGCAGCATCTGCCGGACGATCACCTCGATATGCTTGTCGTTGATCGTCACGCCCTGCAGCCGGTAGACGTCCTGGATCTCGTTGATGAGGAAGTTCGCGAGTTCCTCGACGCCCTTGATCGCCAGGATGTCATGGGGAGCCGGGTGGCCGTCGTAGATGAAGTCACCCTTCTCGATGCGGTCACCATGCTGGACGGCAAGGTTCTTGCCGCGCGGAATGAGGTATTCCTTCGGCTCGGCGGCCTCGTCGTCCGGCTTGATGGAGATGCGCTGCTTGTTCTTGTAGTCCTTGCCAAACTCCACCGTGCCCGAGATCTCGGCGATGATCGCCGCGTCCTTGGGACGACGCGCCTCGAACAGCTCGGCCACGCGCGGCAGACCGCCCGTGATGTCGCCGGTCTTTGCGGAAGCCAGCGGGATGCGAGCCAGCACGTCGCCGGCCTTGACCTTGGCGTGGGCATCGACCGACAGGATCGCATCGACGGGGAGCATGTAGCGGGCATCGACACCGCGCGCGACGCGCACGGGCTTGCCGCCCTTGGCTTCCTTGATGACGATCGCCGGCTTCAGGTCCGACCCGCGCGGGGACGCGCGCCAGTCGACGATGACGCGGTTGGTGGTGCCCTTCATCTCGTCGGTCTTCTCCTTGACGGAGAGGCCCTCGACCAAGTCCGCGAAGTCGACGACGCCGTCGACCTCGGTGATGATCGGACGCATGAAGGGGTCCCACTGGGCGAGGCGCGTGCCGCGCTTGACCTCGTCGCCCTCGTCCACCAGCAGGCGCGCGCCGTACGGGATCTTCTGCACGGCGAGTTCCTTGCCCGACTGGTCGACGATGACGACCGCGATGTTGCGGCCCATGGCGATCAGGCGGTTCTGGCTGTCCTTGACGATGTTGCGGTTGCGGACGCGGACCGTGCCGTTGAAGTTCGACTCGATGACCGACTGGTCCACCGTCTGCGCGACGCCGCCCATGTGGAACGTGCGCATGGTGAGCTGCGTGCCCGGCTCGCCGATCGACTGGGCGGCGATGACGCCCACCGCTTCGCCGATGTTGACGGGCGTGCCGCGCGCGAGGTCGCGGCCGTAGCACTTGGCGCAGACGCCGTTGGTCGTCTCGCAGGTGAGGACCGAGCGGATGCGCACTTCCTGGATCTGGGCCTTCTCCACGGCCTCGACCTCAGGCTCGCCCATCAGGTCGCCCGACTTGACGATCAGCTCCTTGGTCACCGGGTTGATCACGTCCTCGGCCGCGGTGCGGCCCAGGATGCGATGCGCCAGCGAGACGATGATGTGACCCGCGTCGACCACCGCCTGCACGTTGATGCCGGCGTCGGTTCCGCAGTTCTCCTCGGAGATGATGGCGTCCTGGGCGACGTCGACGAGACGGCGCGTCAGGTAGCCGGAGTTCGCCGTCTTCAAGGCGGTGTCGGCGAGGCCCTTGCGGGCGCCGTGCGTCGAGTTGAAGTACTCGAGCACCGACAGGCCTTCCTTGAAGTTGGAGATGATCGGCGTCTCGATGATCTCGCCCGAGGGCTTGGTCATCAGGCCGCGCATGCCAGCGAGCTGGCGCATCTGCTTCTCGGAGCCACGGGCACCAGAGTGGGCCATCATGTAGACCGAGTTCACCTGCTTGGTGCGGCCGGTGGCCTTGTCGATGTGCTTGGCCGAGATGCGGTCCATCATCTCCTTGGCGATCTGGTCGGTGCACTTCGACCAGGCGTCGACGACCTTGTTGTACTTCTCGAGCTGGGTGATGAGACCGTCGTTGTACTGCTGCTCGTACTCGCGCACGAGATCGTTGGTCTGCTCGACGATCTTCTCCTTCGTCTCCGGGATGAGCATGTCGTCCTTGCCGAACGAGATGCCCGCCTTGAAGGCGTGGTAGAAGCCAAGCTTCATGATGCGATCGCAGAAGATCACCGTGTCCTTCTGACCGCAGTTGCGGTAGACGGCGTCGATGAGCGCGGAGATGTTCTTCTTCGTCAGCAGCTGGTTGACGAGGCCGAACCTGACGCCCGGCTTGCGGGGCAAGAGCTCGCCGAGCAGCATGCGGCCCGGGGTCGTGTCGTGGACCTCGATGACCTCATTGCCGTTCTCGTCGACCGTGTGATAGCGGCCCTTGACCTTGGCGTGCAGCGTCACGAGGCCTGAAGCGAGCGCGTGCTCGACCTCGGCCATGGAGCCGAGCACCGACCCCTCGCCCGGCTCCTTGTCGGAGATGATCGAGAGGTAATAGATGCCGAGCACGATGTCCTGGCTCGGCACGATGATGGGCGCGCCGGATGCCGGGTGCAGAATGTTGTTGGTCGACATCATGAGCACGCGTGCCTCGAGCTGAGCCTCGAGAGACAGCGGCACGTGCACGGCCATCTGGTCGCCGTCGAAGTCGGCGTTGAAGGCGGTGCAGACCAGCGGGTGAAGCTGGATCGCCTTGCCTTCGATCAGCACGGGCTCGAAGGCCTGGATGCCGAGGCGGTGCAGCGTCGGCGCGCGGTTGAGCAGCACGGGATGCTCGCGGATGACCTCGTCGAGGACGTCCCAAACCTCCGGCTTCTCCTTCTCCACGAGCTTCTTGGCCTGCTTCACGGTCGCGGCCTGGCCCAGGGCCTGGAGGCGCGCGTAGATGAAGGGCTTGAAGAGCTCGAGCGCCATCTTCTTCGGCAGGCCGCACTGGTGCAGCTTCATCTCCGGACCGACGACGATCACGGAGCGGCCGGAGTAGTCGACGCGCTTGCCGAGCAGGTTCTGGCGGAAGCGGCCCTGCTTGCCCTTGAGCATGTCGGCGAGCGACTTCAGCGGACGCTTGTTGGCGCCCGTGATGACGCGGCCGCGGCGGCCGTTGTCGAACAGGGCATCAACCGATTCCTGAAGCATGCGCTTCTCGTTGCGGATGATGATGTCCGGCGCGCGCAGCTCCATCAGCCGCTTCAGGCGGTTGTTGCGGTTGATGACGCGGCGGTAGAGGTCGTTCAGGTCGGACGTGGCGAAGCGGCCGCCGTCCAAGGGGACGAGCGGGCGCAGTTCCGGCGGGATCACCGGCACGACCGTGAGGATCATCCACTCGGGTCGGTTCTTGCTCTCGATGAAGGCCTCGATGACCTTGAGGCGCTTGCCGAGCTTCTTCGGCTTGAGGTCGGTCGTCGCCTCGGCGATCTCCTGGCGCAGTTCATCGCGGATCTTCGGCAGGTCCATCCCCGAGAGCAGCTCGCGGATGGCTTCCGCGCCGATGCCGGCAGTGAAGCTGTCGGGGCCGAACTCCTCGATCGCCTGGTTGTACTGCTCCTCGCTCA
>RXJK01000359.1:5528-6060 GCA_003963125.1 Hyphomicrobiales bacterium
TCGAGGACGATGTAGTTCTCGAAGTAGAGGACGCGCTCGAGATCCTTCAGCGTCATGTCGAGCAGCAGGCCGATGCGGGACGGCAGCGACTTCAGGAACCAGATGTGGGCGACGGGGGCGGCCAGCGCGATGTGGCCCATGCGCTCGCGGCGCACCTTGGCGAGGGTGACTTCGACGCCGCACTTTTCGCAGATCAGGCCCTTGTACTTCATGCGCTTGTACTTCCCGCACAAGCACTCGTAGTCCTTGATGGGTCCGAAGATGCGCGCGCAGAACAGGCCGTCACGCTCGGGCTTGAACGTGCGGTAGTTGATCGTCTCGGGCTTCTTGATCTCGCCGAACGACCAGGAGTGGATGTCCTCCGGGCTCGCGATGGAGATGCGGATCTGATCGAAAGCCGGGATCTGCGCCTGCTGCTTGAAGAGGTTGGTGATCTCGTTCATCGGGCTCTTTCTCCTGGCAGACAGCAACCGCGCCATCGGTCACCATCGGCAGTTCTTCACGGGACCCGGCTGCGGGCGGGTCCTTCCGG
>RXJK01000007.1:0-8147 GCA_003963125.1 Hyphomicrobiales bacterium
TCCTCGCCAGGCTCATGGCCGGGGCCAACTTGCAGAACGCGCGCCGACGGTTATGCTCTGAGCCCAGTTCCACCCTGTTCGGCTGACGACGACCCTCCTGGCTGAAGCCGGGGTGCCATGTCGTCGACCGCCGGCATCAACGAAATCCCAGAGGAAGCGCCGATGTCACAGCAACTCGAAGTGCATTTCGTTGCGGCCAGTGCCGCGCCGCAGGGCGCGCTGATCCTGCTGGCCGGGGCGGACTTCACGCTGGGCGCGACGGCCAAGGGCTACGACGAGCGGACCAAAGGCATGCTGACGCGCGCGGCGCACGCGGCCGAATTCAAGGCCAAGGGCAAGGGCGCCATCGAGGTGCTGGCGCCGGCGGGTCTCGACGTGCCCCGCATCGTGGTGGCGGGCGCTGCGAGCGTGTCGAAGGAACTCGATCGGCTGCTGCTGGGCGGCTATCTTTACGCGCAGGCCGCTGCGCGCAAGGGCGAGGCGGCCACTATTCTCGCCGAGCTCGCCGACGCCGGCGGAACCAGCCAGGAGACACTCGCCGTCGATCTCGCCCTCGGCGCGCTGCTGCGCAGCTATTCGTTCAAGAAGTATCGCACCAAGAAGCCGGAAGAGGGGGCCGAGGCGGATGCAGCGCCGGCGCGTGACGGCCTCTCGCGCCTCGTGATCGCGACCGCCAAGCCGGAAGCCGCCGCCAAGTCGTTCGCCGCGCGCAAGGCGATCGTCGACGGCGTGTTCCTCGCGCGTGACCTCGTCAACGAGCCCGCGAACGCGCTGGGTCCCGTGGAGTTTGCCGATCGCCTTGCCCAGCTGCGCGAAGCGGGCCTCGAGGTGGACGTGTTCGACGAGACGCAGCTTGCCGAGATGAAGATGGGCGCGCTGCTCGGCGTGGCGCAAGGCAGCGTGCGGCCCGCGCGCGTCGTCGTCATGCAATGGCACGGGGCGAAGTCGAAGCGGGCCAAGCCCGTCTGCTTCGTCGGCAAGGGCGTCGTGTTCGATACGGGCGGCATCTCGATGAAGCCGGCCGCCGGCATGGAGGACATGAAGGGCGACATGGGCGGCGCGGCCTGCGTTGCGGGCCTGATGCTCGCGCTCGCGGGACGCAAGGCGGCGGTCAACGCGGTGGGGCTCGTGGGCCTCGTCGAGAACATGCCGTCGGGCAACGCGCAGCGGCCCGGCGATATCGTCACCAGCATGTCGGGCCAGACAATCGAAGTGCTGAACACGGACGCCGAAGGTCGCCTCGTCCTCGCGGATGTGATGTGGTACGCGCAGGAGCGCTTCAAGCCGCGCTTCCTGATCGATCTCGCGACGCTGACGGGCGCCATCATCGTGGCGCTAGGCAAGGAGTACGCGGGCCTGTTCTCGAACGACGACAAGCTGGCGGACGAATTGTCCGATGCCGGCGAGGCCACGGGCGAGAAGGTCTGGCGCATGCCGCTCGGCAAGGCCTACGACAAGATGATCGACAGCAAGAACGCCGACATGAAGAACATCGGCGGGCGCAACGGCGGCGCTATCACGGCGGCGCAGTTCCTGCAGCGCTTCATCAAGGACACGCCCTGGGCGCACCTCGATGTTGCAGGCACAGCGATGGATTCGGTGAAGTCCGACATCAACCAGGGCTGGGCCTCGGGCTGGGGCGTCCGGCTGCTGGACCGGCTGGTGGCCGACCACTACGAGAAGCCGGAAAAATGAGCTGGCTGCGGAACGGGCTGCGACCGTAAAATTCGGCATCATAGCCCCATCCACCAGCTATTTTCCATAATATAGATTATGCGAATGGCGGACGGGTACGGGTGGCCGCCGCTCCGGCGCCCCGATCCGCACAGGACCTTCCTCCCGCCGCACGTGGCGCACGCCACCGGGCTCATGCAAACGTGCCTTGCCCCCTAACAACCCACTAGGCTGGCTCATGGCGCTCACGCTGCGGATCCTCTCCCTGGTCACGGGCCTCCTCGTGGGCGCGTCTGCGTCCGCGCAGACCCCGGCGCCGCCGCCGTCGCTGACGGATGCCATCAAGGCCCGATACGCGGCCTGGAACGCACCGACCGAGCCCTTCAAGATCATCGGCAACGTCCACTACGTCGGGACGAACGGGCTCGCGTCCTACCTGATCACCTCCCCTGCCGGACACGTGCTGGTCGATACCGGCTTGCGGGAGGCCAATCCGCAGATCAAGGCCAACATCGCCAAGCTCGGCTTCCAGCTCGCCGACGTGAAGGTCCTGCTCAACACGCACGCGCATTTCGACCACACGGCCGGGCTTGCCGACCTGAAGGCCGAGACGGGCGCGCAGATGGTCGCCGGAGAGGTCGACAAGCCCCTGCTGGAAGGCGGCTACTACCCGAACAACAGCGATCCGCGGCTCCGTTTCGAGCCTGTGAAAGTCGACCGCACCGTGAAGACGGGCGATGTCGTCGAGATTGGTCCCATCCGCATGACGGCGATATCGACGCCAGGGCACTCGCCAGGTTGTACGAGCTGGTCGCTCAACGTGAAGGATGGCGACGCCACGCGCTCGGTGCTGATCTTCTGCAGCGCCACCGTGGCGCTCAACCGCCTCGTCGGCACGCCGACGCACGCGACCATCGTGGACGACTACCGCAAGACGTTCGCGTGGGCGAAGACCGTGAGCCCCGACGTGTTCCTCGCGCCGCATCCTGAGATGTATGGGATGGCCGAGAAGCGGGCTCTCATGGGCGAAGGCAAGCCAAACCCGTTCGTCGACAAGGCGGCGTTCGGCGCCTACATCGCCAAACTCGAGGCGGCCTTCGAAGACGGCCTCAAGAAGCAGCAGGCCGAGACGGCCAAGAACTGATCGGAAATCTCATGCACCGCGGAGCAGCCGGTGAGCGTGCAGCCCCGAGCAGCGCTCGCTGAGAATCGGCCGGAAACGCCGATCGGCGCCTAAAGGCAGCCGGTGATGGTGCTGCCGCACTTCACGTACTTGATCGCATCCCAGGCGCAGCACGGCTCTTCCTTCTTGCACACCCAGGCGCGGCGCTCGCCCGTCGGGAAGCGATAGCGGCACACCTTCTCGCCCTTGCCGGCCTTGGGGGCGGCTTCCTTCTTGGAGCTTTGCGCGAAGGCGTCGGTTGCAGTTCCCACAACGCCGGCGAACATGACCGTGGCGCCCAGCATCACGGCGGCAGTGGCGCGCATCCAACGTCCGGAATCGACTCGCATCGTTTGCTCCTCGGATTGAAATCGTGATGCCCGACTATGCGTCGGGCGACCCTCAGCGGCTATGACGCCGAAGCCTCATCAAACGCAATTTTCTCGGCGCGACCGGGCTTTGCCTCAGGCATGCCAGGGACGCGTGGGCGGATTCCTGAATGCGCGCTAAATGCCGGGTTCATAAAGGTTTTAGCTGGCGAACGAACCCGGGCCGCAAACGCACGGCATTGTCCTTTCCATCGCCTCCGACGTGAGGCTTCGAAACGGAAACGAAGGATCAATGCCAATGAACAAGCTCATCGCTCTCGCCGTTGCTCTTGCTGTCGCGACCCCGGCTTTCGCCCAGGACGCCAAGAAGCCGGCCAACCCCGCCGCGGCCAACACGCCGGCCGTGACGACGCCTGCCGCGAAGCCCGGTGACGTGACGAAGCCGCAGCCGGCCGCGCAGAAGCCCGGCGACATGAAGAAGGACGAGGTCAAGAAGGACGAGAAGAAGTCCGACGTGAAGACGGACGGCAAGGCGCCGGTGACGGGCCAGGCCACCACCCCGGCCGGCGGCCAGAAGACCAGCGAGAAGCCCTCCGAGGTCAAGAAGCAGTAACGGGCGCGATCGAGCGTACTGTTCGCCTCCCGAGTGTCTCAGGGAGTGTTCGGCGCCCCCGGCAGTTCTCCGCTGCCGGGGGTTTTCCGTTGCGCGCCCGAGCGTGTCTCCAACCTCAGCGCAGACCGCCGGAGGCGAGGGCCATGAGCAGCAGGTCGGCAGTGAGGCCGACCGTCAGAAGCCAGCCGACCTGGATGTTGGCCTTGAAGCGCACGAGGCAGTTGGCAGCATCGTCCATGTCGAGCGTCGCAACCTGCCAGGCGAAGTGCGCCGCGGTCAGCGCAAGCGCGATGAAAAATCCGCTCTGTGCGCCCGCCAGTACGCCAGCCAAAGCCCATAGCGCGAGAGCCGCGGCGAAGAAGCCCGTCAGCCAGAGCGGCGTCTGCCGGCCGAAATGCAGCGCGGTGGACTTGAGGCCGATCATCGCGTCGTCCTCCTTGTCCTGGTGCGCGTAGATGGTGTCGTAGGCGATCGTCCAGGCGATGCAGCCCGCGTAGAGCACGAGCATCGGCCAAGCCAGCCGATCGGCGATCGCGGTCCAGCCGACGAGCGCGCCCCACTTGAAGGTGAGCCCGAGCACGAGTTGCGGCCAGTTCGTATAGCGCTTGGCGAAGGGATAGAGGGCGACCATGCCGAGCGAGGCGATCCCGACGAACACCGTCGTCCAGTTGAACTGGATCAGCACGAGGAAGCCGACGAGGCTCAGCCCGACGGCGAAGGCGAAGGCCTGCCGTTTGCTCACCTGCCCCGACGGGATCGGCCGCGAGGCCGTGCGCGCGACGCGGCCGTCGAAGTCGGCATCGACGATGTCGTTATAGGTGCAGCCGGCGCCGCGCATGACAAAGGCGCCGATGGCGAACAGCAGCATGTACCAGAGGTTCGGCAGGGTCTGGCCCGCAGCGTCCTGGGCAAGCAGCATCGACCACCAGCAGGGAAACAGCAGCAGCCAGGCGCCGGCCGGACGGTCGAAGCGCGCTAGTCGTACGTAGGGCAGCAGCGCGGGCGGCGAGAGGCGGTCGGCCCAGTTGTCGCGGGCGGCGTCGGCGACCTTGTGCAGCGGCGCCTCGGGCCTCCTGTCTGCGCGCGTCATGCCGGTCGCCCCTTCAGTGGCCCAGGACCTGCGGGAGGGCATTCAGGCTCTCGATCACGTGCTGCGGCTCGCCCCCCTTGGCGATTTCCGCCGCCGCGTGGATGCGGGCGTGGCCGGGCCGATGCACCATGATGCTCCGCCAGCCGCGCGTGTTCGGGGTGATGAAGTCCTTGGAGGGATTATCGCCCACGTAGACGAACTGCGCGTCCGGCCCGCCGAGCGCCGCCTCGATGCGCTCGTAGGATAAGGGGTGCGGCTTGTGGAAGGCCCGGCCGCCCAGCGCACCGGTGAACACCATCTCGCGGAAGAATGGCGCGATCGACAGTGTATCGACCTTGCTGCGCTGCATGGCATGCGTGCCGTCGGTGATGAGCCCCAGCGGCCCCTGCGCGGCGTAGTGCGCGAGCGCCCAGCGGGCATCCTCGAACAGGGCAATATCGGGTGCGTGCTCGCGGTAGATGGCGATCGCACGATCGAACTGCTCCGGGGTGTGCCCGGGATAGCGTTCCTGCAGGACAAGCTTGAACAGGCTGCCGAGGTGCCCGTCATCGAGAAGTTTGGTCATCGCATCCGCGAGCCCCGGCGAGGCCCCGAGTTCGGCATCGGCCCAGCGCTCGATGGCGCGGAAGCCCGAAATGGCGAAGTCGCGCTCGGCGTAGAGCGTATCGTCGAGATCGAACACCAGTACGGTGGGCATGGACGTGCCTTCAGCGCGCGGACTTCAGCGCGTGAACATGCCAGACCGCGATCGAGAAGAGAATGGCCGCGCCGAACTGGTGCACGAGGCCCAGGCTTAGGGGCACCTGCGCGAGCAGCGTCCAGATGCCGAGCGCGATCTGCAGGAGGATGGCGACACCGAGTGCCACGGCCGATGCGCGCATCGTGGCTGTCGCCGGGCCCGAGCGCAGCACGCCGACGATGTGCCAAGCCGCGATGGCGGCCAGCACATAGGCGACGACACGGTGATTGAACTGCACCGTCATCGCGTTTTCGAAAAGGTTCGCGTACCAGGGCTCGGCAATGAACAGCCCGTTGGGCACCACCTGCCCGTCCATGAGCGGCCACGTGTTGTAGGCGAGACCGGCCTTCATGCCGGCGACGAGCGCGCCGAGTTCCACCTGCAGGAAGGCCAGGGCAAGAACGATGATGCCGCTGCGGAAGCGGTCCGACGCCGGCGGGGTCTCCGGCTCCTCGTCGAGTTGCAGGGCCGTCCAGATCAGCGCGCCGAGGATGACGAAGGCGAGGCCCAAGTGCAGGGCGAGCCGGTACTGCGAGACGGAGACGCGCTCCGACAAACCAGAGGCGACCATGTACCAGCCGATGGCGCCCTGCAGACCGCCCAGCGCGAACAGCCCCACCATGCGCGGGACGAGAGCACGCCGGACATAGCCAAGCGCAAGAAACACCAGGAACGGTACGAGGAAGGCGAAGCCCACGAGGCGGGCCAGGAAGCGATGCCCCCACTCCCACCAGAAAATGCTCTTGAACGCCTCGAGCGACATCCCTTTGTTGACCTGGTGGTACTGGGGGATCTGCTTGTACTTCTCGAAGGCCTCGTGCCAGTCGGCGTCGGTCAGGGGCGGGATGGCGCCCATGATCGGTTTCCATTCCGTGATGGACAGGCCCGAGCCGGTGAGGCGGGTGGCGCCGCCCACCGTCACCATGGCGATGACGAGAGCCGCGACCGCGAACAGCCAGAGCCTGACCGGAGCGCTGGAGTGCGACCGGTGAGACGGAACATCCGTGACGGTTGCGAGATTGGCCATGGCGGCACTCATACCGGCGAAATCCGGCCCCTGCATGCGACATGTTGCGCGAGGCGGCGACCCGGCGAGCCCCACGCGTAGGGGACTGGAACGTCTATGCGCCAGACGCAGATCTCACCGCCCCCTGCATTGACAAAGGGGCCGGCGCGCGCGCAAGCCAGGATGACAGTTCAGACGCGGTGCCTGCCCGGTGCCGTCCGGAAAGGACATCCGTTGCCGACCAAGGCTCACGACAGCGCTGCGCTGCGCTTTCCACACGCGACCCCGCCCGAAGGAGATCAACTGATCGAGGTGGCACCCGGGATCCTCTGGTTCCGGCTTCCCCTGCCCTTCGCGCTCAACCACGTGAACCTTTACCTCGTGCGTGACGACACGGGTTATGTGCTGATCGATACGGGGCTCGGCAACAAGCGCACGCAAGAGATCTGGTCGGGGCTGCTCGCCGGCCCGCTCAAGCCGTTCCCGATCAGCCGCATCGTCGTCACGCACTTTCATCCCGACCACGTCGGCGCCGTCGGCTGGCTCTGCAAGGAACTGGGCGTGCCGATCCACATGAGCGCCACGGAATACCTGCAGGCGACGATCCTGCACCTGTCGCCGGGATCGATGGACGCGCCGCATTACCGCGCCTTCTTCGCCGAGCACGGGCTCGCCGCCGATCTCGTCGACAACGTCGTCACCAAGGGCCACGAGTATCTGCGTCTCGTGTCGGGCTTGCCGCCGACCTACAGCCGCCTCATCGCGGGGGACACGCTGCGCATCGGGTCGCGTACGTTCGAAATTCTCACAGGCGGCGGGCATTCCCTCGAGCAGGTGATGCTGCTGGATCGTGCGGCGGGGCTGTTCCTCGCCTCCGACCAGGTGCTCGCCCACATCACGCCGAACGTGAGCGTGCACGCGGTCGACCCCAAGGGGGATCCGCTCGGCATCTACATCCGCTCGCTGCAATCGCTGGTGCAGACGGTGCCGGCCGACGTGCTCGTCCTGCCGGGGCATCAGCTGCCCTTCTACGGCCTGCACGCGCGCATCGAAGAGTTGATTGCGCATCATCACGCGCGCTGCGCCGAGATGATCGCAGCGTGTCGCGAGAAGCCCTGCTCGACGGCGGAGCTGATCGGCGTCGTCTTCAAGCGCCCGCTCGATCCGCACCAGATCGGCTTTGCGTTCTACGAGATCCTCGCGCACGTGAACTTCATGCTCCGCCGCGGCGAACTCGAAGAAGCCGGCCGCTCCGACGGCGTCGTCCGCTACCGCGCCGCGCGCGGCTGACACGTGTCATCCCGGACGGTGCGCAGCACCGATCCGGGACCCAGGGCGCCGGGCGCATCCCTGGCCCCTGGGTCCCGGCGCTCCGCGCTGACGCGCTTCGGCCGGGATGACAATACGAGCAGACCGCACGCGCACACCTCGAACGACCGTTCGCCCGCCACCGCGAACACGCTGCAACTGTCATCCCGGTGCTTGTCACCGGGATCCAACTTTCCGCAAGCACCACAGCAAGAGGCAGAGTGGG
>RXJK01000007.1:8197-26368 GCA_003963125.1 Hyphomicrobiales bacterium
CACCCGTGGTCTTGGAAAGATCCCGGCTCCGCTGCGCTCGGCAGGGAAGGCACAAGGGGAAAGGTTCGGTGCGATCTGTGCTTGTTTAGCTCGCGACGGAGGTCCGAGCGGCGACGAGGGCGTCGATGACGCGGTCGGCGGCCGCCTCTTCGTCCGGGTTCGGCGCGGCGATCGGATCGCGGGGCAGGAGCTTGTGGGCGAGGAGCAGGCGCGCGAGGTCGAGGCGGCGCGGGTCGGACAGGCGGCGGGCCTCATCGACGAAGAGACAGGCCGCCGTCACGTGGTAGAGCGCCGTGGCCGCGACGCGGGCGGCCCGTTCGTCGTGCTCCCCGCGCGCGGCCTGGTCGATCAACGCAAGTGTCTTATCGAGCCGTTCGCGCAGGGCGTGCGCGATGTCGGCGGGCGCCACGGCCAGCATC
Organism: Hyphomicrobiales bacterium; assembly: GCA_003963125.1. Classification (GTDB taxonomy): domain Bacteria; phylum Pseudomonadota; class Alphaproteobacteria; order Rhizobiales; family Hyphomicrobiaceae; genus AWTP1-13. Next base: position 8,617 of record RXJK01000007.1, read on the forward strand.
GGCGTGAGCCGCGCCGCGAGCGCACGATGCGCACCGGCCTTGCTGGAGGCCCGGATGACGTCGAGCGCGATGATGTTGCTGGTGCCCTCCCAGATCGAACCCAGATGCGTCTCGCGCAGGAGGCGCGGCTCGATCCATTCCTCGATGTAGCCCGATCCGCCGCGCATCTCCATGGCATCGCCGGCGACCTTGCGGGCATCCCGACAGGCGCGGAACTTGATAAGCGGCGTCAGCACGCGGCGCAGGACCTGCGCCTCGGGATCGTCGTCGTCGGCACGGCGCAGGCAATCGGCCGTGAAGAAGGCGACTGAGATGGCGGCCTCCGCGGGCAGGATCATCTTGATGAGCTGGCGCCGCACCAGCGGCAGGTCGATCAGCGGCCGGCCGAAGGCGACACGCTCCAGGGCCACCGTCAGGGCCTCGTGCACGGCGCGGCGCATCATGCCCGTCGAGCGGATGCCGTTGGACAACCGCGACTGGTTGACCATCTCGGCCATCTGCTTGAAGCCCTGATTGAGATCGCCCACGAGCCAGGCGACGGCCCCTTCCAGGCGGATCTCGCCCGAGGCCATGGCGCGGGTGCCGAGCTTCTCCTTCAGGCGGATGATGCGATAGCTGTTGGGCTGGCCGTTCGGCAGCACGCGCGGCATGAGGAAGAGGCCGAGCCCACGCGTGCCTTCTGCCGCGCCTTCGGGGCGCGCGAGCACGAGGGCCAAGTCGGTGCTCGCGTTCGAGCAGAACCACTTGTCGCCCGTCAGCCGCCAATGATCGCCCTCCTTCACGGCACGGGTTTCCGTGGCGCCGACATCGGAACCGGCGAAGCGCTCGGTCATGAACATGGCGCCCTGCAGATGCTCGTCGGCGTCCTCCGCGGTCAGCCCATCGAGGTAGCGCGCGAGCAGCTGTGGGCCAGCGAAACGACGCAGCGTCCGCGTCAGGCTGTCGGTCATGTTGACGGGGCAGAGCAACCCGAACTCGGACTGCGCGAAGAGATAGGTCAGCGCGTATTTCGAAGCCGGTGACATCGGCTCGGTGTGGCCGAGCGCCGGCCGATGCGACATGGCCGCGAGCTGGAACTTGCCGAAGGCGAGCTTCTCCATCTCCCGGTAGTAGGGCGACTTGACGACGGTCTGTGTCTCTTCGCCCGTGCGCAAGCGCAGTTCGAGGCGCGGCGGGGCGCGGTCGGCTTCGCGGGCGAGATCGTCGAGCGGTCCGCCGACGAGGCGGCCCAACTCCTGCAGGTGCGGCTCGAGGTGGAAGCGCTCCTCCTGCCCGATGTAGAGCCCCAGCATCGCCTTGAGGGAGGGATCCGAGTTGTAGAAGTCGAGGCCGCGGCTGTCGGGCGTGCGGGTGGCGTCGGCGCGGGCCGTGTTGCGTGCGGCAAGGTTCATGGCTACTGCTCTCCCGTTCCCATCCCGATTGGCCCCGCTGGCGGAGGCTTTGATGCAATATACCATGCTCGGCCGCACGGGCCTCAAGGTCAGCGTCGCAGGGCTCGGCTGCGGCGGAAACAGCCGGCTCGGGCTCGGTACGCTGACGTTCGATCAGTCGGCGGATCTGGTGCGGGAGGCGCTCGATCTCGGCATCAACCTGATCGATACGGCGGTGGCGTACGGGACCGAGGAGATCGTCGGCGCTGCCATCTCGAGCCGGCCCCGCGACAGCGTCGTGCTTTCCACGAAAAGCTATATCTCCGACGCTACGGGGCCGTTCTCCGGCGCCAAGGTGGTCGAGAGCCTCGAAGGCTCGCTCGGCCGGCTCAAGACGGACCACGTCGACATCTTCCACCTGCATGGCCTCTCCCCTGCCCTCTACGACCACGCGATGGCGGAGATCATCCCCGCGCTGCTCGAAGCCAAGCAGCAGGGCAAGCTGCGCCACATCGCCGTGTCCGAGACGAGCCCACGGGACCCCGAGCACGCCATGCTGGCGCGCGCCGTAGAAGATCCCGTGTGGGAGGTCGTCATGCTCGGCTTCCACATGATGAACCAGAATGCGCGACCGATGCTGGCGCGGTGCCTCGCGCGTGGCGTCGGCACGCTGTGCATGTTCGCGGTGCGCAACATCTTCTCGCGGCCAGGCCTGCTGCAGCAGACGATCCGGGAGCTGAGCATGGAGGGCAAGTTGCCCGCGGCGCTGGCCGAAGATCCCGATCCGCTCGGCTTCCTGATCCATCCCGGCGGGGCCGAAAGCCTGACGGATGCGGCCTATCGCTTCGCGCGGCACGAGCCCGGCATGGACGTCGTGCTGTTCGGAACGGGCAACCGGGCGCATCTCAAGGAGAACATCGCCTCCATCCTGCGGCCGCCACTGCCGGTCGCCGACGTGGCGCGGCTCGGGGCACTGTTCGGGCACCTCGTCGGCGTCGGCTTCGATCTCCCCGATCACGTGCAGAAGGCGAAGCCCGCGTGAACCCGTTGCGCGCCCGCGGCGTCCTCGACCGGCAGTCGGTGCTGCTGATCGGTGACGACGTGCTCGCCGCCTTTCGCCTGCGCCAGCACCTCGTCGCGGCCGGTGCTCGGGTGATCCTGGGGGATGCGCGCGAGACGCTGCCCTATCTCGCCGCGCCTGCCCTTGCCGCGGTCGTGGTCGCAGCGGACGTGAACGCGATAGACCGCGTGGGCCTCGTCGCGGCGCTTGCCGCATGTCCGGCGCCTTGGGTTGTGTATGGGCCTAAAGCGCCGGCCGAAGTCGTGGCGGCGGCCGATGCGCACATCACGAACGATCCCGGGCTGCTCGTCGCTACACTCGCGGCCTGGCTCGAGCCGACGCACCACTAGAGCCGTTTGTCGGCGGGGCCGGGCGTCGGCTAAATAGCGCGCATGACAGGAACGCTTCTCGAGGACTGCTTCGCTCACGGCGACCGCCTGCTCACGCACGCGGAGGCGCTCGCGCTGCTCGAAGCGCGGCTGCATCCGGTCGTCGGGACGGAGCGCGTGCCGTTGGCCCAGGCCGCCGGACGCATTCTCGCTGAACCCGCGATTGCCCCGCGGCCCGTCCCCGCACACGACAATGCTGCCGTCGATGGCTACGCTTTCGCCTTCGACGGCTACGACGCTGTCCACGGGGCGGCACTGCCCCTCGTAGGACGCGCGGCAGCGGGCCATCCCCTCGAGGGGGCCGCGGCGCCCGGCACGGCCGTGCGCATCTTCACGGGCGCGGTGGTGCCGTCGGGCACGGACTGCATCGTCATGCAGGAGGACGTGCGCGTCGAGCGGGATGCTGGCGGCGCGCGTGTCATCATCCCGGCCGGTCTCAAGCGCGGGGCAAACATTCGCCGGATGGGGGAGGACGTGGCTGCGGGGACCACCGTGGTCACGGCAGGTACGCGGCTGCGGCCGCAAGATCTCGGTGCGCTCGCCTCGCTGGGGCATGCCGAGGTGACGTGCTTCAAGCGGCTGCGCGTCGCCGTTGTGTCGAGCGGCGATGAGGTCGTTCGCGCAGGCCAGCCCTTGCGCCCCGGCCAGATCTACGACGCCAACGCGCCGATGCTCGCGAGCCTGGTGACGGCATGCGGAGCAGAGATCCATGACCTCGGCGTGCTCCCCGACAAGCTCCAAGCGGTGAAGGCCTGTCTCGCCGAAGCTGCGCTTCGCTTCGACGTGATCATCACGACGGGTGGCGCGAGCCAGGGGGAAGAGGATCACCTGATCGCCGCGCTCGATGCGCTGGGCAAACGCCATCTCTGGCAGCTCGCGATCAAGCCGGGCCGGCCGGTGTCGTTCGGGCAGATCGGCTCGTGCGCGTTCGTGGGGCTCCCCGGCAATCCGGTGTCGAGCTTCGTCTGCTTCCTGCTCTACGTGCACCCGCTGCTCAAACGGATGGGCGGGGCAGCCTGGCGCGGCCAGCCGCGGCGCTTTCTGCTGCCGGCGCGCTTCGAGATTCCGAACCGCAAGCTCGGCCGGCGCGAATTCCTGCGCGGCATCCTGCACGAGACCCCAGCGGGCCCGATGGTCGACAAGTTCGCGCGCGACGGGTCGGCGCTGATCACGGGGCTCAGGGCGGCGGACGGGCTCATCGACATCGCCGAAGACGTGCCCCAGGTGCGTGTCGGCGATCTCGTCGCCTTCATTCCCTTCGCGGAATTCGGCATCGGCGGCTGACCCTTCTGCTCAGCCTGAGCTGGTGCGAGGCCGCCACGCGCACGGCACAACCGGCGCCGAGCGAACCCTGTTTGCTGGGGATTTCGCACCGCCCCGGCAATGCGGGCTTGCTGGGCGGGCCGACGCGTCTCAAAAGCGTGTGCATACGCAGCATCGCAGCAAGGGGAGCAAGACGTCCATGAGGTGGGCACTGAAGCTGCTGACGGTCGCGGTCGCGCTCGGACTTCCTCTCTCGGCCAATGCCTCGCAATGCATCAAGGCGGGCGGCTGGGGCACGGGAGCGCTCGAGAGCTTCGCCTCGTTCATGTCGGAAGCCGCCATGAAGAACTCGGCCAAGGCCCGCCTCGGCGATGCGGTGAAGATCGGCCCGGCCAAGACCAAATGCGAAATCAAGGGGTTGCTCTACGAGTGCAACTCCTCCGCGAAGGCCTGCAAGTAGCGCGAAAAGATAATGCACCCGCCTCGGCTTTCCGCCGATTGCGAGCGCATCGATCTTCCACCTGTCGACTCCGGAGCCAGTGAAGGCCCAGCGCTGTGACTATGACAGGAATAGCTTTTCGTGCGCTTAAGCGGCATCGTTAATTTTCCGCACATGCGGGCGGATCTTTTCGGACCTTGCCCGCGCATCGCCTCCGCGACCGTCGTCATCCGCGCATCTGGAGCCCATCTATGCCGAACTCGCCGCCGGGAACCCCGCCCAAGCAGCTTCTCCACCTGGTTTTCGGGGGAGAGCTCAAGTCACTGACAGATATGGAGTTTGCCGACCTCAAGGCGCTCGACATGGTGGGTATGTATCCGAACTATGCGGAAGCCCACAAGGCCTGGAAGGCAGCGGCGCAGAAGACGGTCGACAACGCCCAGATGCGCTACTTCATCGTGCATCTTCACCGCCTCATCGACCCCGAAGAACCAAAGTCTTGATTCGCCGGACGATAGGCCTCCGGCCAGGGGTGGCCATGGGGCGGCGCGGCTGGTAAAGCAGCAGCCGCCGCCACCTCGGCCCGGACAGCAGACAGGAACAAGCGCAATTCCCTTGGATCAACCCTTGCAGCGCGACGGCACGAACCGGGCAAATGGCCAGCCGGCGCTGGGCCTCGACCCGCGCGCGCAGGGCACGCTCACGCGGTTCCTGAAAGACTGGATTTTTCCGCGCTGGAAGGACGTGCTGCTCGCCCTCGCCTTCACCTCAGGGCTTGCGGCGACCACGGGGGCCTACCCGCTCATCATCAAAGGATCGTTCGACTCGCTGATGGCGGCCAAGCCGGGCGTGCTGCCCCTCGTCCTGATGGCGATCGTGGCCGTGACGGCGCTGCGCGGCACGTTCCTCTACTTCCACAACGTCACCTCGACGCGCCTCGTCGCCGGTCTCATCAAGGACATGCAGAAGGCGACCTTCGCGCACCTGATGGACGCCGATTACGCGCGCCTGTCGCGCGACAGCACGGGCAACCTCGTGTCGCGGCTGACCAATGATCTGAGCTTCATCCAGAACGCGGTGCAGACGTCGATCATCGCCTCGATCAAGGACACCCTGTCCGTCGTCGCGCTGTTCATCTCGATGCTCTACATCGACTGGATGCTGACGCTGATCGCGTTCCTGATCTTCCCGTTCGCCGCCTTCCCCGTGTCGAGCATCGGGCGGCGCCTCAAGGCCGTCGCCAAGCGCACGCAGATCGAACTCGGCGGCATGACCTCGACGCTGACGGAAACCTTCGCGGGCACCCGGCTCATCAAGGCCTTCCGCCTCGAACCCTACGTGATCGGACGCCTCAACAGGCATTTCGACCAGGTCTTCGAGTTGCGCATGAAAGCGATCCGTGCGCGCAGCCGCATGGGCCCTGCGCTCGAAGTGCTGGCTGGTCTCGCGATCGCTGGCGTCGTTGCCTTCGCGTTCTGGCGCATCTCTACCGGGATCAGCACCACCGGCGATTTCATGGGCTTCATCACGGCCTTGCTGCTAGCGGCCCAGCCGATCCGCTCGATAGGCAATCTCACCACTTCGACGCAGGAAGGGCTCGCCGCTGCCGAGCGCATCTACGAGCTTCTCGACGAGGATCCCGCCGTGGTGTCGAAGCCGGGCGCGGCCCCGTTGAGGGCGACGGCCGGCGCCATCGCCTTCGACCACGTCTCCTTCGCCTATGCGGCCTCGGGCAGCGCGCCGGCGGTGCGGGACTTCACCCTGAACATCCCCGGGGGCAAGACGGCAGCGCTGGTGGGGCGCTCGGGCGCGGGCAAATCGACCATCATCAATCTCGTGCCGCGGCTCTACGACGTCACGGGCGGACGCATCCTCATCGACGGCCAGGACGTGCGGGACGTGACGGTCGACAGCCTGAGGGCCTCCATCGCCATCGTCAGCCAGGACGTGACGCTGTTCGACGACACCATCCGCAACAACATCGCGTTGGGCCGGCTCGGCGCTACGGACGAGGAGATCTTCGCGGCGGCCAAGGCTGCGGCGGCGCACGATTTCATCCTGGCGCAGCCCAAGGGCTACGACACGGTGATCGGCGAGAGCGGGCAGCGCCTGTCCGGCGGCCAGAAGCAGCGCCTCGCCATCGCCCGGGCCATCCTCAAGGACGCCCCGATCCTGCTCCTGGACGAAGCCACGAGTGCGCTCGACACCGAATCGGAGCGCCTCGTGCAGCAGGCGCTCGCCCGCTTCACGCGCAACCGGACCACGATCGTTATTGCCCATCGCCTGTCGACGGTGCAGCGGGCCGACGTGATCTGCGTCATGGACGATGGCCGCCTCGTCGAGCAAGGTACGCATGCGGAGCTGATCGCCCGGGACGGCGCCTATGCTCGATTGTGCCGCTCGCAGGTCCTGGTCGATATCGAGGTTGATGCGGATCGGTCCGTGGCCTCGGCCGCCTCGTGATGCGGGCACTGACGCATTGCCGCACATCGTGCGGGGCGGGGCCAGTCCAAGACGTCCGCGTGATCAATGGGCTAGGCTCCACCGTGGCGGCTGGACATGCGGATTGGCCGTTCCCGCGCGCGCGTCGGGCTTCTCGTCTGTTGTCCTAGTCGGCTATACGGGCGGCCGGCCCACTCACAAGGTTGTACGAAAAAACGCATCGCATGGCGACCCCACCGCCCGAGACACCCAACCTTTTCTTCCGGGTCGCCGGCCGCGCCCTCGCGCGCTACATCGAGTTCTGCCGCCGCACGTGCTGGCAGACGCGCGAGATGACGGAATTGATGGAGGAGCACTACCGCCACACGCCGGCGATCATCGGCATGTGGCACGGGCAGTTCATGCTGCTGCCGTTGATTAAGCCCTCCTTCATCCCCGTCGACATCATGGTGGCGCGCCACTCGGACGCCGAGTTCCTGAGCGTTGCGCTGCGCCATTTCGACATGCGGCTGATCCGCGGTGCAGGGGCTGCGGGGCGCGCCAAAGACCGGGGCGGCAGTCACGCCTACCGCGCGGCCGTGCAGGCACTGCGTGAGGGTCGCACCGTTGCCATGACGGCCGACATCCCCGGCGGCAAGCCGCGCGAAGCGGGCCTCGGCATCGTCATGATCGCCAAGCAGTCGCAACGCCCCATCATGCCGGTCGCCATCGCCACGTCGCGCTACATCGCGCTCAACACGTGGAGCCGCATGACGATCAACCTGCCCTACACGGGGCTGGGCTTCGCCGTGGGGCCGATGGTGCACGTGCCGGCCGACGCGGGGCCCGAAGAACTCGAACGCTGCCGCAAGGCGGTGGAAGATTCCCTCAATCTCGCGACCCGTAACGCCTACCTGCGCGCTGGCGCCGATCCCCTGCGTGCGACACCCGGGACGGCCGACGTGAAGCCTGGCTTCCGCCTCAAGCTCTATCGGGCCGGCACGCGCCTCCTCGCGCCGGCCGTGCCGTTGCTGCTCAAGGCGAGGGAGCGGCGCCAGAAGGAAGATCCCGCCCGCCGCGGCGAGCGGCTTGGCCAAGCGGCATTTCCCCGTCCGGCGGGGCGCCTCGTCTGGGTGCATGCGGCCAGCGTCGGCGAGACGCTCGCCGTGCTGCCGCTGATGGAGGCGCTGGCGAAGGCGCGGCCCGATGCCTCGTTCCTGCTGACCACGGGCACGGTGACGTCGGCGAAGATCGCGAAGGAGCGGCTGCCGGCCAACACGATCCACCAGTACGTGCCGCTCGATGCGCCGCAGTTCGTGCGGCCGTTCCTCGACCACTGGAAGCCGGATCTCGCGGTGTTCACGGAAAGCGAGATCTGGCCGAACCTCATCATCGAGAGCAGCGCGCGCAGCATCCCGCTCACGCTCGTCAACGGGCGCATGACGGATCGCTCGTTCCGGCGCTGGCGCGGCAACAAGGGGCTGGCACGTCCGCTGTTCAGCCGCTTCGCGCTGATCTTGGCCCAGAATGAGATGCTGGTGCGGCGCTTCACGCTGCTGGGCGCCCCGCGCGTGATCGCCTCGGGAAACCTTAAGGTCGACACGCCGCCGCCGCCGATTGATCTCAACGAGTACGCGCGCCTCAAGCACGCGCTGACGGGCCGGCCCGTGTTCATCGCCGCCAGCACGCATGAGGGCGAGGAGGAGATCGTCGCGGACGCGCATCACCTGATGGCGCGCGAGGTGCCGGATCTGTGCACGATCATCGCGCCGCGCCATCCCCATCGCGGCAACACGATCGCCCAGATGCTGCGCGAGCGCGGCTTCGCCGTCGGCCAGCGCTCGCGGGGCCAGGCGCCCGAAAAATCCTGCCAGGCTTATGTTGCCGATACGATCGGCGAACTCGGGATGTTCTACAAGCTCGCGAACGTCGCCTTCATCGGCGGCTCGCTCGTCGAGCATGGCGGGCAGAACCCCATCGAGGCCGTCCGGCAGGGCGTGATGGTGATGACGGGCCCGCACTACAGCAATTTCGCCGATGCCTACCGGGTGCTGATCCAGCAGCAGGCGGCGCAGAAGGTGCACTCGGCGGAAGAGATCGCCGCGGCCGCGTTGCGGGTGCTGAAAGACCCGAAGGAGCAGGCGGCCGTCGCCCGGCGCGCCAACGACGCGCTCGGCACGATCGCGGGCGCGCTGCCGCGCACGCTCGATGCTCTGCTGGCCTACCTGCCGCCGCAGGAGGAACTGGCCCGTGCCCCTTGACGAGCCGGCCTGGTGGTACGCGCGGGCGCCGCATCCGTTGGCGAGCCTGCTCTCCCCCATCGCCCGGCTCTACGGTCACGTTGCCGTCGCGCGGCTGAAGCGGGGGCGGCCCTTTCGCTGCCCGATCCCCGTCCTGTGCGTGGGCAATTTCACGGCCGGCGGCACGGGCAAGACACCGCTCGCCATCGCGCTCTGCGATCAACTGGCGGCGGCCGGTGAGAGCGTTGTCGCGCTGACGCGCGGCTATGGCGGCACGCACAAGGGTCCCTATTGGGTCGATCCCGCCAACGATCGCGCGCGCGAGGTCGGCGACGAAGCGCTGCTGCTGGCCGCGCATGCCCGCACCGTCGTCGCGCGAGACCGGCAGGCGGGCGCGCGTGCCATTACGGAAGGCCCGCATGCCGCGACCGTCATCGTCATGGACGACGGGTTGCAGAACCCGGCGCTGGAGAAGGACCTGACCATCGCGGTGGTCGATGGCAGTCGCGGCTTCGGCAACGGTGCGGTCATCCCGGCGGGGCCGCTTCGGGCGCCGCTCGCCTTCCAACTCGAACTCGCCGACCTCATCGTCGTCAACGAACCGGTCGGCAGCGATGGTGCCATCGCCGAAGGGCTGCGGCGCAGCTTCACCGGTCCCGTGCTACGAGCGAGCGTCGTGCCCCGCGGCGACACCGAATGGCTCAAAGGGCAGCCGGTGATCGCCTGGGCCGGGATCGGCAATCCGGAGCGCTTCTTCCGCCTGCTCGAGAGCCTCGGCGCGGACGTGCGCGCGCAGCGCGTCTTCAAGGACCACCATCCGCTCGGCACGGCGGAAGCGGCCGAACTGCTCGCCCTGGCGGACACCGAGAAGGCCCTGCTGGTGACGACCGAGAAGGACCTGGTGCGGCTCAAGGGCGGCAGGGGTGACCTGCTCGCGCTTGCCGAGACCTCCCGGGCGCTGGGCATCGCGCTCCAGTTCCTCGGTACGGACGGGGAGCGGCTTGCCGAACTCGTCGGTTCGGCCCTGCATGGGCGGCGCGCGGCGCCATGACGTCCCCTGCCGCTGCCCCCTTGTGCCGGCGCCCGGTTCGCCGGATCCTGGGGCAAACGGAAGCAAGCGAGGGCTGATGGCGTCCGACCGGCGCTCCCTATCGATCGAGGACTACGTGCAGGGCGTGCTGGCCGGCGACCGGGCGATGCTGGCCCGCGCCATCACGCTCGTGGAAAGCGTCAAGCCCGAGCATGCGCGGCAGGCGCAGGATCTGCTGCAGCGCCTCGTCGACGCGACGCAGGCCAAGGACAGGCCGCCCGTCATCCGGCTCGGCATCACCGGCGTGCCGGGCGTCGGCAAGTCGACGACGATCGACCAGCTCGGCGCCAACCTCGTCGAGGCGGGCCATGCGGTGGCCGTGCTCGCGGTCGATCCGACGTCGACGCGCTCGGGCGGCTCGATCCTCGGCGACAAGACGCGCATGACGCAGTTGGCGCAAAGCCGGCAGGCCTTCATCCGCCCCTCGCCCACGTCCGGCACGCTCGGCGGCGTCGCGCGCAAGACGCGGGAGACCATGCTGCTCGTGGAGGCCGCCGGCTTCGACGTGGTGATCGTCGAGACCGTCGGCGTCGGACAGTCCGAAGTGACCGTCGCGGGGATGGTCGATTTCTTCCTCGTGCTGCTGCTCGCGGGCGGCGGCGACGACCTGCAGGGCATCAAGCGCGGCATCATCGAGATCGCTGACATGATCGCCATCAACAAGGCCGACGGCGACAACATCGCGCGCGCGAAGCGGGCGCAGGCCACGTACCAGGGCGCGCTGACCATCATCGCGCAGCCCTCGCAGGTGTGGACGCCCCCCGTCATCACCATCTCGGCACAAGACAACCGGGGTCTGCACGAGCTTTGGGACCGCGTGCTCGAACACCGGCGCATCATGCTCGACACGGGCGGCTTCTGGACGCGCCGCGGCGAGCAGGCCGTCGCCTGGATGCAGACGATGCTGCACGACCGGCTGTGGTCGGCCCTGATGACGAAGCCCGCCGTCGCCGCGCGGCTGCCAGCGATCGAGGACGAAGTGCGGCGCGGCGTGCGTGCGCCCGGGCATGCCGTGGAAGAACTCGCCGCGCTTGCGGGGCTCGAGGGCTGACCGGATGGCGCGATCCTCGACAGCGGCGCGGACGCAGGTGCTCATCACGGGGTTCGGCCCCTTTCCCGGCGTGCCGGTCAACGCCACGATGCGGCTCGTGCCCATGCTGGCCGAGGCGATGCCCCGCGCGTTCCCCGACGTCGTCTGTGACCACATGCTGCTGGCGACCGAGTGGCAGACCGCGCCGGACCGAGTTGCAGAAGCTATCCGCGACAACGGCGCGCCGGATCTCGTCCTCCACTTCGGCGTGTCGTCGCGCGCCCGAGGTTTCGAGATCGAGACGCGGGCGCGCAATGCCTGCCAGATGAGCCCTGACGCTGCCGGCGCCCTGCCCGCCGGACCGCATCTTGCGCCCGATGGGCAGATTTTTCTGCCGGCGACGCTGCCCGTCGCGCACATCGTCTCGCGGCTCCGGGCGCGCGGCATCGCGGCCTTCGCTTCCCGCGATGCGGGGGCCTATTTGTGCAACGCGGTACTGTATCGTTCGCTGCAGACCCAAGGCGCGCACGGCGTCGGGCGGCTCGGGTTCGTGCACATCCCCGCGAGCCTTGCCAAGCCCGGCGGGGCCAATCGCGGACGCACAGGTGCTTGTCCGCTGACATGGGCCCAGGCGCTTGCCGGCGGCCTCGAAATCGTTGCAGCTTCCCTCGGCCGCCCGGCGCCGCGCCTCTGACGCGCGCCGTTAACGTCAAATCCTCGGGCCTTCGCGCGATCCGCTCCCGTCCATTAGTCTGCATGCTGTCCGAAGGGGAGTAGCGCCACGTGATCGAGCCGCATGAACCCACCGTCCTCGACGGGGTGGAGATGTTTGCGCATCTCCGGCCCGAGGACCGGGCGCGGCTCGTCGCCGAACTCGACACCCTGTCGCTGCGGCGCGGCGAGGAACTCGTGCGGCAGGGCGATCCGGCGGACGCGCTGTTCGTGGTGCTGACGGGACGCTTCTCCGTCACGGTCGCGGGGCGCAGCGAGCCACTCGCGGAGCTGGGCCCCGGGCAGCCCGTCGGCGAGATCGCCTTCATCACGGGCGGCACGCGCACGGCGACGGTAACGGCGCTCCGCGATAGTCTCGTCGTGAAGCTCGCGCGGGCGCAATTCGACGCGCTCTCGGATCAGCATCCGGCGATCCTGCGCATGCTGACCCTGGCGCTCGCGCAGCGGCTTGCCGACGCCAACCTCGAACGCACGCCGCGGCCCGATCCGCGTCCGCGCACCATCGCCATCGTTCGCGCCGGCAGCGGCACGGTGCCGGACTGGTTCATCGAAGGGCTTGCGGCCGCCTTCCGTCGCACGAGCCGCATCGCGCTGATCGGCGCGCGGCCGGGCAACGGGCTCGCGCCGCCGCCCGAGCAGCTCGACAGCGACGCGGCAACCAGCACGCTCAACGCGCTCGAGCACGACAACGACTACGTGCTGTTCGTCGCCGACGAGGAGCTGACGCCCTGGTCGGAGAAGGTCATCCGGCAGGCCGATCTCGTGCTGCTGGTGGCGCCGCACCATGCGAATGCCACACCGAACACGCTCGAGCGGCGCGTTGCCGAACTCCTCCTGCCCGAGGCGGTGCGCCTCGTCCTCCTGCACCCCAAGCGCGACAAGATCAGCGATACGGCACGCTGGCTGCGCGGGCGCTCCATCGCCATGCATCATCACGTGGCGCGCACGGAAGCGGACGACATCGCCCGCGTGCACCGCTTCATCAGCGGCACGGCGATAGGGCTCGTCGCGTGCGGCGGCGGCGCCTTCTGCGCGGCGCACATCGGCATCTACAAGGCGCTGGTCGACGCCGGCATCCACTTCGACATCATGGGCGGGACCTCGGGCGGCGGGGCGATGACGGCTGCGTTCGCCATGGGCTCGGACCCCGACGCCGTCGATATCGCCACGCACGACATCTTCGTCACCAACGGCGCCATGAAGCGCTACACCTTCCCGCGCTACTCGCTGCTCGATCACCGGCACTTCGACGCGCAGCTCGCCAAGCACTTCGGCGGCCCCAACATCGAGGATCTCTGGATCCCCTACTTCTGTGTCTCGACGGATCTGTCGAACCACGATCTCTACCGGCACCGGACCGGCAGCGTGTGGGCCGCGGTGCGCGCTTCGAGTTCGATCCCGGTGCTGCTGCCGCCGTTCTATACCGAGGACGGGCACATGCTCGTCGACGGCGCGCTCCTCGACAACGTGCCGATCCGCGTCATGCACGAACTGAAGAGCGGGCCCAACGTGGTCGTGAGTTTCGCTCATCCCACGCTGGAAAAGTTCGACGTCGACTACGAGGCCCTGCCCGACCGGCCGACCCTCATCAAGACGCTGATCAACCCCTTCACGCGGGGCTCCCTGCCCCCGGCGCCGGGCGTGGCGAACGTGCTCATGCGCTCCATGATGGCAAACCGACACGGGTTCGAGCGTCAGTTGCGGGAGGACGACCTCCTGGTGGTGCCGCCGATCCCGCCCGACATGGGGCCGCTGCATTGGCACCGGCATTCCGAACTGATGGCCCTTTCGGCAGCCTGGATGCGGGACGAGTTGCATAGGCTCGAAAGCGAGGGTAACCCCGTCCTGGCGGGCTTGCGCCGGTAACGGGCAGTTGCTTTGCGGGGTCTTTGCCTGTCGTATTAATTGCCCGCGTCAACTGTTCATTCCGTATGGGGGAAGTCATGCAGAACTCGGCACTCTCGGCAGCGGCGTCGCTGCTCGGTCGCATCCTGCTCGCGGCCATCTATGTCCACGCTGGCTACGGCAAGATGATGCGCGTGGAAGGCACCCAGGCCTACATGGCCAAGGCTGGCCTGCCCGGCTGGCTCGTGTGGGCCGTGATCGCCACGGAACTCGGCGGCGGTCTCCTGATCGTGCTCGGGTTCCAGACCCGCATCGTGGCCTTCCTGATGGCCGGCTTCACGATCCTGGCCGGCATCCTGTTCCACAATTTCTGGGTGGCCGACGCCGCGCAGTACCAGATGCAGTTCATCCAGTTCATGAAGAACGTGGCGATCACGGGCGGTTTCCTGATGCTCGTCGCCAACGGCGCGGGCGCCTGGTCCATCGACGGCCGCGGCAAGTCGACCTGAGACAGCGCGAACGGACCGTCCTGGTCCGTTCGTCGGGGGGCTCGCACCCAGCGGAACCCTTGAGCTTTTGCCAAAAGATTGGCATTGGCTCATGGGTCATCCGTTGAGAGCGGCGAGGCCCCCATGTCCCCCAACGCGTCCGAGGCTGCAGTACCGGCAGCCGCTCCCGAGCCGCTCGCGTCCGAATTCGCCGCCGCGACCGAGGCGGACTGGATGCGGCTCGTCGAGAAGGTGCTGAAGGGCGGCGATTTCCAGCGCCGTCTCGTGTCCCGCACCGCCGACGGCGTCTCCGTCAAGCCGCTCTACGTGCGCGGTGACCGACCCACAGCCGTGGCGCGTGCCATCGACGCGCGCGGCGCCGGCACGGCCTGGGATATCTGCCAGCCCCACGTCTTCGCCGATCCTTCGCAGGCCAACGCCGCGATCCTCGAGGATCTCGAAGGCGGGGTCACCTCGGTCCTCCTGCGCGTGGCGGCGAACGGTCAGGTGGGGCTTCCTGCAACGCAGGCCGCGTTCGAGACCGCGCTGAAGGGCGTGATCCTCGATGCGGCCGGCATCGTGCTCGATGCCCGGGAGGCTGCGCCCGATGCCGCACGCGCTCTGATGGCGCTTTGGGATGCGAGCGGGATCACCAAGAGCGCCCGCCAGGCAGCTTTCGGCTTCGACCCCCTTGGCACCCTCGCGATGACGGGGACCCTCTCCACGCCCGTGGAAACCGCCCTGCAGCAGGCGGTGGAGCTTGTCCGCTCCGTCGCAGACCAGCCTGGCGTCACGGCGCTCTGTGCCGACGGCCGGCCCTATCACGAAGCCGGTGCGAGCGAGGCTCAGGAACTCGCCGCTGCGCTTGCCACGCTCGTGGCCTACCTGCGCGCCTGCGAGGGCGCGGGGATCGCACCGGCCGACGCGCTCGGCAGCATCAGCGTCGGTCTTGCCGCCGATGCCGATCTTTTCGCGACGATCGCGAAGCTGCGCGCGGCGCGCCGCCTCGTGCTGCGCGTGGCGGAGGCTTGCGGAGCCGAAGCCGCGGGCCGAGCCGTGCCTCTCGCCGTCACGACATCGGCGCGCATGCTGGCCAGGCGCGACCCGTGGGTGAACATCCTGCGCACGACGAGCGCGACGGCGGGCGCTGCCTTCGGCGGCGCCTCCAGCATCACGGTGCTGCCGTTCACGTGGGCGCTGGGCGCGCCTGACGCCTTCGCCCGGCGCATCGCGCGCAACACGCACCTCGTACTGCAGGAAGAAAGCTCGCTGGCGAAAGTCGCCGATCCGGCGGGCGGGTCGTTCTACATCGAGCGGCTCAGCGACGACATCGCCAAGGCGGCCTGGGCGCTGTTCCAGGAGATCGAAGCGCGCGGCGGCATGCGTGCGGCGCTCGAAGCGGGCAGCGTGCAGGCTGCGATCGGCAAGACCGCGATGGAGCGCGCGCACCGCATCGCGACGGGCAAGGAGCAGCTGACCGGCGTGTCGGCGTTCCCGCGGCTCGGCAACGACGGTGTCAGCGTCACGCCGTGGCCGGCACCACCCGCCGTCACCAAGGGAGCGGCCAACGTGACTGCGACGCTCGTCCCGGTACGGCTCGGGCAACCGTTCGAAGACCTGCGCGACAAGGCCGACGCGTTCACGGCGCGCAACGGACAGCCACCGCAAATCTTCCTCGCGGCGCTCGGTGATCTTGCGACGCATTCCGCCCGCAGCACGTGGATGCGAAATTTTCTCGCGGCCGGCGGCATCGCCTGCGTGGGCGGCGAGGGCACCAGCAATACGGCCGACGTCGGGCGCATGTTCGCCGAGAGCGGCGCGCGCATCGCCTGCCTGTGCTCCTCGGATGCCGTCTACGCCGAACTCGGCGAGGCCGCAGCGAGCATGCTCAAGACCGCCGGCGCGCAATCGGTTCTTCTCGCGGGACGTCCCAAGGACGATGCGGCACTGAAGGCTGCGGGCGTCGATCTGCTCGTCTACGCAGGCGTCGACGCGGTCGAAGTCCTGAAGAAACTGCACGCGCTGCTCGGCGTGTGATGTCTCTTCACGGCTGACGCCGGTTCCGCGCGGAACAGCATCGCAGCGCGACCTCCACTAGGACCTCTCCTTCCGAAGTCATGGAGGTCCGAGGATGGATCTGTCACTCAGTCGGCGTGGTTTCCTGTCGGGCGGTATCGCGCTCGGTGCCGCGTCACTTTTCGCGCGGCCCGCCCGCGCCATTCCCGATCCGCGCTACTACGAAACGGCGCTGTCGAACGGCCTGCGCGTCGTCGTCTATCGCGATAACCGCATCCCGCTGGTGTCGCACACGCTGTGGTACCGCGTCGGCGCCGGCGACGAGCAGATGGGGCGCACGGGGCTCGCGCACTTCTTCGAGCACCTGATGTTCAAGGGAACCGCGCTCAACCCCGGCGCAACTTTCACGCGCTTCGTCGACCGCTTCGGCGGATACCAGAACGCATTCACCGATCTCGACACGACCTGCTACGTGCAGCGGCTGCCAAAAGCGCATCTGCCCGACCTCATGCGGCTTGAGGCGGACCGCATGGTCAACCTCGAGCTCACCGAGAGCGACATCGCGACCGAACTCGGCGCGGTCCTCGAGGAAATGCGTGGCGCGCAGACCAGCGTCTATCGCCGCTTCTCGGACGCGCTGCGCCAGATCCAGTATCCCGGGCACCGGCTGGGCGTTTCCGTTCTCGGCACCGAAGCCGATCTGCGGGCCATGAGCCGCGAGACGCTGATCGCGTTCTATCGGACCTACTATGCGCCCAACGACGCCGTGCTGGTCGTCGGCGGCGACGTCGATCCCGATGCCGTCGTGGCGCTCGCGGAGAAGACCTACGGACAGGTGGCCGCCAGCCCCGCCCTGCCCACGCGCCGCCGTGCGCCGCTGCCTGCGCCGGCGCAGAAGTTCTTCCGGCAGGCGTCGCCGGAGGTCGCCCGGAGCATGCTGAGCACGACCTACAGGCTTCCGGGCCTCGCCGACATTCCCGTCGGCGACCTCGCCGCGCTCTTCATGCTGCCGGCGCTGTCGAACGGCACTGGGTACCGCAACGGCGCGTATCGCCGCCTCGTGCAGCAGGATCGCGTGGCCACCGACGTTTACGGCGGTTTCACGATCGGCCTGTCGGCGTGCGATTTGACGTTCGGGTTCCAGGCAACGGCCGACGTCAGCGAGGCGCGCGCGGTGCGGATCCTCGACGAGACGACCGCGATCCTGCGGTCGCACCTGCCGTCGGACACGACGCTTGCCGATGCCAAGACGCGCTACATCGCCAGCGACGTGCGGTCGGACGAATCCGCCCAGAGCGTGGTGCAGGGCATGGGGACCATGCTGCTGCGCGGCGCCTCGCTCGCGACCTTCACCGGCTTCCGCGGCCAT
>RXJK01000007.1:26418-34212 GCA_003963125.1 Hyphomicrobiales bacterium
GACCTCTACCGCGTGCAGGAAACCTACATGCGCCCCGAGAACGCCGTCACGTCCCTGCTGGCACCGCAGGCCTGACACGTCCCCGATTTCGATCAGGAGAACTCTCCCATGACATTGCGTTCGCTTGTCTTCGCCGCGGTTGGCGTATTGGCCTTGTGCACGAGCCTGCCCGCACGCGCCGAATCCATCCAGACGCTCAAGAGCCCCGGCGGCGTGCCGATCTGGCTCGTGCAGAGCAAGACGCCGACACTCACGCTGCGCTTCGCCTTCAAGGGCGGCGACATGCAGGAGCCGCGCGAGAAACCGGGCGTCGCCGCGCTGATGGCCTACTCCTTCAACGAGGGAGCCGGCGACATGGACAGCGTGGCGTTCCTCAAGCAGCGGGACCGCATGGCCGTCGAACTCGCGGCCAGCTCCGGAAGCGACGCCGTCTACGTGTCCTTCTCCACGGTCATGCAGCATCGCGAGAAGGCGTTCGAACTTCTGGACCTCGCCTTCGCGCGGCCGCGCTTCGATGCGGCGGCTCTTGCCATCAGCAAGGCGCACTTCCGCAGCAACTACGAGGCGGTGTTGCGCAGTCCGACAAACCGGCTCTCGCAGGAGTTCATGGCGGCGCTTTACGGCAACCATCGGCTGGTGCCGAACACGCAGGCGCGGCTCGCGGCGCTCGAGGCCATCACGGCCGAGGACATCAAGGCGGCACGAGGGCTTCTGTTGACGAGGGCGAACCTGATGGTCTCGGCCGTCGGCGATATCGACGCTGCGACGCTGGCTGCCTTCATCGATCGCATCGCCCTGCGGCTGCCTGAAGGACAGCCCGTCCCCGACATCGAGCCGATGCAGCCGACGCAAGCGCGCGTCATCCACCTCGACAAGGACCAGCCCCAGACCTTGGTGATGTTCGGCACCGTTCTGCCGAAACTCACGTTGCGCGAGCGCATCACGGCGGAGGCGCTCGACAGCATGCTGTCGGGCGGAATGACGTCCCGCCTGTTCCAGGATGTCCGCGAGAAGCGCGGGCTCGTCTACAATGTCTCGGCGAGCTACAGCGGCAATCCCGTCGCCGACGAGTACACGGGGGGCTTCGGGGCGGCGCCGGACAACGCGGGGAAGGCGCTCGAACAGGTCACCGCGACGTTGCGGGCCATGGCCGAGGCGGGGCCGACGGCGGAAGAACTCGATCGCTACAAGAGCACGGTCGATGCCAAGTACCTGTTCATGACCGAGACGGGGAACGGGCTCGCCAGCCGGATGATCGGGGCCATGCTGCGCGACGTGCCGCCCGGCCTGCTCGAAACCTACGTCGCCGAGATGAAGAGCGTCACGCTCGAGGAAGTGAAAGCCCTCGCGCAGAAGCTGCTGCGCCCCGAACGCTTCGTCGTCGTTTCCATGGGCCGACCCGGACCGCCCCTGGCCATTCGCTAAGGCCGGGTCGCTCTGCCGAAGCGACGGGGAGAGGGTAGCTCAAACGCGTCACGGCAAGGCGTCTATGTGTGGCTGCCCATCACCCCGGCCCTCTCCCCGCAGGCGGGGAGAGGGAGACGCGCGCCTCTTCCCCCGCTTAGCTCGCGGCGAAGGGTCGTGCGCCGGTGGTCCTCCCGCGCTCCCCGGGTCGTCCCGGACGGTGCGCAGCACCGACGCGGGACCCAGGTGCGATACGTCCCGTCCGCTGTTCCTGGCCTGTCTTCGAGTTCAGCCGCTCTTCTTGGGCGCGTAGGCCTCGGTGGGGCCGCCGGCCTCCTTCCAGGCCTTGTAGCCGCCGATGACGTGGGCGACGGGCTTCAGGCCCATGTCCTGGGCGGTCTTGGCGGCGAGTGCCGAGCGCATGCCGCCGGCGCAGAAGAACACGAACTTCTTGTCCTCGGCGAAAATCGGCTTGTAGTAGGGGCTCTCCGGGTCGATCCAGAATTCCAGCATGCCTCGCGTGCAGTGGAAGGCGCCCGGCACCTTGCCGTCCCGCTCCAATTCCCGGGGGTCGCGGATGTCGACGAGAACGACGTCGTCACGCCCGGCGAGCTTGACGGCATCGGCCGGCGCGATTTCCTCGATCGCAGCCTTGGCCGCATCGACCATCGCTTTGGAACTCATGACGATTTTCTGCGGCATGGTGTGTCCTCCGGGCCATCATTTCGGACCTGCGATCACTCCTACGCCAGAAGCCCTCGCTCCGCCACGTTTGATTGGGTATTGTTGACTGGAATCACCGTGCCGTGATCTGCAGTTAGCTGAAGATCGGCGGGACGCGTCCGGCGCCGATCGAGCCGGCGACTGGTCGAGGATGCGAAGGCCCTGCCGATGATCGCGCGCGCTGCGCCCCTCCTTGCCCTTCTCCTCGCGGGATGCGGCGCCGCCATGCCGGGCTACGATCCCATGATCGGCGGCGTGGCCCCGCCCAAGCCGAAGGCCATCGGCGCCGAGATGGACGCCCAGGGCCACTACATCCTCACCGCCGCCGAGCGCGAGTTCGACTGCCCGCGGCTGTCGGGCGGCATCGTGGTGACCATCGCCCGGCTCAGGGACCGGGCGCGGGGCGAACCCGTCTCCTCGACGTCGGTCGGCTTCAAGAACACGCTTTCCCCGCTGTTCGGCGGCAGCGCCGACAACAGCCCGGAAGCGGAGGCCGCGCGCGAGAAGGCCAAGATCGCCGCGTACAACCGGCAACTGGTCGCCAAAGGCTGCAAGCCCGTCGACGTCGAAGCGGAGTACGCCAAGCCGCTCGACCAGATGGTGCGCTACTGACCTGCGTCAGGCGCTTTCCCTTCCCGGCTGCCGGCGCGACAGGCCTGTGACAGGCAAAGCGCAGCCGGACGGCCACGCGCCGCCGCTTCCGCACCGGCGACCGCATCTTCCCCGCAGCCTCGGGCCTTGACGAGAGTGCCCGGAACGGCAACAGGTTAGCCGTCGCATCTCAAGCGGCGATCAGGGAGGAAAAACATGCGGAGTGTACGTCCCGTACGGCGTGCGGGGATCATCTCGGGGCTCGCGGCAGCGGCAGCTTTGGCCTGTGCCGCGCCGGCCTTCGCCAAGGACATCAAGGTCTGCCTGATCGCCGGCAAGACGGGCGCGCTCGAGGCCTACGCCAAGCAGACCGAGAACGGCTTCATGATGGGGATCGAATTCCTCACGAAGGGCACGAACAAGGTCGGCGACGACAAGATCGAAGTGATCGTCAAGGACGACCAGCTCAAGCCCGATCGCGGCAAGGCCCTGCTGGAGGAATGCTACGGCGACGACAAGGCCGACATCGCTGTCGGTACGACGGGCTCGCCGGTCGCGCTTGCCATGCTGCCCATCGCCGAAGAGCGCAAGAAGGTGCTGATCGTTGAGCCGGCAGTCGCCGACAGCATCACCGGCGACAAGTGGAACCGCTACATCTTCCGCACGGGCCGCTCCTCGTTCCAGGACGCGCTGGCGGCCGCGGCTGCGGTGCCGGCAACGGGTGACGTCTCCTTCGGCATGCTCGGCCTCGACACGGCGTTCGGCCGTGACGGCGTGGCGGCGTTCAAGACGGCACTCGCGCAGCTGCGCCCCAACGCCAAGATCGTCGCGGAGGAATACGCCGCCGGCAACACGGCCGACTTCGCGCCCTTCGCCGAGCGCCTCTTCAACGCGCTCAAGGACAAGGGCGGCAAGAAGATCATCGGCTTCATCTGGGCCGGTCCGCATCCGATGGCGAAGTTCGTCGACATGAAGCCCGATCGCTTCGGCATCGAACTCGCGCCCGGCGGCAACATCCTGCCCGTGATGAACGGCTGGAAGGCCTTCGCCGGCACCGAGGGCGGCATCTACTACTACTACGACTTCCCCAAGAACGCGCAGAACGACTGGCTCAAGGCCGAGTACCAGAAGCGCTACAACGCGCCGCCGGACTTCTTCGTCGCCGGCGGCTTTGCGGCTGCGGCGTCCGTCGTCGCGGCCCTGCAGAAGGCGGGTTCGACCGACACCGAGAAGCTGATCGCGGCGATGGAAGGCCTCACCTTCGACACGCCGAAGGGGCCGATGACCTTCCGCAAGGAGGATCACCAGGCGCTGCAGGACATGTACCACTGGCGCATCAAGAAGGATGCGAAGGACAACGATCTCCTGGAGCTCGTGGCCACCATCCCCGCCAAGGACATGCCACTCCCGATCCGCAACAAGTGAGCACTTGCCTCTTCCCGGCCGGGAGAGGCAGCAGCCATTCCCTCTCCCCGTCCTTACGGGGAGAGGGCTAGGGTGAGGGGCAGACGCACATTCAACGCTGCGAGTGTGCCGCTGCCCCTTACCCCGACCCTCTCCCCACACGTGGGGAGAGGGCGAAGAACGCCTCTCACGCGCACATGCTTTGAGGGTGAATTTCGGGGGGAGGCATGCAGGCGCCAGCACTGGAGACGCGCGGGCTCACCATCCGCTTCGGCGGGCACGTCGCCGTCAACGCCGTCTCGGCCGCGTTCACTGCCGGCACCCTCACCGCCATCGTCGGGCCGAACGGCGCCGGCAAGACCACCTACTTCAACCTGATCTCCGGGCAGCTTCCGGCCACCGCGGGCGAAGTGCTTCTCGAAGGCCGCAACATCACCAAGGCCGGTGCGGCGGAGCGCGCGCAAGCCGGTATCGGACGCGCCTTCCAGCTCACGAACCTGTTTCCCAATCTCACCGTGCACGAGAACGTGCGGCTCGCCGTGCAGAGCCGCAGCACGGGCGCTGCCAACATCGTCAAGCGCTGGAGCGCGCGCCGTGACTGGATTGAGAAGGCGGAGTTGTATCTCGAAAGCGCCAATCTCGCCGACAAGCGGGATACGCTGGCCGTGGCCCTGCCCCACGGCGACAAGCGCAAGCTCGAAGTGGCGATCATGATGGCGCTCGAACCGCACGTCTTCATGTTCGACGAGCCGACGGCCGGCATGAGCGTCGACGACGTGCCCGTGATCCTCGACATGATCAAGAGACTGAAAGCACAGGGGGACAAGACCATCCTCCTCGTCGAGCACAAGATGGACGTGGTGAAGAGCCTCGCCGACCGCATCATCGTCCTGCACAACGGCACGCTTGTCGCCGATGGAGAGCCAGCCACAGTGATCAGCTCCGCGGTCGTGCAGGAAGCCTATCTCGGCGTCGCGCCGAAGGCGGCCGCGAAGGAGGCGTCGCATGGCTGAGCCGCTTCTCAAGCTCGAGGGCGTGCACACGCACATCGGGCAGTACCACATCCTGCAGGGCGTGGACTTCGAGGTGCCGGCCGCTGGGCTGACCGTCCTCCTCGGCCGCAACGGTGCCGGCAAGACGACAACGCTGCGCACGATCATGGGGCTGTGGAAGCCGAGCCAGGGTCGCGTCCTCTTCGACGGGCGCGACATCGGCGGCATGGCGACGCCCGACATCTCCATGTCCGGGATCGCCTACGTGCCGGAAAGCATGGGTGTGTTCGCCGATCTCACGGTGCAGGAGAACATGATCCTCGCCGCGCGCAAGGGCGCGCCCGACGCCGCGCGGCTCGACTGGATCTTCGGCTTCTTCCCGGCTTTGAAACGCTTCTGGACGCACCCCGCGGGCGTGCTCTCCGGCGGGCAGAAGCAGATGCTGTCGATTGCGCGGGCCGTGATCGAACCCAGGCGCCTGATCCTCATCGACGAGCCGACCAAGGGCATCGCGCCCGCCATCATCGACAACATGATCCGCGCCTTCACCGAGTTGAAGCGGGACAACACGACGATCCTGCTCGTGGAACAGAACTTCCGCTTCGCCGAGGCGCTGGGCGACACCGTCGCGGTGATGGACGACGGCCGCATCGTGCATCGCGACCAGATGGCCCGCCTCGCCGCCGACAAGGCAACGCAGGAACGCCTCCTCGGTCTCTCCCTCGAAGCCCACGGAGCCGACGTGTGATGCGGCGAGGCGCGTGCTCCCCCATATGCGCGACATCCGTGTTTGCCGGTGCGAATGGCTCCCGTGCGAGAGGCGCCCCCCCTTCCCCCTCTCCCCGCATGCGGGGAGAGGGTCGGGGTGAGGGGCAGCAACGCATGCGCCGCTGCGCAGGGCACCCTGCTTCATCCCGGCACAACGGACTCCTCGCGCCGCGCACCCAGCGCATGCCCCTCACCCTAACCCTCTCCCCACGCCGCTGCGCTGCATGGGGAGAGGGGACACGGGCGCACTCTGGTGCGAGCGATCGTTCGCCTAGCGGTACACTAGTCGCTTTCCTGTCTGCCTTCCCGGAAGCCGCGCGCGAGCGCGGCTATCCGGGATCTTTCCCCGGTGAGAGAAGCCACTGCCGGGAAAGGTCCCGGCTCTCGCTGCGCTCGGCCAGGAAGGCAGGACGAGAGGGCGGAGCGAACAGCACTGCACATCATCACATCCGACAGGTGGATCACATCCGACAGGTGGCCCATGGCTGACACCACCGCCCCCGCACCCGCGGCGAGCGCGCCGGAGCCCATCCCGGCGACCAAGACGGACTACATGCCGGTGCTGCTGGTGCCGCTGCTGGCGCTGGCGGCGCTGCCGCTGATCGGCAACCCGACGACGTGGGTGACACTCACCATCGCGGCGCTCGCCATGGGCATGATGATCTTCGTCATCTCGAGCGGCCTCACCCTCGTGTTCGGGCTGATGGACGTGCTCAACTTCGGCCACGGCGCCTTCATCGCGGTCGGGGCCTATCTCGCGCTGTCGGTGCTCGGGCCGCTCGCAGGATGGATGCAGGCCGACAGCCTGCCCCTCAACCTCGCCGCGCTGGGCCTCGCGATCCTCGCCGCCATGATCGGCACGGGCGTGCTCGGCTATTTCTTCGAGCGCGTGATCATCATGCCGGTCTACGGCCAGCATCTGAAGCAGATCCTGATCACCACGGGCGGGCTCATCGTCGCCGAGCAGATGATCCACGTCATCTGGGGCGGCGACCAGAAATCGATGTCGCTGCCCACCGCCCTGCGCGGCGGCATTGTCATCGGCGACGTCGCCATCGAGAAGTTTCGCCTGCTGGCGGTGGCGATCGGGCTCGCGGTGTACGTGGCCATGGAACTCGTCCTCAACCGCACCAAGCTCGGACTTCTCATCCGCGCCGGCGTCGAGAACGGGGAGATGGTGGAAGCGCTCGGCTACCGCATCCGCCGCCTGTTCATCGCCGTTTTCGTCGCGGGCTCGGCGCTGGCGGGTCTCGGCGGCACGCTGTGGGCCCTCTACCGCGAGACGCTGACGGCCGGCATCGGCGGCGAAGTCATCGTGCTCGTGTTCATCGTCATCATCATCGGCGGCTTGGGCTCGGTGACGGGCTGCTTCATCGGCGCGATCCTCGTGGCGCAGATGGCCAATTACACGGGCTACATCGCGCCGAAACTGGCGCTCGCCTCCAACATCGGCCTCATGGTGCTCGTCCTGATGTGGCGGCCGCAGGGCCTCTACCCCGTCGCCAAACGCTGAGGGCCCATGACGATCCCCTTCCCGCCCCTCGCAATGATCTCACCTGTCATCCCGGACTGCGCGCAAGCGCAGATCCGGGACCCAGGGCAACGGGCGACAACTTTGGCCCCTGGGTCCCGGCTCTCCGCGCTGCGCGCTCCGGCCGGGATGACAAGGTGTGCGGTTCTCCGGAGAACATCATGATCGGCGCGCTGCTGTCCGACGACTATCCGCGCAGTCGCGTGTTGACGGTGCTGCTGGTCCTGATCCTCGCCGCGCTTGCCGCGGCGCCGTTCGTGTTCCCAGGCGCGCAGGCGATCAACACGGCTGCCAAGGTGCTCGTCTTCATCGTGCTGGTGGCGAGCTACGACCTGCTGCTCGGCTACACGGGCATCGTCTCGTTCGCGCACACCATGTTCT
>RXJK01000201.1:0-31068 GCA_003963125.1 Hyphomicrobiales bacterium
CGTAGTGGGCATAGAGCGTGCCTGCGGCGCCCGCCATCCCGGCGGAGATCACCGTGGCGAGCACGAGGTACCGCGTCACGTCGACACCGACGCTGCGCGCGAGCGGTTCGTTCTCGCGTAAGGCGACCATCGCCCGGCCCGCGCGCGAGCGCACCAGCCGGCGGATCAGCACGTAGCTGACGATGGCGACCGTCAGCACCAGCACGTAGCCCATAGGCTTGCGCACGAAGGACAGGTCGAGAAGGCCGGGAATCTCGATCTTCAGCGCCGGAATGTTGTTGAGCGCCATCGGGCCTTGCGTCAGCTCGATCCAGTTCAGCGCCACGAGCCGCACGACTTCGGCGAAGCTCACCGTCACGATGACGAAGTAGGCCCCGCGCACCTTGAACGAG
Source organism: Hyphomicrobiales bacterium (assembly GCA_003963125.1). Lineage (GTDB taxonomy): Bacteria > Pseudomonadota > Alphaproteobacteria > Rhizobiales > Hyphomicrobiaceae > AWTP1-13. Next base: position 393 of record RXJK01000201.1, read on the forward strand.
ATCTTGCCGATCACCCAGCCGCACAGCGCGGCGAACAGGATCCCCATGGGCATGGCGAACCAGACGGGCTTCGCTTCCATGCCGATCTTCAGGTCGCCAATCAGCGTCACCTCGAAGCCGAGCGCCACGAGGCTCGACACGTAGGCGCCGATGCAGAAGAAGGCGATGTGCCCGAGGCTGAGCTGCCCCGTGTAGCCGAGCAGCAGGTTGAGGCTCATGGCGCCGATGATCCAGATGCCGGCCATGATCAGCACGTGCAGCACGTACAGATCAGTCATCCAGAGCGGCACGGTGTAAAGAACGGCGAGGCCGGCGAGCTTGAGGAGCGTAAGGTGGTTCACCCGATGCGCTCCTTCTGCGCAAAGAGCCCGGTCGGCTTGATGAGCAGGATCGCCATGATGAGCAGGAAGCCCATGCCGTCGCGATAGCCTGAGGAGATGTAGCCCGCGCCCAGTTCCTCGACGAACGCCAGGATGAAGCCGCCGATCGTCGCGCCCGGGATGCTGCCGAGCCCGCCGAGGACCACGATGGCGAAGGCCTTGAGGGACGCGAGATCACCCATCGACGGATAGACCACGAAGACGGGGCCCAGGAGCGCGCCCGCCGCCGAGGCGAGCGCCGAGCCCAGCGCAAAGGTCGCCGTGTAGATGGTGTCGATGTTGACGCCCATCAGGGCCGCCGTATCACGATCCTGGAACGTCGCGCGCATCGCCATGCCGAGTTTCGTCCGGTTGATGAGCGCGTAGGTCGCCCCGATCAGGCCGAGCGCCACCACGAACACGAACAGGCGATTGTAGGAGATCGAGACGGGGCCGAGCACGAGGGGCGTCGCCGGAAAGGGCGTGTCGATCGACTTCGCGACGCCGGTCCAGGTCAGCTGCTCTGCATTCTGCAGCGCGATCCAAGCGCCGATCATGACGAGCATCGTCGTGTCGATATCGGCGCCCCTGAGCCGCCGCAGCAGGACGAACTCGATGAGGCCGCCGAGCACGGCGCCGAGCATCACTGCGAGGACAAGGGAGGCATAGAAATTGAGGCCCAGCACCATCACGGCCATGTAGGCCATATACGCGCCGAAAGCGTAGAGCTCGCCGTGCGTGAAGTTGACGAGTTTCATGATGCCGAAGATCAGCGTCAGGCCGATGCCGAGCAGCGCGTACGTACCGCCGAGGATCAGGGCGTTGATCCCGTGCTGGATAAGCTCACTCATGCTTCAGGGTCTCTGACGGATCGGAGCGTTGGGCTTCGCTCGTTCTTGTTGGAGGGCCGCTCCGGCGCAGGCGCCGGAGCGGGAAGCTTGCGGAACCGATCAGCTCTTGGTGACCTTGCCGCCGTCGATCTTGATCACATACACGTTCGGCACGTTCTGCCCGCTTTCCTTGCCGGCAGGTCCCTGCTTGATGAACGTGATATCGCCGTTGAGGCCCTGCGCCTTCACCTTCCAAAGTCCTTCGCGGATCGCTTCCGGATCGGCCTTGCCCGCGGCCTTGATGCCGGCGACGACGGTCAGGATGCCGTCATAGCCGCGGAAGCCTTCCGTCAGGCCCGCCGGATTGAAGCCCATCTTCACCCAGTCGGCCGCGAACTTCTTGCCGACTTCCGGGTAGGTCAGCATGTCGGGGAACCAGGGCGCGAAGAACACGAGGTGGTAGGAGCCGTTGGCGGCTTCGCCCGCCTGCTGGATCAGCTGGTCGGGAGAGGCGGACCCACCCGTCGAGATGATCTTGTGGGGCAGCTGCTGGTCCTTGGCCTGCTTTAGGACGAGCGTGATCTGCTCGACGCTCGTCGTCAGGATCAGCGTGTCGCCGCCCGACGACTTGATCTTCGCGATCTGCGCGGAGAGGTCCGTCGCCTTGGGATCCATGTACTCGATGGTGCCGACCGCGATGCCGTTCTCCTTCATCATCTTGGAGAACTCATCCGCCGATCCGCGACCCCAGTCGTTGTTCACCGACAGGAAGTCGGCCTTCTTGATGTTGTAGCTCTTCACGACCTTCCCGAAGGCCTTGGCCTCCATTTCCGACGTCGGGCTGATGCGGAAGATGTAAGGATTGCCGGACGTGGTGATCTTGCCGGAGGAGGACGTCTCCACCACCATCGGCACCTTGTACTCCTCGAGCTTCGGCATCACGGCGAGCGTGAACGTCGAACTCCAGGCGCCCATCAGCACGGGCGCCTTGTCCTTGACGATCAGCTTCTCGACGGTGGCCACGGCTTCCGTCGGGTTGGACTTGTTGTCCTCGATCAGGAGTTCGACCTTCTTGCCGAGGACGCCGCCCGCCGCGTTGATCTGCTCGGCCGCGACCTTGGCCCCCTGCACGACGTAGTTGCCCGCTGCTGCGACGGCACCGGTCAGGGGCTGCGTCACGCCGATCTTGATCGTATCCTGCGCGGAGGCCTGTCCTCCGAACAGGGCGGCGGCAAGCGCCGCGATGCCGAATGAAATGGGACGCAATTGCATTGACGTTCTCCCTTCTGACGCGCGGCGCCGAACCTGGCGCTGCCGTATCCTACTTCGACCCGGACGAAAGTTCGCAAGTGTTATGCCAAAGATAGGACAACCATCTCGCGCTGCAGAAAAAGAGAGTGCGCTGCGGGAAACGCGGCGCCTTACTTCATCCGCGCCTTCAGTTTGGGGATGATGTCCTTGGCGAGCGCATCGACCTGCTCATTTTCGTAGCGGTAGGGCACAAAAATGATGCGGTCGATGCCCGTCTCGATGTGCTTTTCGAGCTGCTCCACGCATTCGTCGGGCGTGCCGATGATGGCGCTGTCCATGGTGGATTCAGACCACGAGGCGTAGTCCCACTCCGTCTGCAGCCATTCCCGCATGGGCCCCTCGACCTTCGCCCGCGGACCGACGCAGATCGGCAACTGGTTGGTCGAGATCAGTTCGTCGGGATTGCGGCCGGCTTCTTCAGCGAAATTGCGCACCTTGGCCCACGTCCGCGCGAAGCTTTCGGCCGTGTAGTAGTAGGTGAGCCAGCCGTCGCCCTTGGTCGCCGCGCGCTTCAGCACGGCATCGACGTAGCCGCCGATGAGAATGGGCGGGCGCGGCTTCTGCACGGGTTTGGGATAAAGCGTCGCGCCGCGCAGCGTATAGGGCGGGTAGTCGCCGTCGACATGATGCTCCGTCCACAGCCGGTTGATGATCTCGAGGCTCTGCTCCATGATCTTGCCGCGCTTCGTGAAGTCGACGCCGAGGCTGTCGAACTCGCGCTTGTACCAACCGACAGCGGCGCCCACGAGCAGCCGCCCGTTGGACACGTGGTCGATAGTGGCGAGTTCCTTGGCGAGGATCACGGGATTCCGTACCGGCATCACGAGGATGCCCGTGCCCACCTTGATTTTGGTCGTGCGCGCGGCGACGGCCGTCAGGATGATCAGCGCCTCGTGGATCGGGAAGTTCGGCACCACGCCGAGCAGGATGTGGTCCCAGGCCCACAGCGATTCGAAGCCGAGTTCCTCCATCCGCACGCCGTAGTCGATCAACGCCTGCGCGGAGGGCATCTCGGGGAACTTGGTGAAGTTCTGCATCGCGATGCCGAACTCGGTCTGCTTCTTGGCCATCTTGGCACTCCTGTCTTCGCCTGCGCCTTGCGCGGCGTGTTTGCTTGTTCTTTCTCCCTCTGCCCGTCCGTGCGGGAAGAGGCGGTTCGTTTACGCCGTGAAGCGCCGGTCGGGATCGAGATGATGCAGCGTCTCGAGTTCTTCCCTGCGCGGTGGCTCCGCCACCTCGACCTTGTCGGCGAAGCGCAGTGCGAAGCCTGTATTCTCCTGCACCTTCTCGCGCGTCACGCCCGCCTGCATGGCGAGCACCGTCATCTCCCGCGTCTCCTCGTGGAAACCCATGACGGCGAGATCCGTCACGACGCGCCACATGCCGCCTTGGGGCAGCCCGGACTTGGCCCGGCTGTCGCGCCCCTTGATCCATCCGGGCGAGGTGATGAAGTCGACCTTCTCCACGAAGCGCCGCTTCTCGTGCTTCATGGCGACGATCATGTTGGTGAGCGACGAGATGTCGTTGCCGCCGCCCGTTCCGGGCAGGCGCACCTTGGGGTTCTCCGGCCCGCCGATGAAGGACGAGTTGAGATTGCCGTAGCGATCGATCTGCGCGCCGCCCATGAAGCCGAGATCGACATAGCCCCGCTGCAAGAGCAGCAGCACGTCTGTGATGGGCAGCACCATCGCCGCGCGACGCGTACAGCGCTGTTCGTTGGTGGACGGCGGCAGCTCGCCCGGCACGATCTTCGGCCCGATGACGCCACCCTCGAACAGAATGGTGAGGTGCGGGCAGGCGTGATGCTGCGCGAGCGTCGCGGCAAGCAGCGGCACGCCGATGCCGGCGAACACCGTCTGCCCGTCCGTCATCAGCCGCGCCGCGTTGATGGCGAGCAATTCCGACGCCGTGAACGTTGCGCCCTTCGGCTGGTGCTTAGTCATTGTAGACGCTCCGTCCGCGGCGGCAGGCATCGAGCACGGCTTCCATACCCAATTCCGACAGCATGTCGCTCCACGTCTTCGGCCCGTAGACGTAGCGGGCGAGATAGTCCTGCATGCCCTTCACCGGATCCTTCGTGGTGATGTCCGCGTACTCGTCCATGTGGTCGAAGAACGGCTCGTAGGCGCCGTAGCACTCGTGCGGCGCGCAGCCCATGGGCACTTCCACCACGGCCTCGACCGTGATGAAGGGAATGCGCGTCTGGTCCGGCGTCCGGCGGATGAAATCGTTGGAGACGATGCGCTCGGTCGTCAGGATCACCCGCTTGGCCGCCATCGCAAGGTCGATGTCCATGAACTGCAGGCCGTCGATCTGCGCGTTGCCATAAGGGTCGCAGCGCTGCACGTGGATGATCGCGACGTCCGGGTTGAGTGCAGGCAGCGCCACGACCTCTTCGCCCGTGAAGGGGCACGTCATGGTCTTGAAGTCGGCGCCGAGTTCCTTCGATACATCCGAGCCCATCATCGAGCGCGACGGGATGAACGGGATGCCCATGGCGCCCGCGCGGTAGCGCAGCCCCATCGACATGTGGCTCCACTCCTCGTAGCGCGCGAGCTTGTGCTCCATGTGGTGCCGCATCACCTTCGACACGCCCCAGATCAGCCCCTGGCTGAACCAGCTCGTGATGATGTGCTTGGTGGTGCCGGCCGCGAGCAGCATGTCGCTCTCGGTCGAGGCGATGGAGCGCGAGACGACGAGATCCTTGCGCTTGGCCCGCATCAGCGCCCACAGCATCGCGATCGGCGTGCGCGACATGTGGCAGCCGCCGAGCGCCACGTGTTCGCCGTCCTTGATCAGGTCGGCGGCGGCTTCGAGCGTCGTGACTTTCTCTCTGAGGCCGCGATCACGCGCGACCGTATCAGCCCGCAGCTTCGCATAAGGTGTCACCAGGTCCCGCGTCATCGTGGCGTTGTCCCTCCGTCAGGCTGCCGTGGCCATGCCACTGTCGCGGTTGAAGGCCGTGATCATCTCGTCCCACTGCGGCACGAGCGCGTGCAGGCCCGTCCAGAAGTCCTGCCGCTTGCGCCTGTCGAAGTCGGCGACTGAGATGCCCTGTTGCTCCACCCAGGTGAAATAGCCGAGGTTGAAGATGCGCTCGCGGTCGAAGCCCGTGGCCTCGATCATCCAGTCGGTATCGGCGCCGAGCAGGTGCTCGCCCGTCAGCTCTGCGGCCAGTTCGCGCGTCATGTCGCCGAGGTTGTGCCGCCGCTTCAGGTAGTGCGACAGCTCGCTGGCATAGAGCTCGTGCCCGTCAGTGGCGACCGTGACGACGTAATCGTTGTCGGTCAGGCGCAGCTTCTTCGCCATCTTGATGGCGCCGAGTATGTTGGCAATGCCGGAGAAGCCGATGTAGCCCAGCATCTGGGCGAGCTGCGGCGCGATCCCGAGCCGGGCGGCGAGGTATTGGCGGCCGACCTCGGTGTTGAACACGGCGTTGAGCCCGTCCGTCGCCTTGTCGCTCACGCCGATGACCACGTCCGTGTTCATGACGTTGTGGATCAGCGGCACGTGCTTGTCGCCGATGCCCTGGATGTTGTGCTCGCCGTATCCGTTCATGAGCAGCGTGGGACACTCGACGGCTTCGACGACGGCGATCTTGGCGCCATACTTGCCCTTGAGATAATCGCCTGCTGCGAGCGTGCCGGCAGAGCCGCTGGCCGAGACGTAGCCCGCAAGCCGTCCGCCGCGGTTCTTCTCCGCGACCGCCTCGAACGCAGCGCCGAGCGCCGGCCCCGTGCAGCGCCAGTGGCCAAGATAGTTCGCGAACTCGCTGAACTGGTTGAGGATCGCGTTGCCGGGATCGCGTTCGAGGTCGGCGCAGGCGTCGTAGATTTCCTTGACGTTCGATTCCGTGCCGGGCGTGCGCACGATGTCGTCGGGGCTCGACACCCACTTGTCGAGCCAGTCGAAGCGCTCCTGGCTCATGCCGGCCGGCAGCACGGCGACGCCACGACAGCCAAGGATGCGTGAAATGGCGACGCCGCCACGGCAGTAGTTGCCGGTCGACGGCCACACCGCGCGCTGCTTGACGGGATCGAAGCGGCCCGAGACGAGCCGGGGCGCGAGGCAGGCGTACGCCGCGAGCACCTTGTGGGCGCGGATCATCGGGAACAGCGCACCCAGCGCGACGACAATCCGCGCGGGCACGCCGGTGAATGCGGATGGCAGCTCGATATGGACCGGAACCGCAGCCCGCTTCGCGCGGGACAGGTCGTTGAACCAGTTTACCCGGTAGAGATTGCGCGCGTCGGGCGCGTCGGGGTCGACCGCTTCCAGGCCCCCCGTCGCATCGGCACTGACGGTCCAGGGTTCGGCAAGCTCGGCAAAGGTCGGCAGCCGCACGCCGTTGGCCCGGGCGCGTTCGACGGCACGGGCCCGGGTGGCCTTGTCATCGACCGCGGATGGGAAATCGAAAGGGTTCATCAAGTCTCCGCATCTGAGCCGCAGGCGCCGGGCGACGCTGCACACGGACCCTCCGTGGCGCCCCGACGATCGGCTTATTGTTCTATTCTTAGTACTAGTATGTTCTGTCCGTGGTCTGGGATCAACGGTTCTCGTAGCCTAAATAACGAGCACGGCGTGTGCGGGTGCGGCCGGGCGCGGACAGCGCCTATTCCGCCGCTTGCGGCCGGGCGTCCTGCGGCGGGGGACAGCTTGCGGGCGGTGAACCATAGACAGTCGACCGCTGCCGCGGGATCCTCCCCCGCGCCCGGATCAGATCCTGCAACTGCGAAGCGCTCAACTGCTGGCCGTGCGCTGCCCCGGCCGCGCGCGTGATGGATTCGTCCATGAGCACGCCGCCCATGTCGTTGGCCCCGGCGTCGAGGCACAGCGCGGCGCCCTCCGGCCCCATCTTCACCCACGAGGCCTGGATGTTGGGGATCACGGGATCGAGCACCAGCCGCCCGATCGCGTGCATCAGGATCGCCTCGCGGAACGTCGGCCCGCGCCGCGACCGGCCCTTCACATAGATGGGGGCTTCCATGGGCACGAAGGCAAGCGGCACCAGTTCCGTGAACCCGCCCGTCTTTTCCTGCTGCTGCCGGAGGCGCAGAAGGTGCCGCGCCCAGTGGTGATAGCCGTCGACGTGCCCGAACATGATGGTCGCGGTCGTCTTCAGCCCGACGGCGTGCGCGGCCTCCATCACTGCGAACCATTGCTCGGTCGAGATCTTGTCCGGACACAGTACGGCCCGCACCTCGTCGTCGAGGATTTCGGCGGCCGTGCCGGGCAGGCTGGAGAGCCCCGCATCCTTAAGCCGCGCGAGATAGTCGCGCAGCGGCAGGCCGAGCGTCTCGGCCCCGTGCGTGATCTCGAGCGGCGAGAAGGCATGCACGTGCATCGCAGGCGAGACCGATTTCACGGTGCGTGCGATGGAGAGATAAGTGTCACCCGTGTAGCCCGGCCGGATGCCGCCCTGCAGGCACACCTCGCTGCCGCCGCGCTCCCAGGCTTCGCGCGTGCGCTGCGCGATCTCTTCGAGCGCAAGATCGTAGGGCTTCTCCCGATGCCCAAGGCTGTGCCGGCCCTTCGAGAAGGCGCAGAACGCGCAGCTATAGGTGCAGATGTTGGTGTAATTGATGTTGCGGTTGACGACGTAGGTGACGACCTCGCCGACGCGCGCCCGGCGCAGTTCGTTCGCGGCATTGCACACGGTCGCGAAATCTGCGCCGCGCGCATCGAACAGTGTGACGATCTGGGTTTCGCTCAACCGCTGACCGGCAGCGACGGCGTCCAGCGCGGCGGCCACGCCTGGCGCGACGGCGCCTTCGGGTGCCCCGTCCTCGATGGCGGCCACGAAGGGCTTGGGCAGGTCGGCCAGTGCGCCCGGCGTCCAGCCGTCTTCGCGCGCGTAACCGGCCCCGTCCGCGAGCCTCAGGAGCGGCGTCAGCAGGTTGCCATCGATCCAGGGCGAGCCGAGGTGCGCCTTGCGCCGCTCCGAGAGAGGCAGGTCGGCACGATAACCGGTGATGGCCGGCATGTAGGACGGATAGACGGCGAGGCGTTCGATCAGCGTCGCACCAGCGCGTGCGGTCGCTTCCCGCAGTGTTTCAAGATGCGGCCACGGCGCTTCCGGATTGACGTGGTCGGGCGTGACGGGTGACACGCCGCCCCAGTCGTTGATGCCCGCATGCACGAGCGCTTCGAGCGCACTCGGCTGCAGGTTGGGCGGCGCCTGGATCGTGATGCGGCCGAGCAGCAGGCGCGCCACCGCGATCGTCCAGACATGATCGTCGAGGTCCGGCTCATCGGCGCCGGCCATGCGCGTGCCGTCCTTCGCCCGGAAGTTCTGGATGATCACTTCCTGGATATGGCCATAGCGCTGATGCGCGGCGCGGATCGCGAGCAAAGCTTCGATGCGCTCCCGCCGCGTTTCGCCGATGCCGATGAGAAGCCCGGTCGTGAACGGCACTTTTGCCCGTCCCGCCGCTTCGAGCACCGCGAGACGCACGGCTGGCGCCTTGTCCGGCGAGCCGTAGTGCGGGCCGCCCTTCTGGAAGAGACGCTCTGAAATCGTCTCCAGCATCATGCCCTGCGAGACCGAGACCGCCTTCAGCCGCCGGAGCCACGCGTCGTCGAGCACACCGGGATTGAGATGCGGCAGAAGACCCGTCTCCTTGAGGACGAGCGCCGCCATCGCTTCGAGATACTCCAGCGTCGAGGCATAGCCGAGCTTGGCCAAGGCTTCGCGCGCGACAGCGTAGCGGGCCTCCGGCTGATCGCCCAGTGTGAAGAGGGCCTCCTTGCAGCCGGCCGCGGCGCCCGCGCGCGCGATTGCGTGGACGTCGTCCGGAGAAAGGTAATGCGGCTCTTTCTTCGACGGGGCGCGCGCGAAGGTGCAGTAGGCGCACACGTCCCGGCAAAGCCGCGTCAGCGGAATGAAAACCTTGCGCGAGTAGCTCACGTGCGTGCCGTGGTACGCGCGCGCCAGGGCGCCGGCGGCCTTGGCAAGGCGCGGGGTGTCGGTCACCTCGGCGAGGCGCAGCGCGTCCGCGTCCGTGAGCGAAGCGCCCGTTTCGACAGCCGCGAGGATGGCTTCGAGGGATAGGGTCACTGGCTGGAAATCTCCGTGCCGTTCGGCGGCGCTGGGTTGCCCAGGAAGGCATAACGGTCGAGCCCGTAGAGGCGGCCGAGATCTTCGGGTCTGTCGATATCGTGCGCAAGGCCCGAGAGGTGCAGCACGCGCACGTCGACCTTGTGCGTCAGCGCACGCGCGAGATGCGCAAGAAAGCTGCCGGGACCGAACGCCGGGGCGAGGGCGAGTGGTGGAGCGATCAATAGCGCATTCGTCCCGTCGCCATCGGTGGCCGGCACCATCGACAGTTGCCGCGCGGCCGGCCTTTCCACGAGCCTGCGGATCTCTTCTGCCGTCGCGAAGGGGAGATCAGCCGGCAGCACGAGCGCGGCGGCAAAGCCCGCGGCTTCGGCGGCCGCGAGCCCCTTGCCAACGCCCTCGTTGAGCCCGCTGGCGCAAGGTTCCGTGAGGATAGCCGCGCCCTGCTTCTGGGCAAGCGCGGCAACATCCGCATCAGGCGTCACGACGATGACGCGAGAAATTTCCGGCACCTCTCGGAGCGCCTGCAAGACGTCCGCAAGCATGGTGAGCACGAGCCGGCGGCGCGCGGCGGCCGAAAGAGTTCCGCGCAATCGTCCCTTCGCTTCGGGCAGCGGCTTCACCGGCACCACGGCGCAGATCCCCGTCATGCGCGCCCCGCCAGCTTTTCGCAGAAGCCGATGCACCTCTGCGCGAGTGCGATCTTGTCGTCGAGCGTCCGCATCAGCGTCTGCGCGAGCGCAACGGTCGTGCCGATGCGGGCGGAAAGCGATGCGTCCTGTTCATCAAGGACGAATCCATCGATGAGCCCGGCGTAGTGGTCTGCGACCGCAACCGCGTCCGGCGTGATCCCCAGTTCGCCCATGATCTTGGCCGTCGGCCCCTTCACCGCCTTGCCGTCGATGATCGGCGTCACTGCGATCTTGGGCACCGGCGCCGCGGCCAGCGCTTCGCGCAGACCCGGCACCGCGAGGAGCGGATCGATACTGAGCCAAGGGTTCGAGGGGCACACGATGATGCCGCGAAGCTCGGGATCGTTCAGCGCGGCGCGGATCTCGGGCGTGATCGTCCCGCGCTCGGCGCCGTCGAAGCGCAGACGCTTGACCACCGGTTCGCAGCGCCGCCGCACGAAGTAGTGCTGGAAGCCGAGCACGCCTTCGTCCGTTTCGACGATGGTCGCGATGGGCGCGTCCGACATCGGCAGGACGCGCGGCTTCACGCCCAACGCGCGCGCGACGTCGCCAGTGATGGCGGTGAGCGTCTCGCCGGCCTTGAGCCGCCGCGTGCGTTCGACGTGAAGCGCGAGGTCGCCGTCGCCGAGGTTGAACCATTGCGGCCCGCCCAGGCCTTCCAGCGCGCGCATGAATGTCCAGGTCTCGTCGCGCCGCCCCCAGCCCGTCTCGGGATTGACGAGGCCGGAGAGCGTGTAGAGCGTCGTGTCCACGTCGGGCGAGACGAACAGACCGAGGTGCTCGAAATCGTCGCCCGTGTTCACGACGATACTCAGCCGGTCGCCGAGAACATGCGACAGTCCGAGGCACAGCTTGGCGCCTCCGACACCGCCCGACAGCGCCACGTATCGCGCGCTCATCGGAAGAGATCCATGTGCTTGGGCCTCAGCAGCGCCGCCGCCGGGCGTGCGGCCGCCGTGGTCTTGAACCCACGCAGGAGCGCGGCGGGACGCCCTTCGGCTCCCTCACCCATGGCGAGCACCGCGGCGGAGGCAACGGCATCCGCGAAGGCGACCTCCGTGACTTCCAGCCGGCGACCCATCCGATCCGGTTCGCCGCGACGGTCCCAGAGGGACGCGATTCCCGCCGCACCGATGGCGATGCCGACCGTGCCGAGACGCCAGGGCCGCCCCACGCTGTCCGAGATGACGACGCCGAGATGGCAGCCGAAATGCTCATCGAGCCGCGCCTTGAATTGCGCAGCGATTCCGTCGGGATCCTCCGGCAGCAACAGCACGCGCTGCCCCTGGTCGTGCGCGGCGAGGTTGGATTGATCTATCCCCGCGTTGGCAAGGATGAACCCGCCGTGCGTCTCGACGATAATCACGTGCGGGCTCGTGCGGACCACTTCGCGCGTCTCGGACAAGATGGCCTCGACGAGCCGCGGGTCCTTGCCGGTCAGCGCCGCGAGTTCACGCGCCTTCGCGCCCGGCTCGAAGGACGCCAGCGCCACGAAGCGCCCTTGCGCCTTCGCGACGATCTTGCTCGTGAAGACCAGGATGTCACCGTCACGGGGCGCTAGGCCGCCTTCGCGAACCGCATCCACAGCCAGCGCCACGAGATCGTGGCCGGGCGCAACCTCCGGAAAGCCCGCCAACGGCCAGATGCTGATGGGCTCTGCGCTCACGGCGCTCCCCGGAGTGTCGATGCGTTGCGCCGAGCGGCTAGGCCTTGATGCCGGTGATGCGCAGGCCCGCGCCGTCGACCTTGTAGTTGCGGTTGATGCCGATCAGAATGCTGGTCAATGCTTCCGCAGCCACCGAGTTGACGAGGGGCCCGGCGTGGATGCCGCGCAGCTTCGCGGCTTCCGCAATCGCAACTGCGATGGCGCGATCCTTCGGTTCGTCGCCGAAAACGAGCACGTCGCAATCGATGTCGGCGTCGGTCGCAAGCTTGTGCGCTGCGACGTTATGAAAGCCCGAGACGACCCGCACGCCCGCGCCGAGCCGCTCTTGCGCGGCAATCGCCGCCGACTGCTGGGCGGGTAGCTGCACGCGCGCCACCTTCGGCGGCACCAGCGGAACGGTGCAGTCGATGACGAGCTTGCCCGCGACGTGCGGCGCGATCTCGGCCAGGATCTCGGCCTGGCTGCCCCAGGGCACCGTCACGATCGCAACTGTCGCCGCCGCTGCCGCATCCGCGTTGGTCATGCCGCGCACGGCCGGTGCACCGGCCGGAACGGCCAACCCTTGCGCCATGCCCTGGGCCTTATCGGCGGTGCGCGATCCGATGATCACGGTCTTGCCAGCGGCGGCAAGCCGTTTGGCGAGCCCCGATCCCAGTGCGCCCGTGCCGCCGATGACGGCGATCACATGATCCTTCAGTACGTCGTCCAATGCTGTCTCCTTTGCGCGCGCGTCGGCTGTCACAGGCCCATCTCGGGCAGCGGCACGACCGCGATGCCGGCGGCTTCGAGCGCCTGGCGGATGGAACGCGCGACGGCGACGCCCGTGGCTTCATCGCCATGCACGCACAGCGTATCGATCTTGACCTTCAGGACCTTGCCCGACATCGCCACGATCTCGCCGTCGCGCACCATGCGCAGCGCCGCATCACCGGCTTCCTTGGCATCCTTGATCACCGTGTTGGGGATCGTGCGTGAGGCGAGGTTGCCGTTGTCGTCGTAGCGCCGGTCCGGAAAGCCCTCCAGCGCCATGCGCAGGCCGAGCTTCTTGGCGGCCTTCTCCATTTCCGAGCCGAACAGCGCGACGTAGATGATGTCCTTGTCGACGGTCTTGATCGCGCGGCCGATCGCCATCGCGTAGCCCTCGTCCTCGGCCGCCATGTTGTTGAGCGCGCCGTGCGCCTTGAGGTGCGTCACCTTCAGTCCGGCGTAGGAGGCGATCGCCTGCAGCGCGCCGATCTGGTAGGCCATCATGTATTCGAGGTCCTGCGCCTTCATCTGGATGCGGCGCCGGCCGAAGCCCCACAGGTCGTTGAAGCCCGGGTGCGCCCCGACGCTGACCCCGAGGTCCTTCGCCATCATGCACAGCCGATGCATGGTGTTGGCATCACCCGCGTGGAAGCCGCAGGCGACGCTCGCTGACTTGATGATGCGCATGAGTTCGGTATCGTTGCCGATATCGTAGGCACCCCAGCCCTCGGCGATGTCGGCATTGAGGTTCACTTTCGTCGCCATGCACAAAATCCCGCTTTGCTAGGTGGGTGCTTCCAGTCCAAACTAGTTCTATCTATAGAACAACCTCGCACTCCGGTGGCAAGAGCTTTTGCAGTGATCCTCGCCTGCGTGAAACACAACGCGATCCCACGGCGGCACGCCGGATGAAGTCTGTCGACGCTAGCGTACCCGATGGGGCTGCGGCCACTGCCTGCTTTCTCGATGCTGGGGATACGGCCCTGGTGGTCGAGTTCGGTCGCGATATCGACCGGCACGCGAGTGCCCTGGTGCTGGCGCTGGCCGATCGGGTGAAGGCGGCCGCGATCCCGGGCGTGGTCGAGACGCTGCCCACGTTCCGCTCGCTGATGGTGCACTACGATCCGCTGCGCCTGTCGCAGCCCGAGCTCAAAGCCCGCATCGCCCCGCTTCTGGAAGGCCTGACAGCCGCCGAGCAGGCGGGCTGCCATTGGCGCCTGCCGGCCTGCTACGACCCCAGCATCGGCCTCGATCTCCTGGAAGTGGCCGAGCGGACGAAGCTGTCGGTGGATGAAGTGATCAAGGTCCACAGCTCGACGACTTATCACATCTACATGTTGGGCTTCTTGCCGGGCTTTCCCTACATGGGCGACCTGCCCGCGGCGCTGGAGCTTCCGCGTCGCCAGAACCCGCGCGTGCGCGTGCCGAAGGGGTCTCTCGCCATCGCCATGCGCATGTCGTGCGTCTATTCGCTCGAGAGCCCGGGCGGCTGGCACGTTTTGTCCCGGACGCCCGCCCCCCTGTGGGACCCCCGGCGTGAGAACGCGGGCCTTCTCGCCGCTGGCGACAAGGTGGTGTTCGAGCCGGTTTCGCTCGACGATTATCAATCGCTGCTTGCGCGTGCGGACAGCGGCGAGTGGGTGCCCGAGCCCGACACCGGGGGACGCCCATGAAGCCGGCGCTCCGCGTCCTTGCCCCCGGCCTTCTGACGACGGTCCAGGACCTCGGCCGCACGGGCTACCAGTCGCTCGGCGTCCCCGTGTCCGGCGCCATGGACATCGTGAGCTTCGCGGCCGCCAATGCGATTGTCGGCAATCCGCCGTCCGCGGCCGCCCTGGAAATCGCCTACCAAGGCCCCTCCCTGGTGGTCGAAGCGACGAGCGTCCGGATTGCCTATGCCGGCCCCGAAACGGCAATCGACATCCTGTCTCCGGACGGCACGCCCCGCCGCCTGCCACGGCTGCAAAGCGCGCGGCTGATGCAAGGCGAAACGCTGCGCATCGGCGCCCTGACCGGCAGTGCCGTGGGCTACCTCGCCGTCGAGGGTGGCATCGACGTACCGCTCATGCTCGGCAGCCGGTCGACTTTGACGCGCGCGACCATCGGCGGCTTCGAGGGTCGCCAGCTTCGGGCGCAGGACCGGCTTCCCTTGGCCACCGCTGACGCGCCCGAGCGCGAAGAAGCCAGTTTGCCATCGCTCGATCTCTCGCCTCCCGAGCGCTTCCGCGTCGTGCTGGGCCCCCAGGACGACTACTTCACCGCGCGCGGCATCGAAACGCTTCTGACGGCGACGTACACCGTCACCCAGTCTTCCGACCGCATGGGCATGCGCCTCGACGGCCCCAAGCTCGAGCACGCCGACGGCTTCGACATCGTTTCCGACGGCATCGCGCCCGGGACGATCCAGGTCCCCGGCAACGGCATGCCGATCGTGCTCCTCGCCGACCGCCAAACCACGGGCGGCTACCCCAAGATCGCCACCGTGATCTCGGCGGACCTGGCACCGCTCGGGCGCCTGCGGCCCGGCGCCCAGGTCCGGTTCGAAAAGGTGTCCGTCGGTGAAGCCCAGGGCATTCGCCGCGAGCAGGCGCGCATGATCGCGTCCCTCCGCGAGCGGCTGGTGCCGGTCCCGCCCACCGTCTCGATCAATCTCGAAAAGCTCTACGGTTCCAATTTGTTGAGCGGCTGGGTGGACGCCCGCGAATGACATCGCAACGCAAAATCGAGACGCAGCCCTGCCGCCGGTCCTGCATAGCGCTTGACCCCGGGGTGCCCTTACGGCAGGGAACTCGGATTTGCAGGAAACGATGATGAAACCCATGGCAAACCGATCCCGCAGCAATGAGCTGCGCACTGACGCCGGCAGCCGCGTACCGCGCTATCTGCAGGTGGCCTCCGTCCTGCGCCGTCGCATTTCCGACGGCTTCTGGCCCGTGGGCGCACGCATCGCCACGCTCGAAGAGCTGGAGAAGGAGTTCGACGTGGCGCGCGTCACCGTGCGCCAGGCCATCGATCTTTTGGCCAGCGAAGGGCTGGTGAAGTCGTTTCAGGGCCGCGGCACCTTCGTCACCAAGGCGCCGGGCGTCGACCGTTGGCTGCAGCTCGCCACCGACTGGCAGAGCCTCATCGATCCGATCCGGGACAACGTGCCGTTTCCGCTGCCGCCGGGGCCCGAGCCCGCGCCCCGCATCGAGGATGGCGATGGCACGCCGGCGGGTCGCTATGTGTTCCTGCGCTCCATCCAGAAGCGCGACGGCAAGCCCTATGCGTTTGCCCGCGTCCACATCGCCAAGGACGTCTACGACAAGGCGCCCGAGGCCTTTGCGTCGCGCGTCGCTCTCGCGGTGCTGGCGGACCTCCCCGGCCTGACCATCTCGCGTGCCCACCAGACGCTCGCCATCGGCGCCGCCGACGTCGAGACGGCCCGTCATCTCGAGATCCCGCTCAATGCGCCGACGGCCGAAGCCCGCTGCGTTGTCGCGGGCGCGGACGGCACGATCATCTACGTCGGCGAGATCACGTATCCGGGCGACTGCGTGCGCCTCAACATCGAACTCATGGCGGAGGCCCGTTGATGGGGGCACCTGGACGGCCTGCGGGGGGAGCATCCGGGCAAGGCATCGGCGCATCGATGCCGCGCAAGGAAGACGATCGCTACATGCGCGGCCGCGGCCAGTACGTGGGTGACATCAAGGTCGCCGGCATGCTGGAGGTGGCTTTCCTGCGCAGCCCCGTCGCGCATGCCCGCATCAAGGCCATCCGCATCCCCGACGCGATCCGCGCGCACGTCGTGATCGCCGACGACCTTGAAGGTGTGAAGGCCATTCGCGCCGATACGTCGCTCCCGGGCTTCAAGTCGTCCGTGCAGCCGGCACTGGCGACCGGCAAGGTGCGCTACGTGGGCGAACTCATCGCCTTGTGCGCCGCCCCGACCCGCGCCGAGGCCGAGGACATGGCCGCCGAAATCGAGGTCGATTTCGAGCCCCTGCCGGCCGTCGTCGACATGCGCGCCGCCCGCCGGCCCGAAAGCGCGCTGGTGCACGAGCATTGGGGCGACAATCTCTATCTCACCACGTTCGTCGACGTGGACTTCGAAGCCGCGAAAGCCAAGGCCGCCTACTCGGTGACAAAGGAACTCGTCACCGCACGCCAGGTGATGAGCCCGATGGAAGGCCGCGGCGTCATCGCCGAATGGAATTCGCGCAAGGGCCAACTGGTGCTCACCACGTCCAGCCAGCAACCGCACATCGTGCGCACGGGGTTGGCCGAGTGCCTCGGTCTCGCCGAGGAGCAGGTGCGCGTCGTGTCTCCCGACGTCGGCGGCGGCTTCGGCTACAAGGGCATTTTGCTCCCCGAGGAAGTGGCGCTCGGTTTCGCCACGCGCAAGCTCGGCCGCCCGCTGCGCTGGCTCGAAGACCGGCGCGAGAACCTGACCGCCAACGCCAATTGCCGCGAACACCATTACGTCCTGACGGCCTATGCCGACGCGAACGGCCGCCTGCTGGCGCTCGATTGCGAGGCGACGGTGGATTCCGGCGCCTACTCGGCCTATCCGTTTTCCGCCTGTCTCGAAGCTGGCCAGGTCGGCTCGATCCTGCCCGGCCTCTATGATTTCCCGCACTACCGCTGCAAGGTCTATTCGGTGGCGACCAACAAGCCGCCGATCCTGCCGTATCGCGGCGTGGCCCGCACGGGCGTGTGTTTCGCGCTGGAAGTGACCCTCGACGCGCTCGCGCGCAAGATCGGCTGCGAGCCGAACGACCTGCGCTTCAAGAGCCTGGTGCAGCCGCACCAGATGCCGTTCGACAATATCGCCAAGCGCCATTTCGACAGCGGCGACTACCCCAAGGCCCTGCGCATGGCCATCGAGGCCGTGGGGCATGACGCCGTCCGCGCCCGCCAGAAGCAGGGCGAGAAGGACGGCCGACGCATCGGCATCGGCTACGCCATGTACGCCGAGCAGGCCGGCCACGGCACCAGCGTCTACGCGGCCTGGGGTATCCCGTTCGTGCCCGGCTTCGAGCAGTCGCAGGCCCGCTTCACGCCCGATGGCGGCTTGGAATTGCGCATTGGCGCCCACAGCCACGGGCAGGGCATGGAGACGACGCTCTCCCAGGTCGCCCACGAGATCCTCGGCATCCCGCACGACCGCATCAAGCTCGTGCACGGCGACACGGGCGAGACGCCCTATTCGACGGGCACCTGGGGTTCCCGCTCTATGATCATGTCGGGCGGCGCCGTCGCCGCGGCGTGCGATGCCCTGGCCGAACGTGTCCTGAAGATCGGTGCGGCGCTGATGCAGGCCAAGCGCGAGGACGTGCGCCTGGAGAACGGCTTCGTTGTCGGCCCCTCGGGCCGCATGGCCGTCACCGACATCGCCCGCACCTGGTACCGCCGCCCGCAGGATCTGCCGCCGGATGTCGATCCCGGCGGGCTCGAACTAACAGCGGGTTATAAGGCCAAGCGCGACACCGGCACGTTCAGCTACGCGGCCCACGCGGCCGTCGTCGCGGTCGATCCGGACACGGGCGCCACCGAGATCCTCGACTATGTGGTGGTCGAGGACGGCGGCGTGCTGGTCAACCCGATGATCGTCGACGGCCAGGTCTACGGCGGCTGCGCCCAAGGCATCGGCACCGCGCTCTACGAGGAGATGGGCTTCGATGCCAACGGCCAGCCGCAGGCCTCGACGCTGTCCGACTACATGCTGCCGGGCCCCGGCGAGATGCCCGATGTGCGCATCCTCCACCTCGAGACGCCGTCGCCCTACACGCGCTGGGGGCAGAAGGGCGTGGGTGAAGGTGGCGCCATCGCGCCTCCGGCCGCCATCACGAATGCGATCAACGATGCCCTGAAGGACATGGGCGTCGAACTCACGATGTCGCCCATCACGCCACGCCGCATCGTGGCCGCGATCGACGCCGCGAGTGCTGCTGCGCCGCTGGGAGGCAAGGCGGCATGAAGCCTTCAGCTTTCGCCTATCGGCGTGCTTCGAGCCTGTCCGACGCGGTCGCGGCACTCGCGGCAAATGCGGATGCCAAGATCATGGCGGGCGGCCAGACGCTCGGGCCGATGCTGAACCTGCGTTTGGCGCAGCCCGCCGAAATCGTCGACATCACGCGCATTCCCGAGCTGTGCGCCACCTCCGAGACGTCCGACTGGGTGAACCTCGGCGCGCTGGTGACGCACGCCGCGATCGAGGATGGGCTCGTGCCCGATCCCACGCGCGGTTTCCTCGCTCGTGTGGCCCACGGCATCGCCTATCGCGCCGTGCGCACGCGCGGCACCGTCGGCGGCAGCCTCGCCCATGCCGACCCGGCCGCCGATTGGCTGTCCTGCTTCACGGCCCTTGGCGCGCAGATCTCCATCAGCGGCCCGACCGACACGCGTCGCGTTCCCCTGCACGGCTTCATGCGTGGCGCCCTCGATACCGATCTAGCACCCGGCGAGATCCTGTCGGCCGTGCACCTGCCGAAGTTTTCCGCGAACGCACGCTTCGGCTACGCCAAGTTCTGCCGCAAGGACGGCGAGTTCGCCGATGCGATCGGTGCTGCGCTGCTGGACCCCGATCGCGCGATCTACCGTCTCGTCGCCAGTACGACGGCGGGCGCCCCGATCGTCATCGAAGCCGGCGCCGCGTTCGCGCCCGAGGAAATCCCAGCGCGTCTCGACGCCGCCGGCAGCACCGGTGACAGCTACGAGCGCCGCCTGCGCGCCGTCATTCTGAAGCGCGCTCTCGCCGAGGCCATGGGCAAATGACCAGCATCCGCGTCACCGTGAACGGCCGCCCGGTCGAGGCCGAGGTCTCCCCGCGCCAGCACTTGGCCGACTTCCTCCGCGAGCAGTTGTTCCTGACAGGCACGCACATCGGCTGCGAGCACGGCATCTGCGGCGCCTGCACGGTCGAGATCGACGGCGAGATCTCCCGCTCGTGCATCACCTACGCGGTGACCTGCGACGGCGCCAGCATCCGCACCATCGAGGGCTTCGACGAAGATCCGCTGATGGGCAAGCTGCGTGACGCTTTCACGCGCAACCATGCGCTCCAGTGCGGCTACTGCACGCCGGGTATGCTGGTCGCCGCCCGCGACCTCGTGCGGCGCAAGGCCGATCTCTCGCGAGAGGACATCCGCACCGAGATGAGCGGCAACCTGTGCCGCTGCACCGGCTACGTCGGCATCGTCAATGCCATCGAGCAGGTGATGCAGGAGACGGCGCAGGAAGCGCGCGCTCCGTCCGCGCGCGCCTGGCTTGGACCGGCGCCCGGCCCCAGCCGTCAGGTGGCCGAAGTGGCACCCGCGGCACCTGTGCAGGCCCGCAAGCCCGTCGCGACCGCGCCGGCGCAGACCAAAAGAACTTCGCGTTCTCCGATCACGGTGACGGTCGGCGCCATCGAGGAGGTGGATGGCGCAACGCGCCTGATGCAGACTTTCACGCTGCCGCATCCGCGCGAGGCCGTGTGGGCCCTGATGTCCGATCCCGTCGCGGTCGCCACATGCATCCCCGGCCTGTCGCTCGAACCGCAGCGGCCCGATGGCACCTTTCCCGGTCGCATGGAAATCGCACTCGGCCCCGTCAAGGCGAGCTTCTCTGGGCTGGGAACCGTCGAAGCCCATCCCGCCGAGTACCGCCAGGTGATCGAGGGCCGCGGCGGCGACAAGCGCTCCGGGTCGCAGGCCAGCGGCAAGGCCGATTATCGCCTGCTTGCGGATGGTGCCGATGCAACGCGCGTCGAGGTTGCGCTGTCCTACGTGCTGGCGGGCCCGCTCGCCCAGATCGGCCGCGCCGCGATCGTGCGCGATCTTGTGCGCCGCGTCGGCGAGGCCTTCGCGCAGACCGTCGATGCGAGGCTCGCGGGCGAAGAGGCCGCCCCGTCGCAGAGCTTCGGCGCCTTCACCCTGCTCCTGCAACTCGTGCTGGATCGCATTCGCGCGCTGTTTGCGGGCTCGAACGCCAAGCGTGGCTGAAACGCCGCGCGTGAAGCATTCCCGCCAATTCGTTTACAATTCGTTAACGCTTCGAGCAAATCCCTCGATTCGTTAACTTTTTATAAATCATTATGAACCGAGATCGATACGCAACTCGGCAAAATTGAGTCTTCCGAGCCACACAGTGCACGGCCGGTTTGATGTGGATAGGCGCGCGCGTTGACGAAGATTCTGTGCGCGCTTACGCGGAATCCTGGACAGCGATCAATGCGATTCGGGGGTTATCCAATGATCGTTATCGTCGACGAGCGTGAAGCCGTGAAAGAGGGATACACGGCTTGGTTCGACCGGGAGGGTGTTTCTGCAACCGGTCTGTCTCCTCATGATTTCGATACTTGGGTCGGAGGTGTCTCCGAACCCGACCTGCAGGCCGTCGAGGCTTTCCTGCTCGGCGAGGCGCGCGATCGGCACAACCTGCCGAAGCTGATCCGGGGGCGCTCCAAGGCGCCCGTGATTGCCCTCAACGACAACAAGTCGCTCGAGGAGACGCTCGATCTCTTTGCGGCCGGCGTCGACGACGTCGTGCGCAAGCCGATCCACGTTCGCGAGATCCTGGCACGCATCCGCGCCATCCGCGGCCGCACGCAGACTTCAGCCGATGCCACCGTCGTCGGCGATCTCAAGATCTTCTCCGATGGCCGCGATCCGGAAGTGAAGGGCGAAGTGCTTCCGCTGCCGCGCCGCGAACGCCGCATCCTCGAGTATCTCGTGGCCAACCGCGGCTGCCGCGTGACGAAGACGCAGATCTACAACTACGTCTACGGCCTCTTCAGCGAGGATATCGACGAGAACGTCGTCGAGAGCCACGTCAGCAAGCTGCGCAAGCGCCTGCGCCATCGCTTAGGGTACGACCCGATCGATTCCCAGCGTTACCTGGGCTATCGCCTGATCTACACCTGAGGACATCGCGTTCCGGGGCTCCAGTTTGGCGCTGCGCTTCGAATTCCGAAGTGCAGCGCTTTTGTATTCTGCTTCGCGATGCGAATGGCGGCTCGGAATTCTTCAGTATTTACAGTGATTAACGCGAAGTTAATTCAAGCTTCACACAAGCTGCGTTTGCGTAAATGGCTCGTGAAACAACCGCTTCTCACAAAGGTGTATCATGGGTCTCTACGGAATGATGCGCACCAGCGTGTCCGGCATGGCCGCCCAGGCCAACCGGCTCGGTGCGATTTCGGATAACGTCGCGAACTCTGCGACGCCGGGTTACAAGGATTCCGAGATCCAGTTCTCCACGCTCGTCCTGCAGGGCGGCGGGCAGGATTACGCCTCGGGCAACGTCGAAAGCCAGACGCGCCGGCACGTCTCCCAGCAGGGCTCTCTCTCCTACACGACGTCAGCGACGGACCTTGCCATCAAGGGCGACGGTTTCTTCGTGGTCGAAGGAAACAACGGCCAGACCTTTCTGACGCGCGCCGGCTCCTTCCAGCGTGATGGAACCGGCAACCTCGTCAATTCGGCCGGCTTCAAGCTGATGGGCTACGACGCCAGGACCGGCTCCAACAACGGCGTCAGCAACGGTACCGCTGGCCTCACCGCCGTCAATTTCGGCGGCTTCGCGTCGCTCCAGGCCAACGCCACCTCGTCCGGCAAGATGTACGTGAACTTCCCCTCGACGGCGACCGTCATCGCGGGCTCCGACTTGCCCTCGACCAACTCGGCGACGGCCACCTACACCGGCAAGTCGTCGCTCGTCGTCTACGACAGTCTCGGCAACCAGGTCACGCTCGACATCTACTCCGCGAAGTCGGCAGACGGGACCTGGGAAGTCTCCGTCTACAATCGCGCGGACGCGGATTCGACCAGCGGCGGCTTCCCCTATTCGAGCCCGGCACTGACGACCCAGACCCTGAACTTCGATGCCAACGGCCAGTTCTCGTCCGGAAGCGCCACGTCATTGACGGTGGCGGTGCCCAACGGTTCGAACATGACGATCGACTTGAGCCAGTCGACGCAGTTGTCCTCGTCCTACACGGTCTTCAGCGCCACGGCCAACGGCAACGCGCCGAGCGAAGTTGACCACATTGACATCGACAACACCGGCGAGATCTACGCGATCTTCAAGAATGGCGAGCGCGTCTTGGCCTACAACATCCCGCTGGCCAAGGTCCCGAGCCCGGACAATCTCACGCCCGCGACCGGCAACGTCTACTCGATCAGTTCCACCTCGGGCGACATTCTCGTCGGCACCCCCAACAAGGGCGGCTTCGGCAGCCTCGTCTCGGGCGCCCTCGAGCAGTCGACCGTGGATCTCGGCTCCGAGCTCACCTCCATGATCGAGTCGCAACGCAACTACACGGCCAACTCGAAAGTCTTCCAGACAGGCTCCGAGTTGATCGACGTCCTCATCAACTTGAAGCGGTAGTCCAGATGCCGCGCGCGACGGGATAGGACTCTGAATGTCGCTGACGAGCAGTCTCAGTGTTGCTCTATCCGGGTTGTCCACCTCCTCGGAGCAGCTGGCTGTCGTCTCGCGCAATGTCGCCCGCGCCAACGAGGATGGCGCCACCCGCAAGACCGCCAACGTCACGACGACCGACAGCGGCGGCTCGCGGGTCGCCTCCGTAACGCGTCTCGCAAACCCCGCGCTCCTCGAGAAGGTCACGACCGCCACGTCCGCGGCGGCCGCGCAGAAGGTGATCTCCGCCTCGCTCGACCAGTTCGACTACACGGTCAACGATCCTTCGCTCGAAGGCTCGCCCTCCCAGCTCATCAGCAAGCTGACCACGGCCCTCCAGACCTTTGCCACGGCGCCGCAGGATTCAACGGCCGCCAGCGCGGCGGTGGCGGCGGCCCGAGACATGGCCCAGGGCTTGCGCGACGCCACCCAATCCGTGCAGAACCAGCGCTCCCTCGCCGACCGCGGCATGGCGGACTCGGTCAAGAACATCAACAGCCTGCTCGACCAGTTCCAGAAGCTGAACGACGAGATCGTGTCCGGCACCGGCATGGGCAAGGACGTGACCGACAGTCTCGATCAGCGGGACAACATCGTCCAGCAGCTCTCGCAGGAAATTGGCATCCGCACTGTCACCGACAGCAACAACTCGATGTCGATCTACACCGAGCAGGGCGTGACGCTGTTCAACGGCGTGCCGCGCACGGTGAGCTTCAAGGCCACGGCGGCGCTCGGCGCCACCACGTCCGGCAACGACGTCTACGTCGACGGCGTGCCCATCACCGGCGGCAAGAGCTCGATGCAGTCGCAGACGGGCAAGCTCATCGGCTACGCCCAGATCCGCGACAGCCTCGGCCCGACCTACCAGAACCAGCTCGACGAGATGGCCCGCGCGCTCATCTCGCAATTTGCCGAGAAGGACCCGAGCGGCAGCAACGTGCTGACCACGATGCCGGGCCTCTTCACCTATGACGGCGCGCCCGCGATGCCGACGGACGGGACCGTCAGCACGGGCATCGCCGGCACCATTACGCTCAACGCGGCCGCCGACCCGACCCAAGGCGGCAGCGCGCTCACCCTGCGCGACGGCGGCATGAACGGCACGTCGTACGTCTACAACACGACGAACGCGACCGGATATGCCGACCGCCTGCAGTCGCTGATCGACGGCATGCAGACCTCCATGAACTTCGATTCGGCGGCCGGTCTGACGGGCTCCGCGACGCTGAATGATTTCACGAGCGCATCGGCGGGTTGGCTGCAGGCACAACGAAAGTCCGCGTCGACCGCGGCCGATTACAACACGACCCTCCAGCAGCGGGCTTCCGACAGTCTGTCGAAGGAAACCGGCGTGAACATCGATGAGGAGATGACGAACATGCTCCAATTCGAACGGGCGTATCAGGCCTCGGCAAGGCTCATGAGTACCATAGACGCCATGTTCCAAACCCTCTTGCAGACCTATAGCAAATGACCACGACATCGCACATTTCGACCGCAGCGATCGGCATGGCAAGCCGCCTGTCGATCTCGAATCTGCAGACCAAGCTGCAGGTGGCGCAGAAGGAATTGTCCACGCTTCGCCTTTCCGACGTCGGCTTGTCGCTGGGCTACAGGACGGGCGAGGCGGTTTCCGTCCGCCAGGAGATCACGCGCCTCAAGACCATCACGGATACGAACAGCATCGCCAAATCGCGCCTCGATACGACCGACGTCGCCTTGAAAGGCATGATGGACGGCGCCTCGCAGTTCCTCGGCAACCTGTTCCTCGCCCGCAACGGCGGTATCACGCCCGGCGCCCTCGCGGATGTCGCCAAGAACGCGCTGTCGACGCTGACGGACGCCTCGAACACCACGCTCAACGGCATGTTCCTGTTCGGCGGCATCAACAGCGACGCCAAGCCCATCCAGCCTTACGATTCGACGCCGACGTCCGCTGCCAAAAGCGCAGTAGCTGATGCGTTCCAGAACGCGTTCGGCTTCCCGCAGTCGGATCCGGCGGCCGCCAATATCTCGCCGGCCGACATGACGAACTTCCTCGATGGCACCTTCAAGGATCTCTTCGAAGGCAATGGTTGGAAGGGCACCTGGTCCAACGCGTCCGACCAGAACATCAAGAGCCGCATCTCCACGTCCGAGCTGATCGACACGTCGGCCAACGCCAACGAGCCCGCCTTCCGCAAGCTTGCCGAGGCCTACACGATGATGTCGGACCTCGGGAACAAGAACCTGTCGACGGACACCTACAACGTGCTCATCGACAAGGCAATGGCGCTCGTCAACGCCGCGACCACGGACTTCACCCGCATCCGGACCGACATTGGCAGCGCGCAATCGCGCATCCAGGGCGCCAACGACCGCATGGATATCCAGGTCAACGTGCTCAACCTGAACATCAACTCCCTCGAAGGCGTCGATTCCTCCGAGGTCTCCGTCCGCGTCTCCTCGCTCCTCACCCAGATCGAGACCGCCTACTCGGTGACGGCGAAGATCCAGAACCTCAGCATTCTGAACTACATGCCGAACTCCTAGTAACGGCTTCACGACCAGCGCCACGCAGACTTGATAGGAAGTGGGGATACACGATGTATCAGTTCTCATACGCAGAGGTGCTCGACGATGCACCATCGAGCGCACGGGAAAGGGAGTACCAGGCGATCGCCCGTTCGATCGAGTTGCTGCGCGCGGCCGAGAAGGCCGGCCCCAACTCGCGCGAATGCGTCGAGGCCGTCCTGTTCGTGCGCCGCCTCTGGAACTTCTTCCTCGAGGATCTGGCTCTTCCCGACAACGAACTGCCGAAGCCGCTGCGCGCCGATCTCATCTCCATCGGCCTGTGGGTGCTCAAGGAGATCGACCAGATCCGTCTCGAGAAGTCGACGAACTTCAAGGGCCTGATCGAGGTCTCCGAGCAGATCCGTGATGGATTGAAATAGCCCCTGCAGACCTGGCCCCGTCGACCCCGAGGATCTCCCGATGCAAGTCACATCCGCCACCAGCACGTCCAGCACGAGCAACACGACCACGACGAGCAGCAATCCGAACAAGGATGCGGCCGCCGCCTCGCTCGATTACAGCACCTTCCTCAACCTGCTTCTCGCGCAGCTCAAGAACCAGGATCCGACGAAGCCGATGGATTCGACGGAGTACATGTCTCAGCTCGCTTCGTTCTCCAACGTCGAGCAGACCATCAAGACCAACTCCAAGCTCGACTCGCTCCTGACCTCGCAGTCGCTTTCGCAGGCCGAGAATCTGGTAGGCAAGACCGTCTCCAACGCGGACGGCACCATCACGGGCAAGGTTGTATCGGTGAACGTTGCTTCCGATGCCTCCGTCGCGACGCTGGACAACGGCAAGAAGCTGACGCTGGGCTCCGGCATCACGGTGTCGGCCTCCGCTTCCTGATCGCGCAAGGGCGCTTCGACATGAACCAGGCTGACGCAATCGACATCGTGCAGGCGGCGATTTGGACCGTGGTGGTCGCGTCGGGTCCCGCCGTCGCCGCGGCAATGGCGGTCGGCATCGTGATCGCGCTGCTGCAGGCGCTGACGCAGGTGCAGGAAATGACGCTGACCTTCATCCCGAAGATCATCGCCATCCTGCTGGTCGCGTCGTTGAGCGCGTCCTTCATGGGCGCCGCCATCTACAATTTCGCCGAGACCGTCTACGCGCGCATCGAGGTGGGATTCTAGCGGCGGCTTTCCGCGCATACCTGAGAAGATTGTAGCCGCCCCGCCACCGCGGGTGCGGCCACGCGCGTTTGGGCATCCTCGCGCAAGCTTCGTCGGCGAGGCTGCGCACCGGGACCGGGTCCGGTTCGTCGTGCAGGGGACAGAATGGCAGCTACACCTCAGGTCGTGAAGCCCGTCGAGGACCGCAAGGCGGGCGCGCAGGACATCGGCTTCGCCGTCGGCATCGTGTTCATCGTCACGGTGCTGTTCATGCCGCTGCCGGCGGCGATCATCGACGTCGGCCTCGCTTTCTCGATCGCCCTGTCGGTTCTGATCCTGATGGTTGCCCTCTGGATCCAGAAGCCGCTTGATTTCTCGGCCTTTCCGACCGTCCTCCTGATCGCGACCGTCTTGCGACTGGCGCTCAACATCGCCACGACCCGCCAGATCCTGTCGCATGGCAACGACGGCCCAGCGGCCGCGGGCCACGTTATCGCGGGCTTTGCCAATTTCGTGATGGGCGGCGACTTCGTCATCGGCACCATCGTCTTCGTCATCCTGATCACGGTGAACTTCCTCGTCATCACCAAGGGTGCGACGCGTATCGCCGAGGTGGGCGCCCGCTTCACCCTCGATGCCATCCCCGGCAAGCAGATGGCCATCGATGCCGACCTGAACGCCGGTAACATCGACGACAAGGAGGCCATGCGCCGCCGGCGCGAGCTGGAAGAGGAAAGCTCCTTCTTCGGTTCCATGGACGGTGCCTCCAAGTTCGTCCGCGGCGACGCCATCGCCGGCATCATCATCACCGCCGTCAACGTCTTCGGCGGCATCGTCATCGGCGTGACGCGCCACGGCATGTCGCTGGGCGACGCAGCCGACGTGTTCGTCAAGCTGTCCGTCGGCGATGGCCTCGTGACCCAGATCCCGGCGCTGATCGTCTCGCTGGCAGCCGGCCTCCTGGTTTCCAAGGGCGGCACGCGCGGCTCCGCCGAAAAGGCGATCCTCGATCAGCTCGGCAACTACCCGCGCGCGCTGATGGTTGCGGGCGTCGTCATGATGGTGCTGGCCCTTGCCCCCCGTCTGCCGTTCCTGCCGTTCGCGCTTCTGGGCACGGGCTTCATCTCCGTCGCCCTGATCATTCCCCGCCGTCGTGCCGAGCAGCGCGCAGCGGACGAGGCGAAGGAGCGCGCCAAGGCGCAGGCCGCGGCCGAAGAGGCCAAGAACTCCGTCAAGGAGCAGCTCAAGACCGTCGAGATCGAGCTGTGCCTTGGTAAGCAGATCGGCGCGGCGCTCCTCAAGGACCATTCCGAGCTCGCCCAGCGCGTCGCCAAGATGCGCCGCAAGTTCGCGAGCCAGTACGGTTTCGTCGTCCCGGAAATCAGGCTGGGCGACGACCTGTCCATTCCGCCCAAGAGCTACCAGGTCAAGATCCACGGCACCGTCGTCGCGACGGAAGAGCTGCGCATCGGCGACGTTCTCGTCATCACCGGCGAAGGCCATAAGCCGGACGTACCGGGCGACGAGACCCGCGAGCCGGCCTTCGGCATGAAGGCCATGTGGATACCCGAGATGTTCATGGGCACGCTGAAGCAGAACGGCTTCCGCCCCGTCGACAACATGTCGGTGCTGCTGACGCATCTGCGCGAAGTCATCCGCAACAACCTCGCCCAGCTCTTCTCCTACAAGGACATGCGCGCGCTGCTCGACCGGCTCGAGCCCGAGTATCGCCGCCTGATCGAGGAGATCGCGCCCTCGCAGATCTCCTACTCCGGCATGCAGGCCGTCCTGAAGCTGCTGCTGGCCGAGCGCATTTCCATCCGCAACCTGCATCTCATCCTGGAGGCGATCGCGGAGGTCGCCCCGCACGTACGTCGCGCGGAGGCGCTCGCCGAGCACGTGCGCATGCGGCTTGCCCAGCAGATCTGCGGCGATCTCTCGGATGGCGGTCAGCTCAAGGTCCTGCGCCTTGGCAGCAAGTGGGAGACGACGTTCCACCAGGCCCTCAAGCGCGACGGCAAGGGCGACGTGGTCGAATTCGATATCGATCCGCGCCTGATCGAGCAGTTCGGCAGCGAGGCGACGAAGGTCATCCGCGGTCTCATGGACCAGGGACACCAGTTCGTGCTGGTCGCCGCCCCCGACGCCCGGCCCTACGTGCGCATGGTGACGGAGCGCCTGTTCCCCAATCTCGCGGTCCTGAGCCACGTCGAAATCGCCCGCGGAGTCCAGATCAAGTCCATGGGCACCATCTCCACCTGAGGGCGCGATGGCCGATCTCGGTCCCCAGGGCCCGCTCCTCGCGTTCATCCTGTTCTGCCGCATCGGCGGCTGTCTGATGCTGATGCCGGGCTTTTCCAGTACGCGCGTGCCCGTGCAGGTGCGCCTGTTCCTGGCCATCGCCATCACGTTGATGCTGACGCCGCTGCTGGCCGAGCCCCTGCGCAAGGCGGTACCCGACGTCACGCCCGATCGCATGGTGCTGCTCATCGCCACGGAGACGCTGATCGGCAGCCTCATCGGCGTGCTCGGCCGCATGTTCTTCCTCGCCCTGCAATTCATGGCGACGGCCGCCGCGAACTTCGTCGGCATGAGCGGCGTCGCGGGGCCCGGCATCGAAGAGCCGGAGCAAACGCCGACCTTCGGCGTGCTTATCACGCTGACCGCGACCTTGCTGTTCTTCCTCACCGACCAGCACTGGGAGGTGCTGAAGGCGCTCGTCGCGTCCTACCGCGTGATCCCGATCAGCGAGCCCATGTCGGCGGAGTTCTCGGTCGTCAAGCTCACCGAGGCGGCGTCGAGCGCTTTCCTTCTCGCCTTGCAGGTGACGAGCCCGTTTCTCGTCTACACGCTCATCGCCAACCTGCTCGTCGGCATCGGCAACCGGCTCGTGCCGCAGGTCCCCGTGTATTGGGTCTCGGGTCCGCTCGTCATGCTCGGCGGTCTCCTCGTCCTCTACTTCACCATTGGCGAGACGTTGCGCCTGTTCACCACGGGCTTCATGGCCTGGCTCCTCAAGGGATAAGCCGCAATGGCGGAAGATCGCGTCAGCCGCATCGGGCGCATCCTGAAGGTGCAGCAGCAATTGCATCGCGCGGAGGAGTGGCGCCTTGCAGAGATCGAGCGGCAGCTCGAAGGCTTCGAGGCCGAGCAGCGGGAAATCGTCGACGCGCTGAATTCGGAATCTGGCCTGCAGAGCCTGTTTCTCGATGCCTCGGTCCGCCGCGTGCGTTCGCTGGGCGATGCGGTGCGCGGCACCGAGGTCGAGCGTGAGGCCCAATCGGCGCGCGTGCTCGAAACGGGCTCGCGCCTGAAGGCGGCCGAGCGCCTGATGCAGCGCGCCGAAAGCGAGGCTCGCCGCGAGGAGGAGGACAGCCAACTCCAGGAGGCCGTCGAGCGCATCGCCGCGCAAGCCCCCGGCAAGCATACGGATTGAAAGTAAGTGCACGTGAAAGAGGCGTGCGATCCTGGATCTCGAGGCGTGGCTATCACTCCCAAGACGGACATTCTTCTCGGCGTATCTTTGGCAGCCGACCCGCTGAAATACCAGGAAGCCGTCACGCGCCTGCGCGACATGGCGCCGGATACCTCGTTCGCCTCCATGCTGGCCGAGCGCGGGGCCTCGGGTGGACAGATGCCGCCGAGCACGTCGTCGGGACCTGAGGATGCCCTCGATTCCGGACCGCCAGCCGCCGCAGCGCCCAAGGCGCGCGTGACCGAGCCGAAGTCGCAGGTCGCCGACGTCTACAACAAGCTCGAGGCGTTCGTGCTCCAGACCTTCATCCAGAACATGCTGCCGAAGGATGCGAGTTCGGTGTACGGCAAGGGCACCGCGGGCGACGTCTGGAAATCCATGCTCGCCGAGAAGATGGGCGGTGAAGTCGCCAAGAGCGGCCAGCTCGGCATCGCCAAGCGCCTCGCACAGGCGGGCATGACCACTGGTTCCATTTCCCGCGAGGC
>RXJK01000201.1:31118-34054 GCA_003963125.1 Hyphomicrobiales bacterium
TCTCTCTCAACGCCACGTTGCCGAGCCTGTCCGGCAAATCGATGCCGTCGACCGCCGGCTTCTCGAAGGCGCTGACGGCGCTGCAGGAGACCGCGCAGGCCGAGAAGCCCGCGACCAAGACCTTGCACGCCTGGACCACCACCGTGACCGTCGAGCGGAGCTAGTCCATGTCGTTTCCTTCGACAGCCCAGCAGCGCCGGCCGATGCCGCCGCGTCCCGCACCGGCCGCGCAGAAGCCCGGCGTGCAGAAGCCTGCGGCCCCTCCTGCCCCGGCGCCGCGCGCAGCGCCGCCTCGTCCCGCCATCGATCCCGCCATGCTCGGCCTCATCAACATCATCTCGACGCTGGAGACCGTGGTCGAGGAAGAGACCGCCGCCCTTGCGGCGCGCACGCAGGTCGACCTCGAAAGCTTCTCCAACCGGAAAAGCCAGGGCCTGATGGAATTGAACCGCGCCGCCCGCAACCTCGAGGCGATGGCGAACCATCAGCTCGTCGCAGCCCGCCTCTCGGGCCTGCGCGAGAAACTCGCCGTCAACCAGCGCGCGCTTAAGCTGCATCTGGAAGCCGTCCGCGAGATCTCTTCGATCGTTGCGAACGCGATCCGCGAGGCGGATTCCGACGGCACCTATTCGGAATCGATCCGCAGCCCCCAGACGGCCTACGGTTATGATTAAGATGATCATCGCAGGCCTGTGGGTCTGCGTCATTACGCTGGGGGCCGCCTACGGCGCCTTCCAATGGCAGGCCAACCAGAAGCCCGAGGCCGAGGCCAAGCCGAAAGTCCAGAAGGAGGCGGTTCGGACGCGCATGATCAGCGTCCCCATCATCATGGAAGGCGCGCTGCAAGGCTACGTCATGGCGCAGCTCACCTTCACCGTGGACGCCAAGATCAACAAGGAGATGGGCGTCAAGCCGCAGGAATACCTGCTCGATGAGGCCTTCAAGGTCATCTACAGCGAGGGCGGCATCGACTTCCGCAACGCCAAGAAGCAGGACCTCGTTTCCATCTCGCACAAGATTGCCGAAAACACCAATACCCGCTTCGGCCAGCCCCTCGTGGAAGACGTGCTGATCCAGGAGCTGAATTACCTCTCCAAGGAGCAGGCCCGCGGCGGCAAGCGCTAGGCCGTTGACCTTCCAGGCCCTCTTTCCTTCTGTCGCCTGACATTAGCCGGACGTATGGCCTTGCGCCGTGCTCCGGCCATGCTATCGCTAGCCCTGCGGCTCGGGTCCGTCCCGGGCCGCTTTCGCGTCGGCCCGGTGGGGCCGAACGCGAGGGCCGCCGGCCTCTCACTCAAGCCCGAAGATCTTCAAGGAGCGTGACGATGAAGGAGATCCTGACCGAGCTCGAACGCCGGCGCGAAACGGCGAGGCTCGGCGGCGGCCAGAACCGGATCGACGCCCAGCACAAGCGCGGCAAGCTTACGGCGCGCGAGCGCATCGACCTCCTGCTCGACCACGGCTCCTTCGAGGAGTTCGACATGTACGTCGAGCACCGCTGCGCCGACTTCGGCATGGAAAAGACCAAGATCCCCGGCGACGGCGTCGTCACGGGATGGGGCACCATCAACGGCCGCGTCGTCTACCTCTTCGCCAAGGATTTCACCGTGTTCGGCGGCTCGCTGTCCGAGACGCACGCCAAGAAGATCATGAAGATCCAGGACATGGCGCTGCAGAACCGGGCCCCCATCATCGGCCTGTTCGATGCCGGCGGCGCGCGCATCCAGGAGGGCGTGGCAGCGCTCGGCGGCTACGGCGAAGTGTTCCTGCGCAACGTTCTCTCCTCGGGCGTGATCCCGCAGATCTCCGTGATCATGGGGCCCTGCGCGGGCGGCGACGTCTACTCCCCGGCCATGACGGACTTCATCTTCATGGTGAAGGACACGAGCTACATGTTCGTCACGGGCCCCGACGTCGTGAAGACGGTCACGAACGAGACCGTGACGGCGGAGGAACTGGGCGGCGCGCGCGTGCACACGACGAAATCGTCGATCGCCGACCGCGCCTACGAGAACGACGTCGAGGCGCTGCTGCAGATGCGCCGCCTGATGGATTTTCTGCCCGCTAACAACAAGTCCGGCGTGCCGGAGCTGCCGACGTCCGATAGCGCCGACCGCGCCGAACCTTCGCTCGACACGCTCATCCCGGACAATCCCAACAAGCCCTACGACATGAAGGAGCTGATCCTGAAGGTCGTCGACGAGGGCGATTTCTTCGAGATCCAGGAAGCCTACGCCCGCAACATCGTCACGGGCTTCGCCCGCATGGAGGGGCGAACGGTCGGCATCGTCGCCAACCAGCCCATGGTGCTGGCGGGCGTGCTCGACAGCGACGCCTCGCGCAAGGCCGCCCGCTTCGTGCGCTTCTGCGACTGCTTCGAGATCCCGATCGTCACCTTCGTCGACGTACCGGGTTTCCTGCCGGGCACGGCGCAGGAGTACGGCGGCCTCATCAAGCACGGCGCCAAGCTGCTGTTCGCCTACACCGAAGCGACGGTGCCGAAGGTCACCGTCATCACGCGCAAGGCCTATGGCGGCGCCTACGACGTCATGAGCTCCAAGCACATTCGCGGTGACGTCAACTACGCCTGGCCCACGGCCGAGATCGCGGTGATGGGCGCCAAGGGCGCGGCCGAGATCCTGTATCGCCCGGAATTGTCCGACGCTCAGAAGATCGCCACGCGCATCAAGGAATACCAGGATCGTTTCGCCAATCCCTTCATCGCGGCCGAGCGCGGCTACATCGACGAGGTGATCATGCCGCGCAATACGCGCCGCCGCCTGTGCCGCTCCCTCAACATGCTGCGCAACAAGACCGTCGAGAACCCCTGGAAGAAGCACGACAACATTCCGCTTTAGGGCGTTCCAGAGTCAGGTGGAAAGTTGCTGGCTCGCGAAGGTTGCATACCTCCACAGTTTGCGTTCCCGGAAATCGCG
>RXJK01000117.1 GCA_003963125.1 Hyphomicrobiales bacterium
GAAACTCCGTCGACCCATCTGCCACCTCCAGTTCCATCATGACACCTAAACCAGATGTCCGTGAAACCGGCAGCAGCTCATTCCGCCTGCTTTACAACGACGCTTGGTCGGTCATTCCGGCGGAACGACATCCATGGGCACTGGGGCGGCCAGGCGCTGAAGTCTGGGCCGACATATGGGACGTCGTGGGCCCCCAGTTCGAGCGCGTGTTTGAAACCGGCGAGGGCTTCTCGACCTACGATCAGATGTTGCCCATGGTGCGAGACGGCATAGCCCGGGAAACATACTGGAACTACAGCATCACAGCCATCCGTGGCGAGGATGGCTCGGTGGTTGGCATTTTCAATCAAGGCAACGAGACCACCGCTCAGGTGATGGCGCGACGACAATCCCAGGCGGAAATCGAGCGGCTGACCCGGATGTTCGCGCAAGCTCCAAGCGCCGTTGCGGTGATGCGCGGTCCCAATCATGAATTTGAGATCGTGAACGCAGCTTACGAGAAGCTGGTGGGGCGCACCGGGCTAGTGGGCAAACCGATTGCAGAGGCAATTCCGGAGGTGGTGCCGCAAGGGTTCATCGATCTGCTGGATCAGGTTCGCACTTCAGGTCGCGCTTACGTCGGGCATGGGGTGCCCGTCATGCTGCAACGAACGCCGGACGGTTCACCCGAGGAACGCTTGCTTGATTTTGTGTATCAGCCTCTCATTGACGGTGCCGGCCAGTCATCTGGCATTTTCGTTCAGGCCGCGGATCTGACAGAGCAACGCAGAGCCGAGAAGGCACGCGACCTGATTTTGCGAGAGATGCAACATCGCGTCAGTAATCTGTTTTCCATAGCGACGTCGTTGGTATCCCTCACCGCTCGGACTGCATCGTCTGCGAGCGAAATGGCCGACGATCTGCGGGGGAAACTCATGGCCCTGTCTCGGTCGCATCGTCTGATTCAAGCGGAGGCAGACACCCAGCACGACAAAGCGGCTGCAACGTTGGCTTCCCTGCTCGCAGCGATCCTCGCGCCCTATCAAGGCCCTTCGGAGGGCGGCCACATCCACATCGATGGACCCGACGTGTCGATTGGCTCCGAGGCAATGACGAGCTTAGCGCTCATTTTTCACGAGCTCGCAACGAATGCAGCCAAGTACGGGGCTTTGGGGGATCCTGCCGGGAAGCTTGCCGTGACCTGGGAGGTGGATGACCGCCAGCTGACCGTAAGATGGCGCGAATGGTGCTCTCTAAATGCCGTCGCAGCCGAACCGATGGGCTTTGGTAGCAAGCTTATCGAAAGCGCGGTCACTCAGCTCGGTGGCGTGGTTACCGTCTCTAAGACACCAGACGGAATCAGCATAACCCTTTGGGTGCAAGCAGCACCCTCAGCTCGCTGGTTCGACAAAATTCAGTGAACCCCGACGCCCTGGTTTGCTCTTCAGGCTGCGCGTTCTCCGGTGGTCAGGAAATACCTCGAATGAAGAACGAGATCACAGATCACCTCGGCGCCAAGCTCAGAGAGGTGTTTGCGGTATCCGAACCCGCTTCGATGCCCGATAAAATGATCGAGTTGCTGGCGGCTATCGCTGCAAAGGCCGATCAACGCAAATCTGAAAGCCAAAGAATAAAGGCGGACTTGATTGCGACGATGCCGAGCTTGCGACGCTACGCATTTTCATTATGTGGTCATCGCGAGAAGGCCGACGATCTTGTCCAAGAGACAATGGTGAAGGCTCTAAGTAATCTCAGCTCCTTTCAACGGGACACGGACCTTCGAGCGTGGTTGTTCACGATTTTGCGCAATTCATTCGTGTCTGACATACGGAAACGAAAGAGAGAAGTTGAGGATGCCGGGGGCAAGATTGCTGAAAGTGTGAGTATAGCCCCGCCCCAACAAGCCCGGGTCGAATTGGCAGATATGCTTGAGGCTTTGGACCGTTTGCCGCCTGTCCAACGGGAAGCCGTACTTCTAGTCGGCGCAGGTGGTTTGTCTTACGACGAGGCCGCCGAAGTCGCAAATTGTGCCGTTGGAACCATAAAGAGTCGGGTTAACCGTGCTCGCGCGGCTCTCAACGCGCAATTTGGATTGGGTGAAGCGGACCCGTTGCCAAATGCTGGTTAGCATGCGGGGGGCTCTGACTTCAGGTGCGGGTCATGAGCGCATCTTGGCGCGCTCGGGGAAAGCGTCCGCTTCTCCCCCAAGGGCTGCCGCTCGCTGGACTTCTGGTCTGTGCCAAAGCCGCGTGTTGGCCGAAGTTCATGTGATTTCTGCGCGGCGTCCAAAAGCTGAAGCATTCGCCGTCCTCACAGCATCGGCAGCCCGCGCCCCTTGCGCCCGAGCGGAAACGCCTTCTCCATTCGCGCCGTCTCCTCCACGCTCAGCACGAGATCGCCGGCACCCGCATTCTCCTCCACGTGCGCGACGTCGGCCGCTTTCGGGATCGCGAACAGGCCCGGGCGGCGTGTGAGGAAGGCGAGAGCCACCTGGCGCGGCGTTGCGCCGTGGGCGCGCGCGATCTCGGCCAGAACCTTCCCCTGCGATGATCCGGCTTCCGGAAAGTCGTCGTGGCCGAACGGGCTGTAGGCGACGACGGCGACGCCGTGCTTTTCGCACCATGGCAGCACCTCGTGCTCGATGGCGCGCTCCTTGAGGTGATAGAGCACCTGGTTGCAGGCGATGTCCTTGGCGTCCGCGACGGCGAGCAGCGCGTCGAGATCGTCGACATCGAAATTGCTCACGCCCCACGCCTTGATCTTGCCCGCGGCCTGCAAGGCCTCGAACGCGGCCACGGTTTCCTCGAGCGGGTAGGAGCCCGGCCAATGCAGGAGATAGCAGTCGAGGTGATCGGTCTTGAGGCGCCTCAGGCTCGCCTCGCACGCCGCGATCGTGCCCTTGCGCGAGGCATTCGACGGCAGCACCTTCGAGACGAGGAACGCTTCGCCGCGCCGGCCAGAGAGCGCCTCGCCGACGATCTCTTCCGCGCGCCCCGCGCCGTACATCTCGGCCGTATCGATATGCGTCACCCCGAGATCGAGACCGCGCCGCACCGCCGCCACGGCTTGTGCCCGCGCCGCACGTTCGAAGTACCACGTGCCTTCGCCGATGACCGGCACCTCGACCGTGCCGAACCTGTTCGTTCGCATCCCGGATGTCCTTTCTGCACGGCTTTTGGGAAGCGCCTCACGATCGCCCGTGTGTTGCGCTGCAAATGGGGTGATGCGCTGCACAACGGCGCCGTCACGTCCGTGTCTTAAGCCAACTTTTTGCCTAACGTCGTATGCGCTTGTGGGTCTGTCCCTTGTAGGCTAGCACAGAACACAACGGGCAGCGCGTGCGGGCGTGCAAGCCTTGTCGAGAAACAACCCGCGGGGAAGCGCTGAACTGCAGGCGTCACGCGTTGTCGTGCCGTCGCTCGCGGACGCCATGGAGGCCCAACTGGTGAATAACGAGGTGATCTCGAGCCTCGGTGGGAAGGCGCATTCCCGGCCGGCGACGGCCGACGTGACGGCCAGGCCCCAGGGCCCCCTGATCGAGATTTCCGATCTCTCCGTCCAGTTCAACACTTCGCACGGCACCGTGCGCGCGGTGGAAGGGTTGAGCTACGCCGTGCATCCCGGCGAGATGGTGGCGATCGTCGGCGAATCCGGCTCGGGCAAATCCGTCTCGGCGCTCACCATCATGCGCCTGTTGCCGCCCGGCACCTCGCGCATCACGTCGGGCTCCATCCGCTTCGACGGCCGCGACCTCCTCAAGCTCGGCGAGGAGGAGATGCGCCAGATCCGCGGCCGCGACGTCGCGATGATCTTCCAGGAGCCGATGACCTCGCTCAACCCGGTATTGCGCATCGGGCTGCAGATCACCGAGCCGCTCACGATCCATCTCGGCCTCGACGAGAAGGCGGCGCGCGCCCGCGCCATCGAGCTTCTCACCCTCGTCGGCATCACCGATCCCGAGAGCCGGCTCAACCAGTACCCGCATGAACTCTCCGGCGGCATGCGCCAGCGCGTGATGATCGCCATCGGCCTCGCTTGCAACCCGAAGCTCCTCATCGCGGACGAGCCGACCACGGCCCTCGACGTGACGATTCAGGCGCAGATCCTCGAACTCATGAAGGATCTGTCGCGCCGGCTCGGCATCGCCGTCATCATGATCACGCACAACCTCGGCATCGTCGCTCGCTACGCCGACCGCGTGAACGTCATGTACGCCGCGCGCATCGTCGAGAGCGGCACCGCCGAGCGCGTGTTCGGTCGACCCATGCATCCCTACACGCGGGGGCTTCTCGCCGCCGTGCCGCGCCTCGACCGCGGCCGCACCTCCAAGCTCGCGACCATCGACGGCGCACCCCCGAACCTGCTCGCCCCGCCGGAAGGCTGCCGCTTCCGTCCGCGCTGCCGCTTCGCCATCGAGGCCTGCACCAGGACGCCGCCGCTCGAGGCGGTCGAGCCCGGCCATCTTGCCGCCTGCATCCGCGCCCGCGAGATCGAGAACCTCGACCGCGAGACGGTGGAGGGCGCTTCCGCCGCGCGCCCCACGAACGCGACCCCGCAGCCGGCCATCCTCGACGTGCGGCACGCCTCGAAGCACTTTCCCATCAAGGGCGGGCTGTTCTCGCGTACGCGCGCCATCCGCGCCGTCAACGACGTCTCGATCGCCGTGCGCCGCGGCGAGACGCTGGGCCTCGTCGGCGAATCCGGGTGCGGCAAGTCCACGCTCGGCCGCCTCGTCCTCCGCCTCGACGAGCCGACCTCCGGCGAGATCTACTTCGACGGCGGCGACATCGCCCATCTCGACCGCAAGGAGATGATCGACGTCCGCCGCAAGATGCAGGTGATCTTCCAGGATCCCTATTCGTCGCTCAACCCGCGCATGACGGTCGGCCAGATCATCGCCGAGCCCATGCGCGTGCACGGCATCAAGCCGAGGAAGGAGATCGGCCCGCGCGTCGCCGAGCTCCTGCAACTCGTGGGGCTTTATCCCTACATGGCGCTGCGCTATCCGCACGAACTGTCGGGCGGCCAGCGCCAGCGCGTCGGCATCGCCCGCGCACTCGCCGTCGAGCCGAAGGTGATCGTGTGCGACGAGGCCGTCTCCGCGCTCGACGTGTCGATCCAGGGGCA
This sequence comes from Hyphomicrobiales bacterium, assembly GCA_003963125.1. Classification (GTDB taxonomy): domain Bacteria; phylum Pseudomonadota; class Alphaproteobacteria; order Rhizobiales; family Hyphomicrobiaceae; genus AWTP1-13. The sequence goes on from RXJK01000117.1 coordinate 5,107, forward strand.
GGTGATCAATCTCCTGGAGCACCTGCAGCAGCAGTTGGGCCTGACGTATCTTTTCATCGCGCACGATCTGGCCGTCGTGCGCCACATCTCGACGGCTGTCGCGGTCATGTATCTCGGCCGCATCGTCGAGCACGCGCCGTCCGACGAACTCTTCGCCAACCCCAAGCACCCCTATACGCAGGCGCTGCTTGCGGCCGCTCCCATTCCCGACCCCGCCGTCGAGCGCGAGCGCCCGCGAGCCATCATCAAGGGCGAGCTGCCCAGCCCATTGCGCCCGCCTTCGGGCTGCGTGTTCCACCCGCGCTGCCCGCGTGCGACCGAGGCCTGCAAGGCCGCCGTTCCGGAAACGCGCGAACTGGGACCCGATCATCTCGTGGCCTGCATCCACGCGACATGAGCAACAACAAGACGCACGACGACCTAGGGAGACGATCTATGAGACTGGGATGGGCCGCGGCACTGCTGATCGGTGCTGGGATGATGGCCGCAACGCAGGCAGCGCGCGCCGAGGACGCGCCCAAGAAGGGCGGCACGCTGTCGTTCGCCGTCGTTGCCGAGCCGCCGAACTACGATTGCCACGGCTCGACCACGTTCGCGCTCGTGCATCCGATCGGGCCGCACTACTCGACGCTTCTGAAGTTCGACGCGAAGGACTATCCGAAAGTCATCGGCGATCTCGCCGAGAGCTGGCAGGCCTCGCCCGACGGCCTCACCTACACCTTCAAGCTCTACCCCAATATCAAGTTCCATGACGGCACGCCGCTCACCTCCGAGGACGTGAAGGCGAGCTACGACCGCATCATCAATCCGCCGCAGGGCGTGGTTTCGATCCGCAAGGCCTACTACTCCGAGATCGGCGCCATCGAGACGCCCGATCCGCAGACCGTCGTCTTCAAGCTGAAAGGGCCCATGGCCGGTGTGCTCGAAGCCCTGGCCTCG
>RXJK01000171.1 GCA_003963125.1 Hyphomicrobiales bacterium
GAAGCGGGTGGCGAAGCGGGTGTCGTCTTGATGGCAATGCCGCCGCTGGCCGATCTCGCCGTCTTCATGGGGCTGGTGCTGGCGTTCGCCCTCTTCGGGCTGACGGCGAGCGGGCACTTTCCGGCCGAGCACCGTGCGCCGACGCTTCGGACCGCCGTGGGCGGCGCGATCCTCTGGCTTTCGATCGCGTGTGCCGCGGTCGTCCTGGGGGCGGCGGTTCTCCTCGCCGTCGAGCGGCTGCCGGCGTATGCGTCCGTGATCGGGGGCGGCGCGATGCTACTGGCGGCGCCGCTCATCCTGCAGGGCTTTCCCGACACGTTCGTCGATGGCCGCGCTGGCCTCGTCACATTTGCCGGGCTCGGCCTTTTTCTGGTGGCCGCCTCACGCTTGATTGCGGCGTGAGCCCAAGCCGCGCGGCTCGCGTTTCCTGACGGACCCGTGGTAGGAAGCGCTCGTTCCCTTGGAGGCTGCGCCGCGGCCGCACTACGACGCGCAGGACATGTCGAGACCCCGCAAGATCGAAAAGAACTCGCTGACCGAGCAGGCCTATACGCGGCTCGAGGAAATGATCGTGACGCTGGTCCTGGAACCGGGCACGGCGCTCTCGGAAAGCGCGCTATCTGCCGATCTCGGCATCGGGCGCACGCCCGTGCGGGAAGCTCTGCAACGGCTCGCGCGCGAAGGGCTGGTGCTCGTGCTGCCGCGCAAGGCGATCCTGGTGACTGAATCCGATCCCCGACGGCAGCTTCTCGTGCTCGAAGTGCGGCGGGAGATCGAGCGGCTGCTTGCCCGCACCAGTGCGGAGCGGGCGACGGCTGCCGAGCGCGAGCGCTTCTCGGAGATCGCGCGCGGCATGGAAGTCGCCTCGCAGAAGAAGGACGACCGGGCCTTCATGCGGCTCGACCGTGAATTCAACTCGCTGCTCGCCCAGGCGTCCCACAACGAGTACGCGGTGCGCGTGATGCGGTCGCTCAACGGGCTGTCGCGCCGCTTCTGGTACCAGCACTACAAGCAGGCGGCCGACCTGCCGAAAATGGCGAAGCTGCACGCGGACGAAGCGAGCGCCATCGCCGCGGGCAGCGTCGCGCGGGCCAAGGCCGCCTCGGACAAGCTGATCGATTACGTGGAGGAGTTCACCCGCGCGACAGTGCAGGGCCATTCGCGCGCGCGCAGTTCTACGCCTCGGCCGTGAGGACGCGGCCCTTGGTCTCGGGCAGCAGCAGCGCGGCGATGATCAGGAGGCCGTAGGCGGCCAACGCGAACACGCCGATCGACTGGCCGAGAGGCAGTTTCGCCGACAGCATGCCGACGAACATGGGATTGAGCGCCGCGATGCCGCGCCCGAAGTTGTAGGCGAAGCCCTGGCCGGAGCCGCGCACGCGCGTCGGGAAGAGCTCGGTCAGGATCGGCCCCATGCCGGAGAAGATACCGGAGGCGAAGAAGCCGAGCGGGAAGCCCAGGAACAGCATCGACGTGTTGTCGACGGGGACCTGCGTGTAGACGAGCACGGTTGCGACCGAGCACAGCGCGAACAAAATGAAGTTCGTGCGCCGGCCGATGCGGTCGTTGAGCCACGCGCTCACGAGATAGCCCAGGAACGAGCCGACGATGATCACGGCGAGATAGCCGCCGGTGCCGAGCACGGTGAGCTTGCGCTCGGTGCGCAGGAAGGTCGGCAGCCAGGTGGTGATGGCGTAATAGCCGCCCTGCGCGCCGGTCGTGAGCACGCTCGTCAGGATCGTCGTCTTGATGATCTCCGGCGAGAAGATCTCGAGGAAGTTGGTCTTGCGGCCAGAGGCCTCCAGCTTGCCTTGCGTTGCCTTGAACACCTCGGGCTCATCGACGACGCGGCGGATGAAGAACACGAGCAGCGCCGGCGTCAGGCCCACCCAGAACAGGGCACGCCACGCCGTCTCCTGGCTCATGATCGAGAAGAACAGCGTCGCGAGGATCGCGGCGAGGCCCCAGCCGACGGCCCATCCGCTCTGCATCGATCCGACGGCCTTGCCGCGGTGCTCTGCCCGGATCACCTCGCCGATGAGGACGGCGGCCGCCGCCCACTCTCCGCCGAAGCCGAAGCCCATGAGCGCGCGGAAGACCAGCAGCTGCGTGAAGTTCTGCGCGAACCCACACAGGAAGGTGAAGAAGGCGAACCAGAGGATGGTGATCTGCAGCGTGCGGACGCGGCCGAGGCGATCGGAGATCGCGCCGGCGAACCAGCCGCCGAAGGCGGAGGCGAGCAGCGTCGAGGTGCCGATCAGGCCGGCATCCGCGTTGGTCATCGCGAAAGCGGCGATGATGGCAGGAATGGCGAAGGAATAGATCTGCACGTCCATCGCATCGAGGACCCAGCCTCCCGTACAGGCCCAGAATGTACTCTTCTCCTTGCTCCCCATCTGGCGATACCAGGCGGTCGGGTGATGTGCGTCTGCCGACGTCGTCATTGCGGTTTCCTCCCAAGCGGCCGCACTTGGCGTGCGTGCCATTTCGATCGTTCCGGTTTCGAACGGACAGGGTGCAGCCGGCCTTCATCAGGGAGGCCATGGGCGAAAGCCTACGCCCGGCGCAAAGAGCGTCAACACGCCTTGGAGGCAAAACTCAGCGGCGCATTATTTGCGGATCGAAAGACTCCGCCATGCAACCCGTGCGTGCCGATCGGTGCTATGGTTAGCGGCCCGGGCGTCACCCGGGGTGTGATGTTCCAGCGTCGAGAGTATTCGTTCCCATGTCCTCGCGTTCGCGTTCCGCGTTGCCTGCCAATCGTATCCTCATCGGCGACTGTCTCGGCGAGCTGGCCAAGCTGCCCTCCGCCTCGATCGATCTGGTCTTCGCCGACCCGCCCTACAATTTGCAGCTCGCCGGCGACCTGCTCCGGCCCAACAACACCAAGGTCGACGGGGTCGATCAGGACTGGGACCGGTTCACGTCCTTCGAGCACTACGACACCTTCACGCGCGCCTGGCTCGCCGAATGCAAGCGCGTCCTGAAGCCCAACGGCGCCATCTGGGTGATCGGCTCCTATCACAACATCTTCCGCCTCGGTGTGGCGCTGCAGGACCTGGGCTTCTGGCTGCAGAACGACGTCATCTGGCGCAAGGTGAACCCGATGCCGAACTTCCGCGGCAAGCGCTTCACCAATGCGCACGAGACGCTGATCTGGGCGGGGCGCGATCCGCAGTCGCGCGTCACGTTCAACTACGAGGCGGTGAAGGCCGGCAACGACGACATCCAGATGCGGTCGGACTGGCTGTTCCCGATCTGCTCGGGGCCAGAGAGGTTGAAGGACGGGGCCGGCAAGAAGGCGCATCCCACGCAAAAGCCCGAAGCGCTCCTGCATCGCATCCTGGTCGCAACGACCAATCCGGGTGATGTCGTGCTCGACCCGTTCTTTGGGACGGGGACGACGGGGGCTGTGGCGAAGCGCCTGGGGCGCCGTTTCATTGGGATCGAGCGGGAGAAGCCCTACGCGGCGGCCGCGCAGGAGCGGATCGACCGGGTGACGCCCTTGAAGCCCGCGGATCTCGAGACCTTGCGCTCGAAACGGCTGGAGCCGCGGGTGCCGTTCGGCACCATCGTCGAACTCGGCATCCTCGATCCGGGCGCGACGCTGACGGACGAGAAGGGAAAGTTCCGCGCCGAGGTGAGGGCAGATGGAACCCTAGCGATTGCCGATCGGCAGGGTTCGATCCATCGCCTCGGCGCGGAAGTTCAAGGGAAGGCCGCCTGCAACGGCTGGACCTTCTGGCATTTCGAGACGGACGGGCGACGCAAGCCCATCGACGCTTTGCGGGAAGAGGCGCGCAAGCAGCTCGGCCTCTCAACCACGCAGCCGGCCATGCTGGCTGCGGAGTAAGTCGTTGAGGACGGGGCGGTGGAGGGCGACGATGTCCTCCACGATCTCGGCCCGGATGGCGGGGTTGTCGACGCAGACGAGCAAGGCGACGTTGACGTCGAAGCCCGAGAGGGCACCCTGCGCCAGGGTCTCGCGATGGCGCTGGGCGACGTCGGCCGCTTCGCCGGCGTAGATGAAGCTGAAATCCTCGGCGCCTGCGTCATGCCCCCGCGCGTGGGCCTCGGCCGAGGTGAAATCGCGGGCATAGATATAGACGGCTGAGACGTCGGCGAGGTCGCCGGGGGTCTCGAAGGGGTGGGCCTCGAAGTCGTAGGCCCGGCCCGACTGGCCGCGAATGAGGTTCCGGCCCGGCCTCAGCTTAAGGTCGTCGTTGCGCACGCGGCGACCGACCTTCAGGACGGACATCACGGAATTCATGGTCGCCAACGGGGGGCTCCTCGCTGTTCGCAGCTGCACACGAGGACGTCTCAGTAGGCCGATTCGGGGAAAGTTGCAGTGGTAAGGGCGCAACGACCTGGGACAGAATTCTACCGCGACTTGCACCCAAGGCTACGGACACGCTCGGTTTTTCGGAACGGATGCCGCCGTTGGCCGCGGTCGACAGGCGTGCGTTCGAGGGCTGCGGGCCGGAGCCGACAGGCGCAAAACTGTCACCGATCGGTTAACGTAACATCGTGAGAGTGTGCGAAATTTTCGCTCTGCCCCGCGGCCGCCAGCTTGACTTCCCCGGCCCGCTTGACTAAGTCCTCCGCGGGCTTTGGCACTCCCTAGAGTGCAGTGCTAACAGCCACCGATTATCCAGCTCATCAAATCCAGGGGCATCCAGCAGGCCCCCGTAGGCAAGGGAGTTTTCTACATGAAATTCCGTCCTCTGCACGATCGCGTCGTCGTACGCCGGGTCGAAAGCGAGACGAAGACGGCCGGTGGCATCATCATCCCCGACACGGCTGCAGAGAAGCCCCAGCAGGGCGAAGTGATCGCGGTCGGGCCCGGTGCGCGCGACGAGAGCGGCAAGATCGTGGCCCTCGATGTCAAGAAGGGCGACAAGGTGCTGTTCGGCAAGTGGTCCGGCACCGAGGTCAAGATCGACGGCCAGGAGCTGCTGATCATGAAGGAAAGCGACATCATGGGCGTGCTCGACAAGTAAGAGCGCGCCTCGCGCGAGGCAGTCGGCAATAAGCAGCAGGCAATAGCGCCGTTCTGCCTTGGCCCCACTGCCTACAGCCCATTGCCTATTGCCTGACACCCCAATCTATCCAGGAGCCCTCAGAAATGGCTGCAAAAGACGTAAAATTTGCCGGCGATGCCCGTGAGCGCATGCTGCGCGGCGTCGACATCCTCGCCAACGCCGTGAAAGTGACGCTCGGTCCCAAGGGCCGCAACGTCGTGATCGAGAAGAGCTTCGGCGCTCCCCGCACCACCAAGGACGGCGTCACCGTCGCGAAGGAGATCGAGCTCGAGGACAAGTTCGAGAACATGGGCGCGCTGATGGTGCGCGAAGCCGCCCAGAAGACCAACGACATCGCCGGCGACGGCACCACCACGGCGTGCGTCCTCACCCAGGCGATCGTGCGTGAGGGCCTTAAGGCGGTGGCCGCCGGCATGAACCCGATGGACCTCAAGCGCGGCATCGACAAGGCCGTCGCCCAGGTCATCGAGGACATCCAGAAGAAGGCCAAGAAGGTCAAGAACAGCCAGGAAGTCGCCCAGGTCGGCACCATCTCGGCCAACGGCGAGAAGGCCATCGGCGAGATGATCGCCCACGCCATGCAGAAGGTCGGCAACGAGGGCGTGATCACAGTCGAAGAGGCCAAGAGCCTCGAGAGCGAGCTCGACGTCGTCGAGGGCATGCAGTTCGATCGCGGCTACCTGTCGCCCTACTTCATCACCAACCCCGACAAGATGATCGCGGAGCTCGAGGATCCCTACCTCCTCATCCACGAGAAGAAGCTGACCTCGCTGCAGCCGCTGCTGCCGGTGCTCGAGGCCGTGGTGCAGACGGGCAAGCCGCTGCTCATCATCGCCGAAGAGGTCGAGGGCGAGGCGCTCGCCACGCTCGTCGTCAACAAGCTGCGCGGCGGCCTCAAGGTCGCGGCCGTGAAGGCGCCGGGCTTCGGTGACCGCCGCAAGGCCATGCTCGAGGACATCGCCGTCCTCACCAGCGGCCAGGTGATCTCCGAAGACCTCGGCATCAAGC
>RXJK01000346.1 GCA_003963125.1 Hyphomicrobiales bacterium
CTTCTGGCGCGGTGTCGCCGTCAGTTGAGCTTCCAGGTCGCCTCGACGAACGCGCCGTAGCGTTGCGTCTGATAGCTTAGCAGTTGGTTGACGTTGTCGATTGCCGTCGTATCGAGATGCCAAAGTCTGCCGCCGACGCCAACCGTGAACTTCTCGGTCATTTGGTACGAGACAAGTGCCTCGAATTGATAGCCTTCTCCCTTCCCCGACGACGGATCGCTGCCGAACGTGAAGTAATGCTGGTCAAGCGCCTTTTGCCGCGCCCAAACGTATGCCGCGTCGGCAGAGAGCTTCCATCGCTCGAAGATCAGCACGTCAGCAGAAAGACCAAGACGCAGGAGATCCCAATGGTCGGTCTCCTTGATGCCGGCCAGCGCTGGATCGAGCGATGGCGTACAGATGCTGCTGCTTGCGAGCTGAGTGCAGCCCATTGCTGTCGCAGATTCGTTCCATCGACCGTACCCGACGAAGGCGCCGACGCGAACATGCGGCTGGCGAACGAAGGAGTAGCCGAGATCGATGGAGCCGAAACTGAGATTGCCGACGGTCGCGCTCGTGGTCTGAGAGTAGGGCACCGTATAGGGGGCAAAATCCTCATCCTTGAGATTGCCGCCGCCGATCGCTCCTGCACCGACGATACCTTTGAGGAACAGACCCGATGTGGTATCGCCACGGAAGAAGATCTCGCCCGAATGCGCCGACAAACCGTCATAGGTCAGCCGTGATATCAAAGCCGAGGGCGTGGGATCGGTATAGTAGTTGTATGCATTCCGTCCGGTGCTGTACCAGTAGCGCCCACCCATCTCGAACCCTGGTCTTCCCAGGTCGAGCGAAGGCGTCTGCGCGAACGCGGATGAACCGCAGGTGCTCAGCACGAACGTGCAAAAGACCGTAAATGCCAGTTTCGTCACGCAGTCCCCTGAAGAGCGATTCACGACGGTCCTGTTCGGTGTTTGCGTTGTTCGCCTGACCTAGACCTGACCGCGATGGCATCGAGCACGAGGAAAGCGCGCTTCTCCCCGCATTTCGCTTTTTTTTCAGCGCCAGTTCATGTCACTGAGTCGATTTTCAGGTGGACGGCGTACTCCTCCGCATTGCGACCTTTTGCTTGACCACACATGAGCTCGACTAATTCTGAGCAATAGAGGGAGCACCAGTGTTCAAACCGGTCAAACTGCTGATCTGCGTGTTGTTGCTCATCATGCCTGAACTTGTTCTGGCGCAAGGCGCGCCGGCAGCGCAACGGCGCGTGGCGCTGGTCATTGGCAACGCCAACTACCAAGGCGGTGCTCTAGCCACGGCGGCCAATGATGCGGGCTTGATCGCTCAGACGCTGGAGGCCGCGGGGTTCGACGTCGTGGGCGCCCGCGATCTGGATCAGGACAGCCTTCGCAGATCGTTCCGGGACTTTCTCGAGAAGGCGCAAAGCAGCGGCCCGAACACCGCCGCCTTCATCTATCTGAGCGGATACGGATTGCAGCTTGAGGGCGAGAACTATTTCGTGCCCATCGATGCGCGCATCTCCCGGCCGACAGACGTTGTGGCGCAGGCCATCCGGATCTCAGACTATACAAGACCCTTGAGTGCCCTCGGGCTGGGGGCCAGCGTTGTCGTGCTTGACGTCGCTCGGCTCTACCCGTTCCAGACAGCTTCCACGCAGATGGCCGGCGGCTTGGCCCTCACCGAACCCGAAGCAGGGGTCCTGTTTGCCTACTCGGCGGCGCCGGACACGGTCGCGCCCGACGCGGGGGGGGCCTACGGCCCCTATGCCCAAGCCTTGGCCGAGATGATGCGCGAGGGCGGTCTCCCCATCAACGAGGTGTTCGATCGGGTCAGGCTGCGTGTAAACGAAAGCACAAAAGGCGGCCAGATCCCCTGGCACAGCTCCCACATCGAGACGTCATTCGTGCTGTTCGAGCGAAGTGCCGAGGCGCCTCCGCCTCCGGTCGCCGTCGAGGAGAGGGCGACTTATCGCCAGCGCCCCATCCGCGACTTTGCGGCAGACGAGGCCTACATGGCTGCGCTCGATCGCGACACCATCTCAGGCTACATCGAATTCCTCGACGCGTTTCCCGATCACCCCATGGCGCACCGCGTGCGTGCCATCCTAGCGGCGCGGCGCGAGGCCATCACGTGGCGCCGGACCCGAAACATCGATACGCCGGAGGCCTATTGGTCCTACCTTGATCGCTATCCGCGTGGACGCCACGCTCCGGAGGCCCGCAGCCGCCTCGCCTATCTGCGCGCACTGCTTGAGCCACCGCCCACGTTCACGGTCGTGGACTACGATCTGCCGCCACCGCCTCCCGAGGAATACGTATACATCGAGCGCCGCGTGCTGGTGTTTGATGACCCGGTCTTTGCCTTCCCGCCGCCGCCCCCTCCGCCAATCTTCTTCCTGGCGCCACCGCCACCTTATTTCATTCTGCCGCCACCGCCGCTCGTCGCGGTCACTGCCTTTGCGCTGCCAATCCCGATCTTTCAGCCCGTGCCCCTGTGGGTGCGACCGCCGGTCTATGTGGCGCCGCCTCCGCCCAACAACATCATCTTCAACAACATCCACAATACGGTCGTGATCAACAACACAACCAATATTGTGACGATCACCAATCAGCAAGGGCAGACCACGACGCTGAAGCCGCAAGCGGCAGCGACAGAACCCGGCGCGCCCAATCCAGGGGTCGCCTCGGTCGGTCCGGCGCTTCCGCCGTCGGTGGCGCAGAAGGTCAATCTCCCGCAGCCAAGTGCATCATCAGCGCCGGGACAACCTCAGCAATTGGCGCCGGGTCAACCGCCGTCTGGAGCACCAATCACGCCGCCGGTTGCGCAACCGTTGCCGGGTGCAAAAGGCCTTCCGCTTCCGTTAGCGCTTCCGATCCCGAAGGGCCCCGCTCCGCCGAATGCCCTCGTGCCCAATACGAAGCAACCTCTCACTAAGGCGTCACCTCCCGCTGTGCAGCCCCTGGTCACTCAACCAAATCTGAAGCAGGCGGTACCGAAACCGTCGCCGGGGCCGCAGCCGCTGAGCAAGACAATCGGTCCGCCGAGCAAAGCACCGCTGTCCGGTGCTCGTCTCTCGGGCCAACCGGACGAGCCCAAGCCGCTGGTGCCAAAACCGCAGGACCCGTCGACGCCAAACACGAAGGCGCCCACCGCGCGCCAGACCTTGACACCGCCTCCGGTGAAGTCCAGACCGGAATCCACCAAGGCCGCGACGCTTGAGCATCAACGCGAGCAGGAGCGGTTGCGGCAGAGACAGCTCGAGCAGCAGCATCAGCAACAGCTCATGCAGCAGCGCCAGCGGCAGCTCGACCTGCAGAAGCAGCAGCAGGATCAGCTGAGGCAGCGTCAAGTCGATCAGCAACGGCAACGCGAGGCTGCCGAGCAGCGTCGCCGTCAGATCGAGCAGCAACGGCAACAAGAGATTCAGCGACAACGCCAGGCCGAAGCACAGCGGCTTCGCGAACAGCAGCGCCAGCCACAACCCAAGCCAAGCGCACCGCGCAAGGATTGCGGTGGTCCGGGCCAACCCGCATGTCCCAGATAAGGAGGAGGCGGCACGAAAATGTTATCGGTTTGCAACGAAAGCGCTGGCGAACGCCAGCGCTTTCGCATTTTCACCGCGCTTAGTACCATCCCCGCCACCAGCCACGCGCGTCGTTGTGGCGAAGCCGGTAGATTTCCCGATCGACCTGAGCCAGCTCTTCATAAAGGCGCCGACGTTCATAGGGCGCCAGATAGCCATCCCGTGTCGCCAGCCGCTCGTGCGCACTGATTTGCGCCTCACGCCGGCGCAGGTACCAATATTCCCTCCAGCTCAGATCGCCGCAGCGACGGCCTTCCTCGATGCTGGAACGCTGGCTCTGCCGTCGGGCGTCAATCTCCGAGGTTCCGCCGTACCTCCAATCGTACGCTGACGCTGATCCGGTGACCGCCACCGAAGCCGCCATCGCCAATAAGATGCGTCTCATTGATCTCTCTCCTTTCGTGGGACCCGACGCATCAGAGAGTAGATTGTCGAGCGTGAATGTCGGATGAAACATACCTGTTTCCTCGCTCAGCCCCATTGTATGAATTGGTCATTAATAAAGTCGATAACTCGGGTTCATTTGCCGGCTCAATTCCCGCCAATATAGGATGTCATTGTGCGCCCGGATCACGTCGCAGTGACCTGAGCCTTAGAAGGAGAACACCCATGAAGGCACTCATTGGCGCAATGCTCGCAACGTCCGTTCTGCTCACGACGGCAGCGGTGGCACAGCAAGCCTCGGCGACGCCTACGAACAAGGCAGACTGCGAAAAGGCAAAGATGAAGTGGGACGACAAGGGCGGCAAGGATGGCAAGGGCGCTTGCCTTGCTGCAAAGGCGACAGAGACGCCGAAGAAGTAGATCTGAATTCTCAAGTGCGGTTGGATCGGTCATCAGATCCGACCGCTCAACTTTCTTGCGCAGTCAGAAGGGCCTTGCTGATCAATCCTGCAATAGAGTACACCGGCGCGCCTTGCCTGCTCGCTTGACGGGTCAATGACTGTCCGACGTCATCGCCCGTGAGAAGGTGCCTGCTCGGCCGACTGAAAACTTGGTGAGCGCCTGCAGCTTTTGTATCTACTTCTTCTGTTGCTGAGTCTTGTACCAATTTAAAAATTCTCGGACTAATTTTTCCCGGGCCGCCGGGTCATTGGGTGCCATTTCTTCCGCCTGAGAACGTATAAGGGTCTCCGGGTTTTGAGCTGGCTGAGCCGCTGAATTCTGAGGATTGGCCAACAATTGTTCTGCGGCTGGAAAGCGCCTCCATCCACGTAACGTTGCCCCCAGGTTGGTCTCCCTCCATTTAGGGTGCCGAGGGTTGCGCTTGAACTCTTCAATTCTTTCAAATAAATGTTCCGTGAAAACAGCAAGGCGGCGATATCTGTCAGTATCTTTCGGCCAATTATAGGTAGCAAGTACTGCGCCGACGGCTATCGTCTCTACTATCCTTCCCTTTTCAATAAGTTTTGGATAATCGTCGCTTGTTAGTTTTGCTGGGAAGTAGTTACTTTCAAGAGCTTCGTAGTAAGGAATAGACAGGACTGACATGCCCGGCTCTAACACAAACTTGGTAAAAGCTACGGCCGGTTTGCCGGCAAAAAGAATTGTGGCTGATATATCACCCGACTTGACCATCTGGTAGCCGTCAGCCTGGCAAGGTCCCGAATAGTATTTACTCCAGATCCGGCAAGGATATGCATCTCCTCGTTATGCAATTTTGTAATGTATGAAACACGTTGATCAATATTTGGGCCCATCTCTCCTTTCTGTTTCATGTATGAAAGAACATCAGACTGTGTTATAGCCATATCAATCCCGCGCAGATGAAGAAGATCAATAAAGTTTTGATAAGCGCCCTTGCCGACTATGGGAAGAATGCGCAGCCTATTGCCGTCGTCGAGTACGGCAGACATGTCGTAGGCTAGGGAGAGATAGGTACCATTAATGTTGCCCGAGACGACCGCGATTGTGTTTTCGTTGAGCTGTTCGGTGAGAGCCAAAAGCCTTTTCTGATCACTTCCTGCCGGTGGGGGAGGTGGATCAGCCCGCTTGATGGTGACTGAAGGCGCGCGCTTTGATTCGGCGTGACGTGAGTCCCGCCTTCCCTCCAATCACGGGGAGAGTCCTGGGTTGAATTGTGCCTGGCCCCAACGCTGGACCAAATTCAGCGAGAAAATTCGGCTTCCTGATCATTGGCTGCAGCATGCTGCAGCCAATGATTGCGCGTGTTCGGCCGGTGGCACATGGCCGATCGCGCTGTGAGGGCGAACAGTATTGTATTCGACCCGCCACGTCTCGATCTTGCACCGTGCATCGTCGAGGCTCAAGAACCAAAATGCGTTGAGGCATTCCTGCCTGACGCGGCTATTGAAGGCTTCGGCGAAGGCATTGTCGGTTGGCTTGCCGGGCCGCGAATAGTCAAGCACGACACCGTGCTGCCAAGCCCACAGATCGAGATCGCGAGAGACAAATTCGGGTCCGTTGTC
>RXJK01000297.1:0-1987 GCA_003963125.1 Hyphomicrobiales bacterium
ACCCCGAATTGTTGCCTTAACCTGATCCCAAGCACCCAGATGGTATGCAGATAGCTTCGGGGCGGAGGCAACGATGCGTCGCTTCTTCGCATTTTCATTGGCTTTTATTGCATTGTCGGGCAGCGCCCTGGGGGACGATCGTACCGATTGCCGCCGCAGCCTTCCCGAGAGGCGCGTTGCCGCCTGCACGGCGCTGATCGAGGCCAAAGCCGGCAGCCCCAAGGATCTGGCCGAAGCCTTCATCAACCGGGCGTTCGCGCACCGAGCCCTCGAAAACCCCGAAGCGGCCGTCGCGGATTTCACCTCTGCTCTCGCCGTGGAGCCGCAACGAAGCGCGCTCTACCAGGGACTGATCCACCAGGCTAAGGGCGAATGGGATCTGGCAGTCGGCAAACTCACGGAAGCCTTGGTGCTCGAACCCCGCAATGCCATTGCGTTCAACACGCGCGGCTTGGCGCGCAATGCGCTCGGCGATCGAGACGGTGCTATTGCCGACTATACCGAGGCGCTGCGGCACGATCCCGGCTATGTGGCGCCCCTTGTCAACAGGGCCACCGCGCTTGCGGCCAAGGGACGGCCGGTCCTCGCCATCGCCGATGCGGGCGAACTCATCCGCCTCGAACCCAACTACCCGACCGGCTACGCCATTCGCGGGCGCATCTACCTCTCGCAGGGAGAGTACGAGCGTGGATTTGCGGATCTGACGAAGGCCATCAAGCTCGACCCCGGTGATGCACGGGTTTACGCCAGCCGGGGCTATGCACATATCGAAAAAGGCGAATTCGATGCCGCGATCGCCGACCTCAGCGAAGCGATCAAGCTGCGTCCCCGCGTGGCCTCATATTACGACAATCGCGGACTTGCCTACGCCCGCAAGAAGGAGCGCGACCGGGCGCTTGCCGACTACAACGCGGCGATCGCGATCGATCCCAAATCGGCGAACGCCTTCAACAACAGAGGCTATCTCTACCAATCCATCGACGGCGACCTCGATCTGGCCTTGGCCGGCTACAGCAAAGCGATCGAACTCGATCCCAAGTTCGCGAAAGCGTTCAACAACCGGGCCCTGGTGTTCGGCGTGCGTGGCGAACTCGACAAGGCGATCGCGGATTTCGACAAGAGCATAGCGCTCGATCCGACGGATCTGCGCGCGTACATGAACCGGGCTACCGTCCACGAAAAGCGCGGCGACATCGAGCGCGCGCAGGCCGATCTGCGCAAGCTGCTCGAGCTTCCCGCGCCGCTCGAAGCCGACAAGCAGCGCCAGGAAATCGCGCGGGCGCGGCTGGCTCGCCTCGCGGATCGTTCGGCTGCCGCGCGGGGCGCACCCGGGCAGCGCGTTGCGCTCGTCATCGGCAATGCCAACTACCAGCACGCCGGAACTCTGGCCAATCCCAAGAACGATGCGGTCGCCGTGGCCGCGAGCCTGCGCCGCCTCGGGTTCAACGAGGTCGTCGAAGTGTACGACCTCAGCCGCGAGCAGATGAGCAAGGCGCTCAAAGACTTCGGCGATCTCGCCGAGAAGTCCGAATGGGCCTTGGTCTTCTTCGCCGGACACGGGCTCGAGCTCAACGGCGCGACGTATCTCGTCCCGGTCGATGCGGCGCTGAAGCGGGATACGCACGTGACCGACGAAACGCTGTCGCTCACGCAGGTCCAGGCCAAGGTGGATGCCGCCTCCAAACTTGGGCTGATCATTCTCGATTCCTGCCGTAACAACCCGTTTGCCGAGCGCATGGTACGGTCAGCGGGGGCGACCCGCTCCGTGGGCCAGGGCCTCGCCAACATCGAGCCCGAGGGCAACGTGCTCGTCGCCTATTCTGCCAAGCACGGCACGACCGCCCTCGACGCCACGGGCGCCAACAGCCCCTTCACCGAGGCCCTGGTCGCGCACCTGGAGGAGCCCGGCCTCGAGATCAATTTCCTGTTCCGCAAGGTGCGCGATCAGGTGCGCACGAAGACCCAGCGTCGGCAGGAGCCGTTCCTC
>RXJK01000297.1:2156-5944 GCA_003963125.1 Hyphomicrobiales bacterium
CGACCGGCAGCGGCACGCGCGCGGCGTTCGCCGCCGCCATGATCAGCGAAAGATCCTTGTGGGCGAGATCGATGGTGAAGCCGGGGCTGGTGTCGCCGGCCAGCACCTTGTTCGGCCAATTCACCTTGAGCTGGCCGTTGGTGGCCGTGGTGCCGTGGATCACGTCGAGCGTCTTGGCGAGGTCGAGGCCGAAGCGCTGCGTCAGCGCGAGCGCCTCGGCATTGAGCTGGCACAGGATGATGGCGAGGTAGTTGTTAACGAGCTTGGTGCGCGTGCCCGTGCCGCCGGCGCCGCAATGATGGATGGTGGTGCCCATGGCCTCGAGCAGCGGCTTGACGCGCGCGAAGTCCTCGGGCTCGGCGCCGACCATGAACAGGCTCTCGCCGCGGTCGGCGTGCCAGGCGAGGCGTCCGATCGGCGCGTCGACCGTGCGGATGCCACGCTTCTTGCCTTCGGCGTGCAGCTTGTCCGTCGTCTCGGGGTCGATGGTGGAGAGGTCCATCACCAGCGATCCGGCGATTAGGTTGTCGAAGAGGCCGCCCGCCCCCATCACCACGGCGTCGACCTCCTTGCCGGTCGGAAGCACGGTGATGACGATGGTCGCGGCCTTGGCGACCTCGGCCGGCGTCTTGGCGGACTTGGCGCCGAGATTCACGAGCGCCGCGACGGGCTCGGGAGCGACGTCGCAGACGACGAGGTCGAAGCCCTTCTTGACGCAGTTCGAGGCCATGCCGCGCCCCATGGCGCCGAGCCCGATAAAGCCGATGGTCTCTTTGCCTGCCATGGTGCGCTCCTCGCGTTGTGTGCCGCGCGGAGATAGCAAGATCCGGCGCCAGCGATAAGCGGCAGGCGGGGCGAGGCTGCCTATCCCACAGCGATCAGGGCCTACGCGGCCGGGGGATGCGCATGACGCGGTCGCCGATGGTGCCGCCGGCGTAGTTCCAGCCGATGCCGAAATAGGCAAAGCCCAGGGCGTAGAAGAGCAGCGCCGGCCAGCCGCTCAGCGAGAAGCCGTTGGGGGTCAGGCCGCCCGTGGCCCAGCCGACGGCAAATCCGAACCCAATGAACACGAGCACCATGTCGAGCATGATCGCCACGACGCGCCGCCAGCCGGGAACAGGTAAACCCGCTGTTTTGTCTCCGCTCATGGTCCCCTCGCCTCAGTCGCACCTTGAAATTCAGGGCTTTGCCTTGAGCCGCTTCAGGCCTTCGAGGCTCTCGGGCAGGTTCGGCACCTTCGCCAGCGCGCTGCGATAATCGGCGATGGCCTCTGCCTTCTTGCCCATGGCCTCGTGGACATGGCCACGGGTATCGAGGGCAGCCGCGTCGCCCGGCGCCAGTTCCAGAGCCTTCGTCACGTCGGCGAGGGCTTCGGCCTTCTGCCCCGCCTTGAGGTAGGCCCAGGCGCGCGCGTTGTAGGCGGCTGCGTTGCGCCCGTTCAAGGCGATGGCGGCGCTGTGGTCGCGGATGGCGGCTTCGAAATTGCCCTGGCGCGCGAAGGCGAGGCCCCGGCCGAAGAGCGCGCCGCCGAGCTTCGGATTGATCTCGAGGGCCGCATTGCAATCCTTGATGGCGGCGGCGGGATCGCCCTTCGCCAGTTGGTCGAGGCAGCGGCTGCTGTGCCCGACGGCGTAGCGGGGATCGATGGCGATGAGCTGGGTATGGTCGGCGAGGGCCGCCTCGACGTTTCCGGCAACGCGGTAGCCGTTGCCGCGATGATTGAGGGCAACGACGTTGCGCGGATCCTCCTTCAGCACCGCCGAGCAGGCGCTGATGGACGTCTCGGCATCCCGCGCCCTGACGCAGGCTTGTAGCGCGGCTTCATCGGCCGCCTGGGCCGCGGCCATACCCGCGAGCAGCACGCCCGCCGTAACCCATCCCCTCCCCCTGGTCCCCATGCCGCCTAGTTCCCCACTCGCGGCAGCATGGGCGGGAGCTGCTGGGAGGGCGGCCCCGGCGGCTGCAGCGACGACGGCGGGGGGTAATAGCTGCGCTCGTGCGGAGGCGGCGGTGGCCCGACCTGCTGGGGAATGATGATGACGCGGGGCGGCGGCTGCGGCGCAGGCGCCGGGTGCCCCTGCTGCGCCTGGGCCATCAGGGGGGTGCCCCCAAGGGCTGCGGCCAGGCCGAAGCCCGCCAAACGCAACGCCTGCCTCATTGTCGGAACTGCCATGGCGCGCCTCCTCGGACGTGTCGCCCAACCTTGAGATATGATCCGGGCCTCAGGACTGCAACGACCGGGGAGCCCAGATGGCAGCCAGCAAATCCAAAAAGACCGCGGCAACGTCGCACCAGGACCGCGTGAAGGCCGTTTTCGACGACATCAAGGCCAGCCGCAACGTGCCCGACGTGAACAACTTCTGGAAGCACCTCGCGCGTGATCCGGCCCTGCTCGAGCGGACCTGGGCCGGGGTGAAGGAGGTGATGGCGCCGGGCGCGCTCGATCCCCTCGTCAAGGAGATGATCTACGTCGCCGTCAGCGTCACCAACGGCTGCGGCTACTGCATCGCCAGCCACTCGGCCTCGGCGCGCAAGGCCGGCATGACGGAAGCCATGTTCGGGGAGTTGATGGCCGTCGTCGGCATGGCCAACGAGACCAACCGGCTTGCCAACGGCTACCGGGTTCCGATCGACGAGATGTTCGAAAAGGCCGATCCGGGCCCCGCGAAGCTGCCCTGACGCGGGCGCGGTTGTGGATGACAATGGCCCCGGCTAGGGTCCGTCCAGACGCTGTTCATTCGAGGAGAGGCCGATGCCCAAGTCCGAGCCGTCGCAGTCCGCGCAGGCACCGAAACCCGCGCGCGTGGCCGATTATCTCGACATGCCCGACGACCGGCGGGCCGCCGCGGAGGCGAGCGCTGCCGCGCTGCTCGCCACGGCGCAGCGCGTTGCCGACGAACTGCCGCTCGGCGCGGACGTCGACGATTTCCGCCGCGTTCTCGTTTCGGAGGCGTGAGCGTCATGAAGGACTACGACCAGCTCTCGGCCCGTGCGCTCGCCAAGGCGATCCGCAAGCAGAAGATCTCGAGCGTCGAAGCCACCAAGGAAGCCATCGACCGGCTCAAGGCCGCGCACGAGGTCACGCACTGCCTCGTCAGCCTCGAAGGGGACGTGGCGCTGAAGGCCGCCAAGGCCATCGACGCCGAGATCGACAAGGGCAAGCACAAGCTGCCCCTCGATGGCGTGCCGCTCGCCCACAAGGACATGTTCGACCGCAAGGGCAAGATCGCCACGTGGGGCGCGAGGATCCACGCCGAGCACGCGGCCAAGCACGACGCGACGGTGCTCGCACGGCTGAAGGATGCCGGCGCGCTGCAGGTCGCGACGCTGCATCTCACCGAATTCGCCTTCGGGCCGACGGGGCACAACTACGTCGCGGGCCATGCGCGCAATCCGTGGGACCCGACGCGCATCACGGGCGGCTCGTCGGCCGGTACGGCGGCGGCGGTGGCGTACGGCGCCATCCCAGCCGGTCTCGGCTCGGATACGGGCGGCTCGCTCCGGCTGCCGGCCGCCTGCTGCGGCATCACCTCGATCAAGCCGACGTGGGGCCGCGTGAGCCGCGCCGGCGCCATGCCGCTCTCGCCGGCGCTCGACACCATCGGCGTGCTGGCACGTCACGTGGAGGATCTGGCTCTGATGATGCGCGTGCTCGCGGGGCATGATGCGCGCGATGCCGGTTCCTCGACGGTGAAGGTGCCCGACTACGTCGATCATCTCGACGACAGCCTGAAGGGCGTGAAGCTCGGCATCGACAGCACCGTGAACGGGCAGGCGAGCGCCGAGGT
>RXJK01000042.1 GCA_003963125.1 Hyphomicrobiales bacterium
CGAATACCGTCGGTGCTCGCAATGGGTGAAGACGGGGTCGAGATCGCCGTGGTGCTAGAGTACGTGTCGTCCCATTGCCCTGGCACGATAGAGCCGTAGAGGAAAAGGTAGTCGGAGCCCGTGCCCAACGGATTGCTCCAAGCCCCACTGTTTCCGCTCGATCCGTTTTCATCCTGTGGCTGATTAATGTACCACGTAGGCGTATAGCTTCCGGTGGCATAGCCAGACCCGTTGCCTTGCCAGAATTGTGTCCCTGCCTCAGGCCCTGCCATCCAGCGCCAAACGCCCTCCTGCTGCGCATCGCTGCCCGCAAGCCAGATTGCGCTGTTGTTCCACCCCGTTGTCACGTGTTGGGCGACGAGATCCGTGACGAACTGGTTTTCCGCCGCACTCGTGATTGTTACCAGATGGCCCTGCACCCCACCCAACGTGTGCGTAGCTGACTGGTTGAGCGCTTCCGTCCACGTCACGGCCGCGTTCACGACCTCATAAACATGGCCATTCACGGGATTGTAAAATTGTGTAGCAGGATCAGTGATGAAGCTGCTGAGAGACGCAGCTTGCGTCCCGGGTGCCTGCGTATCGACCTTAAAGGCGAACGGCGCACTGGTGGCAGTGTTGCCTGCAACGTCAGTTGCAGTCGCCGTGTAACTGTAGCTCTGTCCGTTGAGGAGACCACTAATCGCGGCGGTCCAACTGCCATCGCTCGCGACCGTTGCAGTTGTGACATGCGTCCCATCTGAGACGGTGACCGTGTCTCCCGCCTCCGCTTTCCCTGACAGGGTCGTTGTGCCGCCGTTATAATGAGCAGCATTGAGGTACGCGGCTCCATCGCTGCCGATGGTGACGGCAGCATCCGTTATGGGGCTCTCCGTGGTGAGGGTCTTCACCGTGAAGGCCAAGGGTGCCGTGGGCAGGCTCACATTGCCTGCGGCGTCTGTTGCGGTGGCGACATAGCTGTAGGAACCGTCAGCGAGTACGCCGACGGTGTGGCTCCACGCACCTGTAGGATCCGCCGTGGCGGTGAAAGCGGGTGTCGTCGCACCATTGAGAAAGACACTGACCGTGCTGCCAGGTTCAGCCAGTCCGTTCAGCGCCTGGGCACCCGTGTTATGGATGCCATTCACATACCCATTGACAATCGCAGGATTGGACACCGTGAGGGCGATCGCGGCCTGTGGCTCGTACTCGATAATGTAGGCATTCCGGACGCCCTCGCTGCTCGCGATGGGTGACGATGGGGTCGAGACGGCCGTGGTGCTCGAGTAGACATCGGCCCAGATGCTGCCGGGGTAGTACGCGTCGAGGAACAAATAATCGGCACCGGTCCCCAGCGGATTGCTCCAGGTGCCGCTCATGCCAGAGGAGCCGTTTGGATCGCTGGGTTGGTTCGCATACCAGGGCGGACTGAATGCGCCGATCGCGTGTCCAGATCCATCGCCTTGCCAAAACTGGGCACCCGTTTCAGGTCCAGCCATCCACCGCCACACACCCTCCTGTTGGGCGTCGCTTCCTGCGAGCCAGATGGAACGGCCGTCCCAACCCGTTGTCACGTAGTTGGCTGCAAGGTTTGTAACGAATTGGTTCTCCGCAGCACTGGTGACCGTGACCAGATGCCCCTGCACGCCACCTAACGTGTGCGTGGCAGACATATTGAGCGCTTCGGTCCAAGTCACGGCCGTGTTCACCACCTCGTACACGTGCCCATTCGCAGCGTCGTAAAACTGCGTCGAAGGATTAGTAATCAAGCTGCTGAGCGGCGGGCCCTGTGTACCGGGGGCCTGCGTATCGACCGTGAAGGCGAGAGAAGCGCTCGGCGCACTGACAGTGCCAACCGCGTTGGTTGCTGTCGCCGTATACGAATACTTTCCATCAGACAGAGCCCCCACAAGGTGGCTCCAGACACCACTGCTGTCGGCCGTCGCAGTGAATGATGGCGTGTTCGCTCCATTCAGATAGACCGTAACCGTACTTCCTGGCTCGGACGTGCCGCTCAGCGACTGTTCTGCAGTATTCGTCGCTGCGTTCACGAACCCGCCGTGTATGGAGGCATCGGCGACCGTAGGCGCAGGGGAAATGATCTTCTGCAGAAGTTGCAGCGGAAGCGTCCCGATGGCAGTCGCAGGGATCGGCCCCGACAGGGAAAGTTGAAAATTGCCCGCGATCGTCTCGAGAAGCGGCGCATCCGCGAGAAGCTGCGCAGGGGAAAGCGGAAGAATGGGGACTGTTTGGTCCGTTAGCGTGATCGAGCCGATGGCGCCGCCGGCAGCAAGCGCGCCAAGTGCATCGAGGTGAGCAGCAAGGTTAGCAGCGCTGTCCGCAATCTTGAGGCCACCGGCAGCCTGGCCGCCGTACTCGACGATAGAGCCCCAATTGTCGGCATTGTTGGCGTCCGCCCATTTGCCGGGGTTGAGCCCGTAGCCGTAGCTCACCGCATCGATGTTGAGGTAATTTTCTCCCACTTGGTTGGGCTGTGGGATTGCGGCACCCAAATCCCAGTTCGAATATGCGCCCCCGATCGAGCCGCCGTCCGCATTGCCGTGCCAGAATTGCAATCCGGCATCGGGTCCTTCAGTCCACGCCCAATTGTTGTTCGCATCACGCACACCGCCCAACCAATAGCTGAGCGCAGAGGTGGATCCGATGTGGCTTTGCACAAAGGCCTGCTCATCGGCCGACGTGATTGTCGCTAGATATCCATGCTGCCCACCGAGGACGTAGGATGTAGCCGCCTGTTCTGCATCGGTCCAATGCAGGGCCGGCGTCGCAATGAACTGGTAGATGTGTCCGTTCTCAGAATCGAAGAATTGGGTTGCCGGGTCCGCGACGTCCGATGCTGTCAGAGCGTGGGAGAGCTTGGCGAGGACGGAAGTAGGAAGCCCGAGTGCTGTCGCAACATCAACCGGTCCCGAGATGGTGAGCCTGTAGTCGCTCGATATTGATTGGAGAACAGGCGCATCGGTGGCCGCCTGCGATGGCGTAATCACGATCGTGGGCGATCCGCCATCGGTCAACGATATCGACGTCAACTTGCCGGCCGCGAGCAAGCCCTGCAGACCGTCAAGATGCGCACTCACGCTCGCAGCACTATCTGAAACTGCAAATGCCCCCACATGCGCCGCAATGGTGGTGGATATACTGCTGGCTGTAGGCGCATCCAAGCTGCCTACCACCGTGACCTCGTATGGCCCGACAATCCTTTCCAGCATGGCCACGCCGATCACCAACTGCGTACCGGTCAAAGTCAGTTCCGGCGTTCCCGGATCTGTGAGGCTGATCGAACCGAGGCGCCCTGCAGACGCAAGGGTCCCCAAGGTGTCGAGGTTCGCAAGGACGTTTGCCGCACTGTCTTCTATTGCAGGACCTGTTCCTTGGCCGAGCGCCAAGATGCTCACCTCTGCGACGTTGATCACCGTCCCCGCCGCGTTGATCGTACTGGCCAGCTGGCCAATGGGAGCATCGTAGGAATTCGAGAACGAGAATTCGCTGAGAAGCGCAGGAGGGTTGTTGACCGTGAAGGTGACTATCTCTTTGGTCCAGCCGCTGTTCGCCGGGAGCGTCAGGTCCCAGAGCAAGCCGAGCGAGAACCACTGACTTATGTCGACGCCACCTCCAACCGGCTGAACGTCGAACACGAGATGAGCAGGCGCCGACGACGTATTCTGTACCCAGAAGGAGAGCTGATAGGTGCCGTTGGCGAGCGGGCTGAAGCGCTGGAACAGGTCGGCGCCAACCGGCAAGCTGGCATAGTCGCCGGATAGAAACGCGGGAGCTGCTGCGGTGGTAATTCCTGCCGCAATCCAGTCCGCCCACGGCGCAAGATTGCTGCCAATACCGATTGGTTGCTTAAATGATCCGTCTAGAATAACCGATGATATGGAATTTAGCGCATCTTGCACCGTAGCAGCCATGCCAAAACACTCGCGAAACGCCGATATTCTCGAAGACTATTAGATCAAGGCTTGCACACGCTTTGCTCCAGATCAAGACAATCCGTTCTCTGACGCAACCGTCTGTGCGGTTACCGGCTAAGCTCAAGATTCTGACGTGGGACGCCCCCAGCGAAGTTCAATTCGGCTTCTGATATTAGGAAAAAATGTAGCGAGGGAACCCCTCACACATGCGATTGGGAGCAGTCGGTTGTGGGGCTCGAATGTGACTTAAGTTGCAGGCGCAGCGCCCAGAGCCCCCTCACCCACATTCACACTCAGCCCCCCGGTGCATAACAGTCCGCACCGCGTTCGGACGTCAAAGTGTATTGTTGAGTTCCATCTACCTTGACCCAGATGGCATTTGCTCCGCACTCGTCGGACTTGACGGAAGAACGACGGACCGCGGAACGGCCGTGACATCATCATCTCATCCAACAACTGCCGACACAAAGTGTATGGATTGGCGGCCCGCGACTACTTTCGATTTCAACCAGGTCAATCCAAAACACACCGACTCCGGACGATGGTCTGCCCCTCACCCATGACCTGTATCGAACGCGGGTTGGAGGGTGCGGGACTGACGGCTCGAAAAGGTCCGAAGCAAATTTTTATGTTGCCGTCGCATCGCGGACTGTCCTGGCTTCGAAGCATGCGCGCCAGGGAGGCGTTATGGAGCGTCTGCGCACGAATTTTCCGGCACGATAAAAAAGAGCGCGGGCTGAAACGGGTCGCCCATGCAACACGAGGTACCTAGTTAGTCTGTGTGCTCGTGAGAAATCTGCTAGCGACGGTGTGCCTGCGTCTTCAGCTGGACGCCAGGTGACGTGACCGGATCGCCTAGGAATTCGATGCCGCGGGCTTCAAGAGTAGCCCGCAACCTCTCAAGGGTTCCTGCCTTGCTATTGGGAATGAAGTCCTGGCTTTCGAAGCGCTGGATCGTTGACCAGCCGACAGCAGCCTGCTCGGCGAGATCAGTAATTGATAACCCCAAAAGCGCGCGTGCAGCTCTTATCTGCGCTCCGGAAATCATTGACAATCGCCGCAATTCGACATATTTTATGTCAAATCAAGGCTCCCTCCGTTCGAGTTACCCATGGCAGTCACGTCGGTAGATGAGACTACGGTAGAGCAGATTCTGACGGCCTGTCACGGGGCTTACTCCATTCGCACAACCCAAGGGTATCGTGCTGATCTGCGCGTGTTTTCGAATTGGTGCACCACGCGCGGCAGCCCTTGGCTGCCAGCGGCGCCGTCGGACGTCGCGGCTTTCGTTGACCACGAGATTGTCAACCATCGCTTGTCGACCATCAAACGGCGCCTCTGCGCGATCGCGTTCGCGCACCGCATGCAGAACCTCTCTTCGCCAACCGACGCAAATGAGGTTCGATTGACAGTGCGCCGCGCCGCACGCCTCAAGGTCGCCCGCCCTCACCAGAAGCGCGGCTTGACGCATCACGTCCGCGAAGTCTTGGTTGCCTCCTGCCCCGAAACGCTCGCGGGACGGCGGGACGCCGCGCTTATCAGCCTTGGCTATGACACCCTGTGCCGTAGCTCTGAGCTCTCTGCAATGCGGGTGGAGCACGTTACCTTGAACGCCGACGGCTCCGGGATCGTGCTTATTCCACGTGCCAAAAGCGATGCCATCGGAGAAGGACGTATTGCGCACGTGTCGCCCGATACGACAATGCTCTTGCGAAAATGGATCGACGAGGCCGGCGTGACGTCCGGGCCGCTGTTTCGCGCGCTTCATCTCGGTCGTGTTGCAGATGGACCTCTCTGCACCTCGTCTGTCCGGCGCCTGATAAAACGCGCGACCATCCGCGCGGGCTTCGATCCGGCGTTGACCGCGGACCTCTCCGGCCACTCCATGCCCATCGGCGCTGCGCAGGACATGATGGTCGCGGGCTTCGATGCCCTGGCCATCATGCAGGCCGGAGGCTGGAAATCGGCGAACGTGGTGCTCCGCTACGTGGAGAACGCGGCGACACGCAGCTTGCATGAGAGGCGATGGGCCAAGCTCGAGAACGTCAAATAGGATTTACGCTCGGGTGGGCCCACGGCGATGGTCGCTTA
>RXJK01000200.1 GCA_003963125.1 Hyphomicrobiales bacterium
GACGAAGCCGCCAAGCTCTCGAATCACAGTTGAATCAGTGCCATGCAGCTTGTCCATCACAACTCAACCGGACAGCCGTGTGACGAGCCCCGGGATGACAAAAATGGTCGTGGCACCGGCGCGTGTTTCCTGCGCGGCTCAGCGGCGCGTCGTGCTCGGCTTGCGGGGGCGCATGAGCGAGGGGCTCACCGACTTCGCCGGTTCGCTCTTCAGGACGAGCGACGTCGTGACCGCGCCGAACTCGCCGATGGCATCGACGATGCCGGCCAGATCCTCGGGCGCCGGCACGATCGCCTTCAGCACGAAGCAGTCGTCGCCGGTGACGCGATGCACCTCGATGACGTTCGGCAGTTCGGCGAAGCGCTTGAGGCAGGCGCGGATGTTGGCG
Source organism: Hyphomicrobiales bacterium (assembly GCA_003963125.1). Taxonomy (GTDB): domain Bacteria; phylum Pseudomonadota; class Alphaproteobacteria; order Rhizobiales; family Hyphomicrobiaceae; genus AWTP1-13. The sequence goes on from RXJK01000200.1 coordinate 389, forward strand.
TGCTGCGTCTTCAGCCGGATGATCGCCATCATGCCGAGGCCAAGTGCGGGCAGGCTCACGCGCGCGCCGTAGCCCGTGATGATGCCCTGCTCTTCCAGGCGCTTCACGCGCTCGGACATCGCCGGTTGCGAGAGGCCGATCTTGCGGCCGAGGGCGGACAGCGGCTGGCGGCCGTCGTGCTGCAGGGCTTCGAGGATCGCGAGGTCCTTGGCATCGAGGCTTGAATTCCGCGTCATTTCTCCGCCGTCGACCTTGAATTCATCGGAGTTCATCGCCGTTTTCCGATGAGTATATCTCCGCTTCGTCGCGCTGGCGCAGTAGCATGGCTGCAACGGTTGCAAATCTCAAGGAGGATGCCCGTGCGGCTCATCGGAATGCTCGACTCTCCCTACGTGCGCCGGGTGGCCATCTCGCTCAAGCTGATGGAGCTTCCCTTCGCGCATGACGCGCTGTCCGTGTTCCGGACGTACGACGCGTTCGCGGCCATCAACCCGGCGGTGAAGGCGCCGTCGCTCGTCACGGACGAGGGCACGGTGCTGATGGAATCGCAGGTGATCCTCGAGTACGTGGAAAGCCTCGTGCCGTCCGAGCAGCGGTTGACGCCAAACGATGCGCGCATCCTCGCGCGGCACCAGCGCATCGTCGGCATCGCGCTGGCGGCGATGGAGAAGAGCGTGCAGATCGTCTACGAGATCAACCTGCGGCCTGCCGACAAGCAGCATGCGCCGTGGCTCGAGCGTGTCGAGGGGCAGCTCGCGGCTGCCTACGGCATGCTGGAAGCCGAACTCACAGGGGCGGAGGGCTGGATCTTCGGCGCGACGCCAACGCAGGCCGATGTCACGGCGGCGGTCGCCTGGCGGTTCACCGAGACGCTGCTGTCCGAGATGGCGCCGCGGCTCGGCGGGAGCGCCCTGCGCGCTTTCAGTGCGCGCGCGGAGGCAACGCCGGCGTTCGCTTCGACGCCGCTATTTTGAGGGGGGACCTGTCGCTGCCCCTCACCCCGCAACGCGGGGAGAGGGAACGTGCCTCGTTACGCGCGCCCGAGATGCACACGCGTCCACGGAGGCTGGCGAAGTGGCCCCTGGGTCCCGGATACGCGCTGGCGCGCGTTCCGGGATGACACTGGGGAGCAGACCGTCGCCGCAAGCGCCTTTTGTCATCCCGGCCGAGCGAAGCGAGAGCCGGGACCCAGGGCGACTGGCACCAATCAGGCGGAGGCAGGGGCCGCCGCGAAGCGGCGTTCCATGCTGCGGCGGTAGGTGATGGCGTCGTCGCCTTCGGGCTGTACGACGTCCTGCCAGCGCACGACCTGGCCGCGCGGCACGCCAGCCTTCAGCGTGAGATGATGCGCGAGGCCGATGGGAAGGGCGCCCGCCTTCAGGCTGTCGGCGGCCGGCATGGCGCGGCCCCAGACGGTGAAGCCGCCTTCGCCATCGAGCACGTCGCCCTGGCGCAAGTCGCGCTTGGCCACGGCCACCACGTCGCCCTTGAAAACGCGCGTCTGTCCCGTCGGCTCGCCGCGCAGCGCGACGGAGAGCACCGAGATCGACAGCTCCATGCCGATGAGGTGGTAGGGCTTGTACATGGCGGCGTAGCGGCCGCTCGCATCGGTCTTGAGGCCGTACTGCTTGAAGCAGGCCGCCGCGTAGTCATTCGGCGCCTCGAACACCGCGTAGACGCCCCAGCGCAGGTCGCGATAGACGGGCCGTCCGTCGCGCTCGACGGAGGAGACGACCTCCACCATGCCCGCATGATCGAGCACACCGCCCGCCGACTTCGGCCGCAGGATGTGCGGCAGGTCGTCGACGCCGCAGGGCGGAAAGAGCAGCCCCTGCGCCGGCACGTCGAGGCCCGTGGCGTTGGCGATCGCGCACATCTCGAGCGCCGACTTGGTGCCGTCGAGGAAGGAGTTGAACATCTGCGGGTTCATGCCCGCGGCCTTGGCTTCCGCCGCCGTCAGGCCGTAGTGGCTCCAGACGTCGTCGGGCGTGACCTCGTGATAGAGCGGCAGGTACTTGGTGCCCTTGCCCGCGGCGACGACGCGGAAGCCCGTCGCGCGTGCCCAGTCGACGATCTCGGCGGTGAGCGCGGGCTGGTCGCCGTAGGCCATGGAATAGACGACGCCGGCCTTGGCGGCTTCCTCGGCCAGCAGCGGGCCCGCCAGCACGTCGGCCTCGACGTTGACCATGACGATGTGCTTGCCGGCAGCTATGGCCGCGCGCGCATGGCGGATGCCGGCGCCGGGATGTCCCGTCGCCTCGACGACGACCTCGATGTCGCTCGCAGCCATCTCGCGCACGGTCTCGTCGATGAAGCGGGTCGCGGCGATGCGGGCGTCATCCCAGCCGACCGCGCGGCAGGCGGCACGCGCGCGGTCCGGCGAGAGATCGCAGATGGCAGCGACCTCGAGCCCCGGGATGTGCGGGACCTGCGACAGGAACATCGATCCGAACTTGCCGGCGCCGATCAGCGCCACGCGCACGGGGCGACCGTCCGCGTGACGCCTGGCCAAAAGCTGATTGAGGTTCATCGCCTCTCCGTCACTCCGCCGCCTGCCTGTGCGAGCGGGCGTACTTGAGGAGCGCGTCGTCGGCAACCTTCTCGATGGGCCGGAAATCCTGATGTGCGATCCACTCGGGCCGCGTCGGCTTGCGGATGTAGTTGGAGCACGCGTTGAGCGTCAGATAGACGATGCGGCGCGAGTAGGGCGTGATGTTGCCGGCGGAGCCGTGCACGAGGTTGCCGTGGAACATCAGCATGCCGCCGGGCTTGCCGGTGGGCGCGACGATGCCGCCGTCCTTGACGAGGCGCTCCACCGTGTCGTTGTCCAGCGTCCAGAGAGGGTAGTTGGTCGTCTGCTTGTCGTGACCGGCTTGCAGGTTGCCGTGCTTCTGCGAGCGCGGCACCAGCATCAGCGCGCCGTTGATGGGCAGCACCTCGTCGAGGAACACGGAGATGTTCATGGCGCGCGGCTCGGGCATGCCGTCGTCGCGCAGCCACGTCCCGTAGTCCTGGTGCCACTGCCAGACGTCGCCCTCGAACTTGGCTTTGGCGTTGATCTTGAACTGGTGCATGTAGACGGGCTCGCCGAACACCTGCTCGACGGGATCGATCATGCGCGGGTGGCGGCCCAGGATCGAGAAGGCCTCGTTGTAGGTGTGGGCCGCGAAGGCCGTGCGCGGGGCGCCGTTCTTCTCGCGCCAGATCTCCTCACGATTGCGGGCGAGCACCGCCGCGCTTTCCTCGCGCAGCACCGCCACCTCTTCCGGCGTGAAAAGTTCGGGCAGGAACAGCCAGCCCTCGGTGTGGAACTGGTCGAGTTGGGCCTGCGTCAGCTGCATGGTTTCACTCCCTGTCGGTTTCTGGTTGTGCTGCAGTCTCAAGAGGCGCGCTGGATCTGGGCCTCCCAGCGCGCGGCCGTGCGTTCGCCGGCGCGCAGCGCGTGCGCGCGGGCCAGATCGGCGGCGGTTGCGGCATCACCGGCGAGCACGGCATCGAGGATGGCGGCGTGCTCGTTCCACACGCGTGCGGGTTCATCGGCGTCGTCGAAGACCAAGCGCATGCTGCGCCGGAAGTGGGGCCAATGCGCCGCCATGACTTCGCCGATCGCCGCGTTGCCCGACAGCACCTGCAGGGCGAGGTGGAAACCCACGTCGTGGTCGATGAGGACGCGGACATCGCGTTGGCGACGCGCCTCCGCCGCGCTGCCTCGTGTGAGCGCGTCGCGGGCGGCCTCGAGGTCGCGGCGGTGGGCGGTGCCGGCGCGCACGTGCGCGGCCGCGAGTTCGGCCGTGATGCCGTCGAGAGCAGCGCGCACCTGGTAGAGGTCGCGGATGCGCTGGGCATCGAGCGGGGCGACCGCGAGCCCGCGCTTGCCGTGCTCGACTACGAGGCCGCGCCGCTTCAAGGCCTGCAGGGCATGGCTGACGGGTTGCCGCGAGATGCCGAAGAGGGTCGCCACGCCGTCCTGCGTGAGGCGGGCGCCGGGGGCGAGCGTGCCGTCGACGATGGCGTCGAGCAGGCGCTCTTCGACCTGCTCGATCATCACCGGCGCGATCTGGATCTTCGTGACCGACATACGACCGCCCTTGCAAACCGCGACCGACGTTAGCATTCGGAATTCCGAATTCAATGTGGCCATCTCGCAGCGCAGCAGGCGCCGGTGGGAGGGCGCATCCACGGACCAGGTCGACGGGAGGCGTTCTTGGATGAGGTGGCGGTGCACGGAGGGCGAAAGGCTTTGTGCAGGCTGGCGCGCTCACCGGCGAAGTCTTCCTGAAATTGAACGGATGATGCGGCGCGGGCGCCGCCCGGAGCAGATCAGAGCGAAGCGCGGCGGCTGCGCGCCTTGCGCACGGTCTCGGACGGGCGCTCGACGAAGTGGCGCTTGTAGTCCTGCGAGAACTGGCTGAAGTGCCAGAAGCCGTGGCGCGCGGCGACGCTGTAGATGTCGGTTCCCTCGGGCGCGCTGTCGAGCAGGTCCTTGCGCGCGCGGTTGAGGCGGATGACCTTCCAGTAGGTGCCGGGCGTCACGCCGAGCTGGTCGCGGAAGCAGTAGGCGAGCTTGCGCGGGCTGGCGCCGACCTCGCGGCAGACATCGAGCAGCGTCATCGGCTTGCCGGTCACCGACAGCATGAGCTCGCGGGCGCGATCGACGGTGCGCCGGCGTTCGCGCTGGGATGGCGCGATGGGTTCGCTGGCGATGGCGAGGTTCAGCACTTCGGCGAGCAGGCTGTCCTCCAGGCTGCGCATGGCGAGTGTCGCGGGGCCGAGATCGCGGCGCACGCGCAACGCTTCCTGCGCGAGCAGCAGCAGGCCCTTGACGCGGGCGAGCGCGCCGGGCGTCGCGCGTGCGCCTTGCATGCGGCCCGCATAGTGCGTCGGCCAGGGCATGCCGAGATCGGCGGCGAGCGCCTCTATCGTCGCGGCGCTGGCGGAGAGGCCCCACAGCTCGAAATCGTCGGGCGTGAAGAGTTCGATCTCGGCGTCGATGCTGATGAGGAAGAGGTCGGGGCCCGAGATCGTGGCGCCGTTGCAGCGCGTGACGGCCGTCTCCGACAGCGGCAGGCCGATGGTGAAGCTGTCCGGGCCCAGCGTGCCGCACTGGCGCGTCTTGCGCGTCGTCGCCTCGCGGAAGATTTCCAGTCGCGGAAAGCGAATGGCAGTGAGGCTGCCGCGGAACGTGCCGGGGCTCAACTGGTCGTAGACGAGGTCCCAGCGGTCCAGGCCCGCGCAGTAGGCGTGCACGTCGGCGCTGGCGTGCTCGAAGAGCGCGGGGCCCTCGGTCGCCGAGGCGTCGCGCAGAGTGTCGGCGCTGGGCACTGGGTCGATCGCCTCGGTGGATCGGTCAGCAACGGGAACGCGGGGGCCACAAAGCGGCCGGCGGCAAGATTAGGCAATCCGCCGCGCCGTGGGAAGGTACCTACGGGCTGCGGTACCCTTCCCTGTCACCCCGGCACTTGTTGCCGGGGTCCAGCCAAACGCTGGGTGCGGAGCTTGCGGAGGCGTGGATCCCGGTGACAAGCACACGGCTGTCCGGTTGAGTTGTGATGGACAA
>RXJK01000343.1 GCA_003963125.1 Hyphomicrobiales bacterium
GGCGCGATCGACGCGCGCGAAACCCAACCGGTGGATTTCGACGGCTGCGGAAGACAGGAAGGCCGCCGTGATGGCCTCGAGCGCGGCGCGCACGCGCTGCAGGCGCCGCGCAGAACGTACGAGGGCATCGGCCGTGAGGCCGATCTCGGCCAGCATGGGTGCGTGAGCGCGCAGGCGCGGGCGCTCGTAGGTGGGATCGAGATTGGTGGGGTCTTCCGCCCACGGGATACCCGCCCGGCGGAGATAAGCTTCGAGATCCGCCTTCGGCGTGTCGAGCAGCGGGCGTACCAGCCGAAGAGGCTGAGCCTCTCTGGAAGCGTCCGGCAGCGCGGACACGGTCGACATCGCGGCGAGACCATCGACACCGCTGCCGCGGGCCAAGCGCATCAGCACGGTTTCGGCCTGATCGTCGCGGGTGTGCGCAGTGAGCAGAACGCGGAGGCCGCGCGCGCGCATGAAGCGGGCGATCAGATCGTAGCGCGCGCGGCGCGCGGCGTCGGCCAGACCGGATTCGGGTTTGGGGCCCTCCCATGCGAGCGTCACGTGCTCGAGGTCCAGACGACCGCATAGGGCCGCCACCCCTGCCGCTTCCTGCGCCGACTCGGGCCGGAGGCGATGATCGACGGTGATGACGGCGACGGGCCCGAGTGCGGTATGATGGGCTTTGTGATAGCGGGAAAAAAGCAGCAGCAGTGCGGTGCTGTCGGCGCCACCGGAGACCGCCACGGCGATCCCGCCGCCGGGCTCGAGAGCGTCCGCTAATGGCTGGAACAGTCGCGCGATGACGTCGTCGGAGAACTTGTCGTCGACGCCGCCGGGTACAGGCACAGGCTGACACTCACGCTGGAACTCAGGAGCAGCCGGCGCGCTGGCGCTCCGCATTGGCCGTCGACTTCACGTGAGCGGGCGCGCTCGGAAACTTGGTCGTGAGTTCGCTGAAGGAGGTGCAGGCCGCGTCCTTCTGGCCGAGCCGTTGCAGGGACATGGCGAGCTTCAGGAGCGACTCGGGCGCCTTCGGGCTCTTGCCCCAGTTCTGGTAGCCCTTGAGGAAGGCCGCGGCGGCGGCGCGATACTGGCCGCGCACGAACAGCGACTCGCCCAGCCAGTACTGCGCGTTGGCGCCGAGCGGATCGCTCGGGAAGCGCTTCAGGAAGTCCTCGAAGGCCTGTTCGGCGGCGCCGTAGTCGCGCTGCAGGAGATAGCCGTAGGCCTGCTCGTAGAGCTGCTTGGGCGGCACGTCGTCTGCGATGGGTGCGCTCGCGACGCGCTGCGGCTTGTCCTCCTGCCCGGGCTCGGTCAGCAGCTTGTTGATTTCGTCGTCCTTGTCGCCCGTGACGACGGTGGCGCCGAAGCCGGTCCGCTCCGGCGTCGGACCGGCGCCCGGCTGCGGACGGCCGGGACGAGGCCCGGCTGGGGCGTTGGGATCGTCCGCGGCGAGATTGTCGGTCGGCTGGGCGAGGCTGCCGCGACGGCCCGAGAGGACGCGGAGTTGATCCTGCATCTGCTCGATCTGGGCGGACAGTGCGCGGATCTGCGTCTCGAGCGAATCGAGGCGGCCCGCATCGGCACCGCTCAGCGTCGCCGCACCGACGTTGCTGGCGCGGTTCGCGGCGGGCGCCGTCGTGCCCTTGGCCAGCGATTCCAGCGTACCGACGACGACTTGCATATCCACGAGCTGTTCTTCGAGCTGCTCGACGCGGCGCACGAGCCCGCCTTCGGGCGCCGGCTGCGGCTGGGCCGCGGCCTTGGGTGCGGAGGACTTGGCCTGCTGGGCGGACGCCGGCAGAACGGCAAAGGCCCCGGCCCCGATGGCCAAGGAGAACGACAGCAGGGCAAAACGTGCGAGCGTCATGTGCTTACCGATCCCGATGCGCGTGCGGCGCCACCATACCGTTCCGGCATTCGCTGGCAATCGGACATGCGGCGCCGTGCGGGGAGGTTCGATGAACTTCCTGCAGACTGCTAGCCCGCCCGATTTCCGGTGCGTGACCGATCCGTCACAGTGCGGTGGCCCGAAAGCCACACGGCAGCGGCCACGACAGCAACCGGCGAGTCCCCGTCAGGAGCGAGCCTCGCCGCGCATGTTGAGCACCGTCTGCGCGCGGCGATTCTGCGACCAGCACGAGATGTCGTTGCAGACCGCGACCGGCCGCTCCTTGCCGTACGAGACGGTGCGGATGCGCGCCGCGCTAATGCCCTGCTGCGCCAGGAAATTGCGCACATTCTGCGCACGCTTGGCGCCGAGGCCGATGTTGTATTCGCGCGTGCCGCGCTCGTCGGCGTGGCCCTCGATGGTGATGGTGTACTGGGCGTACTGCTGCAGCCAGCGCGCCTGATTGGTGAGCGTCTGCTGCGCTTCGGGCGACAGGTCGACCTGATCCGTGGAGAAGTACACGATATCGCCGACGTTCGTGGCGAAATCCCTTGCCGAACCGGGGGTTGCGGGGCTGTTGCGGCCGTTGCCCGCGAGGTCGCCCTCGGGCTTCGGGGTGTTCGAGCACGACGCAACCGCCAAGCCTACGAACACTACCATCGCCAGACGCGTGCCGATCCTGCGCACCGTTGACAGCTCCATCCGAACTTCCCCTCGACAACCAGCGTCAGCACAAGGCCAAGGAGCCCTTGCGCGCGTCTCCGGTTTGCTGGCGGACACACCGCTCACTCCGGCCACAAACGCTGCTACATCAAGCTTCGCGCGAAAATGTGACCGTAAGTTGCCGGGTGACAAAACCTACTCGGGGTTGGCTTGGCAAGACGCGCCCCCGCCTTTTCCACGGGACGCACAGCCTTTGCGGCCAATTTGCTGCAGTCTGTGCCGAGCAGACCTCGCGAAACCCCTGTGCACCAAAAGATTTGGGGCCGCCCGGCGGGCAGCCCCGAACCTTATTGCGATTATCTGCCGTGCGGCAGCTAATCGCGTGATATCACTTCACCTGCTCAACGCTCGCGCCGAGCTTCATGGGCTCGTGCCGAACTTCCTTGCGGCATGCGCCGAGAGCAACGGCCGCAACGACGGCAGCGATAAGGATAGCGCCCTTCATATCAGTCTCCTGAGTCCCGTACGAGACGATTAGATTAACGCGCGACCTGAGAAGCAGCCGGAACTTCCGCGCCGAGCTTCATGGGCTCGTGACGGACTTCACGACGGCAAGCGGCGAAAGCAACGGCGGCGACCACCGCCGTGACAACGATCAAGCTCTTAACGTTCATTGCTGTGTCTCCTAACACGTGTTCGGCAATCGCATATCCTGGGTACCGAGGAGTCCCTTTTTGCGCAAGAACGCTGCAGCTTTTCCCAAGGTTTTCCACGGCGCTTGATGCGAAAATGCCACTCCAAGCTCTAGCTATCGAGGAGCGTCGGATACGCGTGACTGGAGGCGATTCCGGCCCCTTCGACGCATACGGGCCAACCTCTAGGGCCATGTAAACCCAGCCAGAGTTAAAGCCGCGTAAAGGTGTGTGTCAGTTAGGCCACTCCGGCCCGAAGCGACCCATACGGATTTGGTGCGGTAGCGCGCTCAGCTGCGCGGCGGCGACCAGGCCGGATCGGATGCGAACGCGGGCGTCGGCACGCGGCGCTCGTTGTAGCCGGTGAGGTCGATGGAAAAGAGCCGCGCGCCGCCCGACGCGCCCTGGCTCTCCCTGAAGAACATCAGCACACGGCCGTTGGGCGCCCAGGTGGGCCCCTCGTTGTGATAGCCCTCGGTGAGGATGCGCTCGCCGGTGCCGTCGGGCCGCATCACGCCGATCAGGAACTGGCCGCCGGACTGCTTGGTAAAGGCGATGAGGTCGCCGCGGGGCGACCAGACGGGCGTGGAATAGCGACCGTCGCCTTGGCTGATGCGACGGGGCTGGGAGCCGTCGGCGTTCATCACGTAGAGCTGCTGGGTGCCTTCCCGGTCGCTTTCGAAGACGATGCGGCGGCCGTCTGGGCTGTAGCAGGGCCCGGTATCGATCGAGGTCGGCTGCGTCAGGCGGCGGACCTGGCGTGAGCGCAGATCCACCTCGATCAGCGAGGTCAGCCCCTGCTCGCCGTTGCTCATGATGATGCGCTGGCCGTCGGGGGAGAAGCGCGGGGCGAAGGTGGAGCCCGGCAGCTTGGCCACGATGTCCTTCTGCCCGTTCTCCAGGTTCATTACCATGACGTGCGGCTGCTCGCCCTGGTACTGGAGGTAGGTGATCTCCTGGCTGGTCGGGCTGAAGCGCGGCGTCAGCACCAGTTCGCGGCCCTGGCTCAGCAGGCGCACGTTGGCACCGTCCTGGTCCATGATGGCGAGGCGCTTGGCGCGGCGGTCCTTGGGGCCGGTCTCGTCGACGAACACGACCTGGGTGTCGAAGTAGCCCTTCTCGCCCGTCAGGCGCTCGTAGACCTGGTCGGCGACGAGGTGGCCGAGGCGGCGCCACTCGGACGGCGGCATGCGGTAGCGCTGGCCGACGAGCTGGCGGCCGGAGAACACGTCCCAGAGGCGGAATTCGGCATAGAGGTTGCCCTCGGGGGAGCGCCCGACCCGGCCGACGACCAAGGCCTGGGCGTTGAGCACCCTCCATTCCTGGAAGCGCGGGGGCGCGTTGGTGTCACGGATCTGCTCGATGAAGGAGGCCGGATCGAGCGGCTTGAAGAGACCGCTGCGTTCCAGATCCGCGGAGACGATGTCACTGATATCCTTGGCGACTTTCGGGTCCTCACCGAGGAAGTCAGGGATCGCGATGGGAATGGGCTGCAGAGAGCCCTGGTTGATGTCGATCTCGAGCGGGCCGGAGGATGCTGGCCGGGCCCCGCCCTGCTTGGGCTGCTGGGCCGCTGCCGGGTACAGGAGCGCGAGCGCCAGCCCGAAGCAAGCGCCGAGCACGGCGGTCAGGCGCACCAGTACGGGAGCGTATCCCAGGCTCATCGTCGATCTCGTGTTCTCAAGTCGTTGAGGCTGAGGGCCCGCACCCCGGCAGGCCCAGGCGATCGGGGCTTGGCCCCACCTGACAGGAATTTTGGTTGAAATCATGGATATCGACTGAGCGCGGCCGTCGCAAGGCGCGCTTGGACGCTCTTGGTTAGCGGCCGAACATGTCCTTGGGGTCGAAATTCAGGACGATGTCCTTCCACACGTCGTACTTGTCGGCGGGCAAGGGAAAGGGTTCGCAGGCCTGCACGGCGCGCAGCGCGCTGTCGGAAACCGCCAGAAACAGCGGCGAACTCTGCTGGTTCATCACCTGCGGCGCGCCCGAGAGGCGGCCGTCGGGATTGAAGCGCAGGCGGATCTTGACGATGGTCTGGTCGGCGCCCTCGCCGCCACCCATCACGGTCCACTTCGACTGCACGCACGACTTGATGATCTGGGCGAGGATGGCGAGTTCGCTTGCCGACAGCGTGCGGTCACGGCCCTCCGGTGCGCCCAGCACCGGGCCCTTCTTGGCGTTGGGTGCGGTGAATTCGGTCGACGGCGCGGGCGCGCCCTTGTCGGGAATCTTGTTGAGGAGGGCAGATATGTCCTCGCCGAAGTTCTTGGCCTTGGCTTCGGCCTCCTTCTTCTTGCGCTCTTCCTCCTTCTTCTTCTTGAGCTCGGCCTCGCGCTTCTTCTTCTCCTCGGCCTTCTTCTTGGCTTCGGCGGCCTTCTTGGCTTCCTCGCGCTTCTTCTGCTCCTCGGCCTTGCGCTCTTCCTCCTTCTTGCGCTCGGCCTCCTGCTCCTTGACGAGGTCGTCGAGCTTCTTCTGCTCGTCGGGCGCGGGCACAGGCGGAGGTGCCGCAGGCGGCGGAGGGGGCGGCGGATCGGCTTTGGGCGGGGGAACGGAAGCGACTTTGTCCGGCGGCGGCTCTTCCTTGGCCTCTTCCTTCTGCTCAGGCGGCGGAGGCGGAGGCGGAGCCACGGTCGGGGTGGGCTTCGGCTTCTCGGCGTCCTTCTTGGAGGGCTCGGTCTTGGGCGTCTCTTTCGGCGCGGCCTCCATTTGTTTCGCCGTGCGCGAGCCCTGACGCAGGCGCGTGACGTCGCTCGGCGTCACGAGGTCGACCGCCAGCGGCTCGAGTTCTGGAATGCGCGGGGGCTCGCTGTGCTTGATCGTGAACAACACGGAAGCCAGCAACGCCGAATGCAAGATGACGGAGACGACGAGGCTTCCCCGCATCCTTCCGTGGCCGGCGATGGGCTCGGGGGAGAGCACGGCAGTTAGGACGCTTCCGATTCCGTGATCAGCGAGACCTTGGAGAAGCCGCCGAGCTTGATCCGGCTCATGACGCGCATGACCGTGCCGTACTCGACGCCCTTGTCGCCGCGGATGAAGATCTGCTCGTCGAAGCCGCCCTTGGCGATGGCCTTGAGCTTGGGTGCCAGCTCATCGAGCTTGACCTCGGTCTCGCCGATGAAGACGCGGCCCGTCTTGTCGACGCTGATGGTCAGCGGCTCCTTGTTGGTCTGCAGCTGCTGGCCCTTGGACTCGGGCAGTTCCAGCGGCACGCCGGCGGTGAGCAGCGGCGCCGTCACCATGAACACGATCAGCAGCACGAGCATCACGTCGACGAAGGGCGTGACGTTGATCTCGCTCATCGGCGCGTGCTTGCGCGCGCGTCCGCGGCGCCCGCCACCGGGACGTCCGCCACCTGCGAGGCTGGCACCCATGACTTGTCTCCCCTCAGGTTCTCACGTCGATCTGGCGTGAGACGATGGCCGAGAACTCGTCGGCGAAGGCCTCGAGCCGCTGGCCCAGCCGCGATGAATCGGCTGCAAACTTGTTGTAGAAAATCACTGCGGGAATGGCCGCAAGAAGGCCGAGCGCGGTTGCGAAAAGCGCTTCGGCGATGCCGGGCGCGACGATGGCGAGGTTGGTGTTCTTGGCCGCGGCGATGGCCTGGAAGCTCGACATGATGCCCCAGACCGTACCGAACAGGCCGACGAAGGGCGCAGTCGAGCCGACCGTCGCCAGGAACAGGAGCCGCCGGTCCAGCTGCTCCATCTCGCGGCTGATGGTGACGTCCATCACCTTCTCGACGCGCATCTGGATGCCGCCCATGGCGCGCATGTTGCCTTCGACCGAGCGCTTCCACTCGCGCATGGCGGCAACGAACAGCGAGGCCATCGAGAACGTCTGGCCGCGCGAGAGCGAGGCGTAGAGTTCCTCCAGCGACTGGCCGGACCAGAACTGCTGCTCGAAGCGGTCGGCCTCACGGCGCGCGCGGCGGAACGCGATCAGCTTCTCGATGATGATTGCCCAGGCCCATACGGAGGCCAGCATCAGGCCCAGCATGACGAACTTCACCACGGGGTGGGCGGTGAGGAACATGTCGAGGAAGGAGAAGCCGCCGGCTGCAGCAGGTTTCAGTGCTTCTGCGGGATTCATGAAAGGGTCCGTCTGGAAATCCGTGAGGCGCCTACACAACGGGAAACCAGGGCGGATGCAGGACGCACGATCCGCCCGCTCTCCCTGTCGCTCGGGGGAGCCGGAAAGACCGGCGGCCAGGACGAGCGCCCATGCCGCCCGCGCAATTCTCCGTTGGATACGCTGCTACTACCCGTTTTCCGGCCCTGCGGGAAAGTCCCTTGACGGTTTGCGCTGCGGCCGGCTGTGGACCGAGCATGGACCGGCGGCGTCCCCGCGTGCCGTCGCCGACACAGCACCGTGTTCCCATGGCGACACTATGACGGTCCGGCGCCTGCGACGACGCGGTCGTCCGGCCTCGAAGGGCCGAATGCGGCAACGCCCGGCCGGAGGGCTCCGGGCCGGGCGTCGGCAAGACAAATCCTTCAGATCTCAGCCTTTCTTGGAGCCCTTCTCCTTATAGGCCTCGGACAGGCCCATCAGGATGCCGCTGACCACGGTGGCGTAGTTCCGGGTCAGCGTGTGGGCCGCCTTGAACGCGGTTTCGCGCGTCGCGTGCATCTGGTCCTGCAGGTTCTTGGCGAACGTCTCGGCGAATTTCTGCGCCTCGGCGCCCGTCTGCGATCCCGCCTGCTTCATCTGGGCGAGGACGGGAGCCCAGGCTGCCTTGAGGGGCCCGCCGGCGCTTTCGGCCGCCTTCTGCACCGATGCCATGAACTGCGATTCCAGGGCCTTGATCTCGTCGAGCCGCTTCTTGAACTGCGACTGTTCGAAGTCCGAGCCCTGGTCGGTGAGCTGCTTCAAGGCGATCTGGTTGGCCTCGACCACCTTCATGACCGCTTCGTCCATGCCGGCGAGCGCATCCTGCAGCACCTTGGCCGAATCGACCTTCAGGCCAGCGGCCCCCTGCGACACGCCCGTCGTCACGCTCTGCACCACCTTGTTGAGCTGCTCGACGGTCGCCTCGCGGGTGGACAGCGCCTTGAGGGTCAGATCACGCACCGTCTGGCGCAGCGAGTCGCCGTGCTCGACCGCCTTGGCGGCAAGCTTCTCGAGCATCTCGTTGGGATCGATAGCCGGATTCATTGCCTTGTCCTTCCGTTGCTTAGGGCAGGGACGCGACGTGCTACTGCATGTGCTGGCCGCCGTTGATGGCGATATTGGCGCCGGTCACGAAGGCCGCCTCCTCCGAGCAGAGATAGATGATCAATCCGGCAACTTCTTCGGGCTTGCCGAGACGCGCGGTCGGAATCTGTGGAAGAATCTTGCTGTCGAGCACGTCCTTGGGGATTGCCGTGACCATCTTCGTGCCGATGTAGCCCGGAGAGATCGTGTTCACGGTCACGCCCTTCTTGGCGGACTCGAGGGCCAGCGACTTCGTAAAGCCGTGCATGCCGGCCTTGGCGGCGGCGTAGTTGGTCTGGCCGAAGGCGCCCTTGGAGCCGTTGACGGACGAAACGTTGATGATGCGGCCCCAGCCGCGATCCATCATGCCGTCGTAGACCTGCTTCGTCATGTTGAAGACGCTGTCGAGGTTGGTGCGGATGACCGCGTCCCACGCCGACTTGTCCATCTTGCGGAAGGTCATGTCCTTGGTGATGCCGGCGTTGTTGATGAGGATGTCGACGGGCCCGACCTCGGCCGCCACCTTGGCGACGCACGCCTTGGCACTCTCGTAGTCGCCGACGTCGCAGGGGAAGGCGCGCACCGCATAGCCCTTGGCCTGCATCTGCTCGAGCCATTGGCTCGCCGTCTTGTTGGATGGCGAATAGGTGACGACCACGTTGTAGCCCGCGTCCGCCATCTTGGTGGTGATGGTCTCGCCGAGACCGCCCATGCCACCGGTGACCAGCGCGATACGTTTCGTCATTCCCTTCCTCCCTATCGTGCAAAGGTGTTGTTGCACGAACTGTACGCGGCAACGCCGGCCGTGGCCAGCGTGACCGCGCTGTCGTGCGCACTCCGATAGTCTTACGCGGCGGCGTTTTCAGCGCTGCATCGCAGCATCGACGACAGCGAGCGCCGTCATGTTGACGATGCGGCGGACGCTGACGTTGGGCTCGAGGATATGGACGGGCTTGGCCGTGCCGAGGAGGATCGGGCCGACGGTGATGTTGTTGCCGGCGGCCACCTTCAGGAGATTGTAGGAAATGTTGGCGGCATCGACGCTCGGCATGATCAGGAGGTTCGCCTCCTTGGTGAGCGAGGCGCCGGGGAACTGAGCCTTGAGAATATCCTGGGACATGGCCGCGTCGCCGCGCATCTCGCCTTCCACGACGAGGTTGGGATCGTGCTCGACGAGGATCTCGCGGGCTTGGCGCATCACTTCGGCCTCGTGCGTGCGCGAGGATCCGAAGCTCGAGTGGGAGACGAGCGCGATGGTGGGCTCGACGCCGAAGCGGCGGATCTCTTCCGCGGCCAGCAGCGCCATCTCGGCGATCTCGGTCGCGCTCGGCTTCTGGTTGACGTAGGTGTCGCAGATGAAGATCTGGCGCTCGGGCAGCATCAGCATGTTCATGGCCGCGAGCGTGAGAACGCCCGGACGCTTGCCGATCACCTCCTCGATATAGGCCAGATGCTCGTCGTAGGTGCCGACGACGCCGCAGAGCATGGCATCGACGTCGCCGCGGCGCAGCAGCATGGCCGCGATCAGCGAGGCGCGGCTGCGCATGGCTTCCTTGGCGATCGCCTGCGTGACGCCGCGGCGCTTGCCGATCTCGTAGTACTCCTGCGTGATCGCGGAGTAGCGCGGGTCGCTCAGGATGTTCACGACCTCGCAGTTCTCGCCGACCTTCAGCCTTAGCCCCAAGTTCTGGATGCGGCGGGCGATGATGTCGGCGCGCCCCAGCAGCACGGGGCGCGCGAGATTCTCGTCCAGCGCGACCTGCACCGCGCGCAGCACGTTCTCTTCCTCGCCCTCGGCGAAGATGACGCGCTTGGGCGCTTTCTTGGCCACGCGGAACACGGGCCGCATAATGTTGCCGGAGTGGTAGACGAAGCGCGCGAGCCGCTCGCGATAGGCATCGAGGTCGACGGGACGCGTGGCGACGCCGCTGTCCATGGCGGCCTTCGCCACGGCCCAGGCGACGCGCTCCATCAGGCGCGGATCGAAGGGGCGCGGGATCAGGTAGTCCCGGCCGAAGGCCAGCGTCTCGCCGCCGTAGGCATTGGCGACGATGTCGGAGACCTCGGCCTGGGCGAGTTCAGCGATGGCCGTGACGGACGCGACCTTCATCGCCTCGTTGATGGTCGTGGCGCCGACGTCGAGGGCGCCGCGGAAGATGAAGGGGAAACAGAGGACGTTGTTGACCTGGTTGGGATAGTCCGAGCGCCCGGTGCAGAGGATCGCATCGGGGCGGACTTCCTTGGCAAGCTCCGGCCGGATCTCGGGCTCGGGATTGGCGAGCGCCATGATCAGCGGATTGGGCGCCATGGTCTTGATCATGTCAGGCTTCAGGACGCCGCCCGCCGACAGCCCCAGGAACAGGTCGGCGCCAACGAGGATCTCGGCCAGCGAGCGCGCGTTCGTGTCCTGCGCGTAGCGCGCCTTTTCCTCGTCCATCAGCTCGGTGCGGCCCTTGTAGACCACGCCCTTGATGTCGGAGACGAAGATGTTCTCGCGCTTGAGGCCCAGCGTGACGAGCAGGTTCAAGCAGGCGAGCGCCGCGGCGCCGGCGCCCGAGACCGCACAGCGCACGTCGGCGATGTTCTTGCCGACGAGCTTGAGGCCGTTGAGGATCGCGGCGGAGACGATGATGGCCGTGCCGTGCTGGTCGTCGTGGAACACGGGGATCTTCATGCGCTCGCGCAGCTTGCGCTCGACGATGAAGCACTCCGGCGCCTTGATGTCCTCGAGGTTGATCCCGCCGAAGGTCGGCTCCAGCGCCGCGACGATCTCGACGAGCTTGTCGGGATCGGTCGCCGCGACTTCGATGTCGAAGACGTCGATGCCGGCGAACTTCTTGAAGAGGCAGCCCTTGCCTTCCATCACCGGCTTGCCGGCGAGCGGGCCGATGTCGCCGAGGCCGAGCACCGCCGTGCCGTTGGTGACGACGGCGACGAGATTGGCGCGCGAGGTGAGCGTGGCGGCCTCGTTGGGATCGTCCTTGATGGCGAGGCACGCGTAGGCGACCCCGGGCGAATAGGCCAGCGACAGGTCGTGCTGGTTGATCAGGCCCTTGGTGGGCGTGACCGAGATCTTTCCCGGTGTCGGAGCGCGGTGGTAGTCGAGCGCGGCTTCGCGCAGGATCTTCTCGTCCATGCCAATCCCCTCGTTGGGCCCCTCGGTTGGCAGGGCCGCCCCAGGCCCCGCGCTCAAGCCGTCTGTTTCGATTTCCGCTTCGGCGGGATCAGGTCGGTGATCGATCCCTCGAACATCTCTGCGGCCATCGCCACCGTCTCCGACAATGTCGGATGCGGATGGACGGTGAGCCCAATGTCGTGCGCGTCCGCCCCCATCTCGATGGCGAGTGCCGCTTCGGCGACGAGATCACCCGCATTGGGCCCGACGATGCCACAGCCGATGATGCGCTCGCTCGCCTCATCGAACAAAATCTTGGTCACGCCCTCGTCACGGCCCAATGACAGCGAACGGC
Source organism: Hyphomicrobiales bacterium (assembly GCA_003963125.1). Lineage (GTDB taxonomy): Bacteria > Pseudomonadota > Alphaproteobacteria > Rhizobiales > Hyphomicrobiaceae > AWTP1-13. Next base: position 11,898 of record RXJK01000343.1, read on the forward strand.
CGGAGGCGGCCCACGGGAACACGCCCTTGCCGTAGGCGATGCCCTTGGCCTTCGCCTCGTTCTCGGTGAGGCCGACCCAGGCGACCTCGGGGTCCGTGTAGGCAACGGACGGGATCACCTTCGCATCGAACGCGCTGTGCTTGCCGGCGGCCACTTCGGCTGCGACCTTGCCTTCGTGCGTGGCCTTGTGGGCGAGCATGGGCTGGCCGACGATGTCGCCGATGGCGAAGATGGTGGCGACGTTGGTGCGCATCTGCTTGTCGACGGGGATGAAACCGCGCTCGTCGACGACGACGCCGGCGTTCTCCGCCCCGATCAGCTTGCCGTTGGGCGTGCGGCCAACGGCGACCAGCACCTTGTCGAAACGATCCGTAGCCGGAGCGCCCTCGCCGTCGAAGCTCACGTGCAGGCCATCGGCCTTCGCCTCGACCTTCGTCACCTTGGTCTTGAGGTAGATCTTCTCGTAGTGCTTCGAGATGCGCTTCATCAGCGGGGTGACGATGTCCCGGTCGGCGCCCGGGATGATCTGGTCCATCAGCTCGACCACCGTCACCTTGGAGCCGAGGGCGTTGTAGACCGTCGCCATCTCGAGGCCGATGATGCCGCCGCCGAGGACGAGGAGGCGCGCCGGAATATCCTCCATGGCGAGCGCGCCGGTGGAATCGATGACGCGCTTGTCTCCGTGCGGCACGAAGGGCAGCGTGACGGGCTCCGAGCCCGCCGCAATGATGGCCTGATCGAACGAGATGGTGGTGCGCTTGCCGTCCGCCTCGACTTCCACCTGCGAAGCGGAGATAAAGCGGCCGAGGCCGCTCACCACCGTGACCTTGCGTTGCTTCGCCAATTGCGTGAGGCCGCCGACGAGGCGCTTGACGACGCTGTCCTTCCAATCCCGCAGCTTGTCGGGCTCGATCGCCGGCTTGCCGAAGCCAATACCGTGCGCGGCCATCTCGCTGGCCTCGTCGATCACCTTGGCCGCGTGCAGCAGCGCTTTCGACGGGATGCAGCCGACGTTGAGACAGACGCCGCCGAGCATGGGCCAGCGCTCGACGAGCACGACCTTCTTGCCTAGGTCCGCGGCGCGGAAGGCGGCCGTGTAGCCGCCCGGTCCGGCGCCGAGCACGAGCACCTCAGCGTGCAAATCCGATGCGCCCGTTGCGGCTTTCGCGGCGGGTGCCGGTGCGCTCGGTGGTGGTGTCGACTGGGCTGCCGAAGCGCCGGCCAACGATGCCGGGCTGCCGCCCGCCTCTTCGAGGCTAACGATCAAGGTGCCTTCGCTGACGCGGTCGCCGACCTTGGCGTGGATGCCGACGATGCGGCCCGCGCGCGGCGCCGGCACCTCCATCGTCGCCTTGTCGCTTTCCAGCGTAATGAGCGGGTCTTCCGCGTTGACGACCGCGCCGGGGGCGACGTGCACCTCGATCACCGGCACGTCCTTGAAGTCGCCGATGTCGGGAACACGGATCTCGATGCTCTTCATGGGGGAGCGCCGTCCTTCTCGATTGTCTCGTGGGCTCAGAGCACCAGATTGCGGACGTCTTCGAGCACGGCCGCCAGCCGGCGCGTGAAGCGGGCCGCGAGCGCACCGTCGATGACGCGATGATCGTAGGACACGCACAGGGGCAGCATCAGGCGCGGCTGAAAGGCCTTGCCGTCCCACACGGGCTTCATCTGCGCGCGCACGACGCCCAGGATCGCCACCTCCGGCGCGTTGACGATCGGTGTGAAGTTGGTTCCGCCGATGCCGCCGAGGCTCGATATCGTGAAGGTCGCGCCCTGGATGTCTGTCGGCGCGATCTTGCCGTCGCGCATGCGCTTCGACGTGGTGCTGAGTTCCTGCGAGATCTCCAGGATGCCCTTGTGGTCGACGTTCTGGATCACCGGCACGACTAGCCCATCCGGCGTGTCGACGGCGACGCCGAGGTGGTAGTACTTCTTGTAGATCAGCGCGTCCTTGCCGGGGGAAAGTGAGCAGTTGAATTCGGGATGCTCGCGCAACGCGACGACGCTCGCCTTCATCAGGAAGGACAGCATCGTGACGCGGTAGCCCTTCTCTTTCGCGGCGTTGTCGAGCGTCTTGCGGTAGGCCTCGAGCTCCGTGATGTCGGCCTCGTCCGTGTGCGTGACGTGGGGCACGTTGAGCCAGGACCGATGCAGGAACGGCCCCGACAGCTTCTTGATGCGCGAGAGCGGCTTCACTTCCACGGGGCCGAACTTGGAGAAATCCTGCGCGGGGATCTCGGGGATGCCGGCGCCCGCGGCCGCACCGCCGCCAGTACCACGCAAAGCAGCCTTCACGTCGTCTTTCGTGATGCGGCCCTTCTCGCCTGTGCCCTTGACCTTGGTGAGGTCGAGTTCGAGTTCGCGTGCGAGGCGGCGCACGGCGGGGCTCGCGTGCACGCCGCCAAAGTCGGCAAGGCCCGGAGCCGGCAGCGCGCCGCGATTGCCGCTGGTAGGAGCTTCGGCGGCCGGCGCGGCTTTGGCCGGCGCCGCGGCGGCTGGTTTCGCCTCCGATGCAGCCGCTGGTGCCACCGCGGCTGCTCCCCCTGCCCCGCTCTCGAGCTCAATGATGAGCGAGCCTTCGCTCACCTTGTCGCCGACCTTCACCAGCACCTGGACGACCTTGCCCTCGGCCGGGGCCGGCACTTCCATCGTCGCCTTATCGCTCTCCAGCGTGACAAGCGGATCGTCCGGCTTGACGACATCGCCGGGCTTCACCTGCACCTCGATCACCGGGACGTTCTTGTAGTCGCCGATGTCCGGCACCTTCACTTCCATGACGGACATGTTTCGAAGTCTCTCCCTGTCGGTGCTTTCTCTTGGGCCGTGGCGTCAGGCGCGCGTCGGGCTCGGCTTGTCCGGATTGATGCCGAATTTCTTGATGGCCTCCGCCACCTTGGTGGAGGGCAGCTTGTTCTCGTCGGCCAGCATCTTGAGCGCGGCGACGGCGACGAAATGCCGGTCCACCTCGAAGTGGTAGCGCAGCTTGCGGCGATAGTCGGAACGGCCGAAGCCGTCGGTGCCCAGCACCTTGTAATGGCCCGGCACGTAGGGGCGCACCTGGTCGGCGAAGAGCTTCATGTAGTCCGTCGAGGCGATGACGGGCGCTTCGCCGTGCTTGGCGAGTTGTGCCGTGACGTAGGGCACGCGCGGCGGTTCCAAAGGGTGGAGCATGTTCCAGCGCTCGACTTCCATCGCCTCGCGCCGCAGCTCGGTGAAGCTCGTGACGCTCCACACGTTGCAGCCGATGCCGAACTCCTTCTCGAGGAGGTCAGCGCCGGCGAGCACCTCACGCAGGATGGCGCCAGACCCCATCAGATGCACCTTGTGCCCTTTCATGCCTTCGGGTGCCGGGCGCAGGAGGTACATACCCTTGACGATGCCTTCTTCGGCTCCCGCCGGCATCTCCGGGTGCGGATAGTTCTCGTTGAGCGTCGTCAGGTAGTAGAACACGTCCTCTTGCTCGGTCAGCATGCGGCGCATGCCGTCCTGCACGATCACCGCCAACTCGTAAGCGTAGGTCGGATCGTAGGAGACGCAGTTGGGAATGGTGGCCGAGAGGATGTGGCTGTGGCCGTCCTCGTGCTGCAGCCCCTCGCCGTTGAGCGTGGTGCGACCGGACGTGCCGCCAACCAAGAAGCCGCGGGCGCGCATGTCGCCGGCGAGCCAAGCGAGGTCGCCGACGCGCTGGAAGCCGAACATCGAGTAGTAGATGTAGAACGGCACCATCGGCACGTTCGAGGTGGAATAGGACGTCGCCGCCGAGATCCACGAGGCCATGGCGCCCGCCTCGTTGATGCCCTCCTGCAGGATCTGCCCGGTCTTGTCCTCCTTGTAGAACATGAGCTGGTCGGCATCCTGCGGGCGGTAGAGCTGGCCCACCTGGCTGAAGATGCCGAACTGTCGGAACATGCCCTCCATGCCGAAGGTGCGGCTCTCGTCCGGCACGATGGGCACGATGCGCTTGCCGAGCGTCTTGTCGCGCAGCAGCGTATTCAGCACGCGCACGAAGGCCATGGTGGTGGAGATCTCGCGATCCCCGCTCGATTTCAGCAGCGCGTCGAAGTTGGCGAGCGGCGGGGCGGCGATCGTTTCCGACTTGCGGCGGCGCGCGGGAAGATAGCCGCCCAGCGCCGCGCGGCGCGCCTTCAAGTAGCGCAGTTCCTCCGAGCCCTCCTCGAACTTCATGAAGGGCAGCGACTTGAGATCTCCGTCGCTCAGCGGCGGGAGAGCGAAGCGGTCGCGGAACTGCTTGAGCTGCTCGATTCCCACCTTCTTCTGCTGGTGGGCGACCATCTGGCCCTCGCCCGCCTCGCCCATGCCGTAACCCTTCACCGTCTTGGCGAGGATCACGGTCGGCTGGCCCTTGTGATCGGTGGCTGCCTTGTAGGCCGCGTACACCTTGGCGGGGTCGTGGCCGCCGCGCGTGAGCTTCCAGATCTTGTCGTCGGACCAGTCGGCCACCATCGCGGCCGTCTCGGGATACTTGCCGAAGAAGTGCTCGCGCACGTAGGCGCCGTTCTTGGACTTGAAATCCTGGTACTCACCGTCGACGCACTCTTCCATGCGCTTGCGCAACATGCCGTGCGTGTCGCGGGCCAGAAGCTCGTCCCAGCCCGAGCCCCAGATCACCTTGATCACGTTCCAGCCGGCGCCGCGGAAGTCGCCTTCCAGTTCCTGGATGATCTTGCCGTTGCCGCGCACGGGCCCGTCGAGCCGCTGCAGGTTGCAGTTGATGACGAAGATCAGGTTGTCGAGCTTCTCCCGGCCAGCTAGCGAAATGGCGCCGAGGCTTTCCGGCTCGTCCATCTCGCCGTCGCCGCAGAACACCCAGACCTTGCGCCGCTCGGTGTCGGCGAGCTTGCGGTGATGCAGATATTTGAGGAAGCGCGCCTGGTAGATGGCGAGGATTGGTCCCAGCCCCATCGACACGGTCGGGAACTGCCAGAAGTCCGGCATCAGCCAGGGATGCGGATAGGACGACAGACCCTTGCCGTCGACTTCCTGGCGGAAGCTCAGGAGCTGCTCTTCCGACAGGCGTCCCTCGACGAAGGCGCGCGCGTAGATGCCCGGCGAGGAATGGCCCTGCACGAACACGAGGTCACCGCCGTGGCTCTCGCTCGCGGCATGCCAGAAATGATTGAAGCCCGTGTCGTAGAGCGTCGCTGCGGACTGGAAGCTCGCGATGTGGCCGCCAAGCTCCGACGACGTCTTGTTCGCCTTGAGCACGATCGCCAGCGCGTTCCAGCGGATGGCGGAGCGGATGCGGTGCTCGATGTCGCGGTCGCCCGGATGGGGCGGCTCGTCGGAGGGCGGAATGGTGTTGATGTAGGCGGTGTTGGCCGCGAACGGCAGGCGGGCGCCGGAGCGCTTCGCGGTCTCGACCGCACTCGACAGCAGGCGGTCGGCCTCGGCGGTGCCTTCGAACGCGATGACGGACTCTATCGCATCGGTCCATTCGCGTGCGGCATCGCCCGCGTCATCGCGCTGATCCTGCATCCGGCACACCTCCGCGGGTGAAGTCTTTGCGGGGAGTATAAGGGCCGGCCAAGGGATTGAGAAACGCTCTGAGCGCTTGGCGCTCAACTATTTTCGCAATGGCACACGGCCTTGAAGCCGGGCCATTGCCTCACCTTCGGGCAGGGTGCTGCGCGGGCGCGGCCCCTCGCCTCAGAAGCCGCCGAACAGCGAACCGAAGGGGTTGAAGCCCTCGTCCTTCTGGCCCTTCTTGCGGGCGACGCGCTCGCCCTTCTTCGGCCGTTCGGCGCGCTCGGCCTTCTCCTCGGGGATCGAAGCGGTCGGTGGTGCGACGCCCGCGACGCGCACCTGCTGGCCTTCCATCGCCGAGGCGACGCGCGCATCGAGGCCGTAGATGTCGGCGAAGTGCTTCACGTTGCCCTCCTCGTCGGCGACGGCTGTGAAGTACGTGATGTGCACGGGGACGCGCTTGGACAGTTTGATCTCACCGCCGCGCTTGGCGTAGTCGGCCGTCTTGGCGGCGTCGTAGCCCTTGTCGTAGGCGAGGATCACCTCGGCGAGCTTCACGGGGTTCTGCACGCGCATGCAGCCGTGGCTGAAGGCGCGGACGGCCCCGCCGAAGAGATGCCGCTCGGGCGTGTCGTGCATGTAGATGTCGTGCTTGTTGGGGAAGCGAAACTTCACCATGCCGAGCACGTTGCGCGGGCCCGGCGGCTGCACGAAGTCGTAGCTGCCGACGTTGGCGGACGACCAGTCTACACTGTCGGGATCGATCGGCACGCCACCACGGCTCACCTTCAATCCGTGCGCGGCGAGAACCTGCGAGGCGAGCGGGTTGCTAGAGAACCAGCCACCGCCCGTGTTGCGCAGCTGCGGACCGAGTTCGTTGGCCTTCATGCCGGGCGGCACGCCCCAGGAGGGGTGGAAGATCACGAACTGCATGTCGGCGGAGAAGATCACCGTCGGCGAACTCGTCTTGCCGACGACGATGCGCTCGGACAGAACCTGCTTGCCGTTCTCGTAGACGGTCGTCATCTGCTCGGGCACGCTGTCCCAGACGTAGAACTCGCCGAGATCGGCCGGCAGCCAGCGCCAACGCTCCATGTTGGCCAGGATGCGGCGCACGTCGTCGCTCTTCGACGGCTTCTGGCCCTGATCGTTGAGGGCATTGCGCGTCGCGCCGTTGATGACGCCGGTCGCTTCGAGGCCGCGCTGCTTCTGGAAGGTCTTCACGGCTGCGACGAGCGTCTCGTCGAGCATGGTGTCCTTGCCGTCGGCCGCTTCGATCGCGAGGCGCTTGCGCACGAGCGCGACGTGCGGATGCTCCGTGCCCGGGCGGATCGACGGCCCAGAGGGGATCGGCTCGGACGGCGGCGTCGCAGCCTCGTCGCTCTTCACGCCGCGCGCGGCGAGGAGCGCCTTGCGCAGGTTGTGGAAGCCCGCGTGCTTGGGGTGCAACTCGCGCAGGTAGGCATCGATCTGGTCGTTCACCGCCACGGCGCGGATGAGCGACTTCGGATCGTAGATCTGCGGCTTCTGGTCGAAGAGGCGGCTGATGGAGGTCGGATCGAAGCGGCCGCCGCGGGCATGACGCGCGTAGGTCAGCACGGCGACGGCGAGCTTCATCTCCGCCTGCGCCAGCACGTCAGCGCTCGCGCCATCGGCCGGCGCCTTGGGCAGATCGAACGCGGACGCCTTGAGGCCCCAGTCATCGGCCTTCGCAATCTCCTCGAGCGCGAGCTTGGCGCGCGCGTTGAACGCGCCGCCCTCGATGAAGATGGGCTTTACCGCATTCGCGTAGAAATCGACGAGGGCTGCGATATCTTCCTTGTCGGCCTTGGGCGGCTGCGCCTGGCGCACCGCGAGCACGATCGCGTCGACGGCGTCGCCGGGCTTGGCCATCGGCACGTCAGCGGGTGCGCCGGGCGCGACGGGTGCGGGTCCCGACACGTCCGGCGGTGCGAGCGGATCGGGCGTCGAACTTTCCGGGCCGGCGTCGAGATCGAGCGCCGGCGGCTTGCCGGCAGCCAGAAGCGGCGTGCTCCAAGTGGTGACGGCGGTCCCCGCCAGCAGCGCCAAAGCGAGAACATGGGTTCGCGACATCGCCTGCCTCATTTGCACCTCGTCGACAGTATCGAGAACCACCCGCGTGATTCTTCGAAAAATCTTAGCGCCTCGACACCCAGGCCCCTCAAGGGGCGCGTGTTCACAAGATGTGGACGACGCGGCCTGCGCTTGTGGAGAACCCTGCCCTGCGCATGTCTTTCATAGATATCACGTTTTCGTGTCGCGGGAGCAAGAGGGTGCCGCCTCCGGCCAAGCTCAACCTCGCTCTTCGTCGACCTGCTCAGAGGCTAGGCAGAGTGTGCGCCGCACAAAAATCCTGGGGCGTGGATGACGGCACCGGAGTTCAAAAGCGCAGCAGGAGCAGTAGCGTACCATAGGGCGTGACGCCCGAGCGGAGGCCATAGGCGGCGTCCACGGCATTGGCCGTCGGGTTGGTGGCGACGCCCGCAGAGGCGGCAAGTTCGCCGGCGGCCCAGTCGTAGCGGAGAAGGCCGCCGATCCGCACCGCAGTGTTTTCGCGCGTGCCCGCAACGCCGGTCTCCAGTCCAGCCGACAGCGCGGGCAGGACGTGCGCGGCGAGGCGCACGCGCGTCCAATAGGCGTTGCGCAAGGAACTCCAGTTGGCGTCGGTCGCGAGCCAGAAACTGGCGGGCAGATCGGTCCAGGTTTCGGCGACGAACTTGGGCCCGAACTGCGCCCGGTTCCAAGCGTTCACCAGGTCAGCACGGGAGAGGATGTCGGCATAGCCCCACGCGCCGGCGAAGGCCTTGATCGTGGTCGCGCCCGATTTGATTTGATATCCGGCGAGCGTTTCGGCGAACGGCGCTAGCCCGTGCGCCCTGCCCGCATCGGATCGATATTCGAAGCCGGATTGACCCGCGACGAGGCGGAAACGAAATCCTTGTTCCTGGAGCGTGCCGAACGGCGACCACGTCGTGCCCGTGTAGAGCGACCATGCCGTTCGGTAGCTTTCGGCTCCGGTCCACAGTTCGAGGTTGGCGGCATCGCCTTCGGCGCGGGCGGCGGATGGAAGGACCATCGCGACCATCACGGCCGCAGCGCGGAGCAGGCCCGTGCAAACACGGCAAACTGGCGATCTGGCACGCACGCCGAACATCAAATCCAACATAATGTCGAATTCGAAATCAATATCGAAAACTCAACCCGAGCATTAACCAAGATCAGGCGGAGCCGTCAAACGTTTCGCAGTCCGCCAACGGCGCCCGAGACGACACGCGCAGGTTCCCTCACCTGTCATCCCGGACGGTGCGAAGCACCGATCCGGGACCCAGGGCGATGAGCGGTGACGGCGGCCCCTGAGTCCCGGCTCTCCGCGCTGCGCGCTCCGGCCGGGATGACAAGCGGTGGCCCGATAGCGGGAGGTCAGAGGCGGCGCTTGGGGATCGACCAGGCGAGCGCGGCGCCGAGGCCGGCGAAGGCGGCGATCGACAGGAAGGCGATGCGGAACGCACTGCCCAGATCGGCCTGGAGAAGGGCGAGCTTCTCAGGTCCCAACTGGCGACCCGCCTCGGCGCCCTTGCGCAGGAGGTCGCCGAACAGCCCCGCTGCATCGGGGTGGCTCATGGCCAGGGTCGCGAACAGCACGGCGCCGACGAAGGCCGTGCCGCCGGCTGCACCGATCGACCGGGACAACTGCACGGAGGCTGCCGCTCGACCGATCGTGTTGGCGCCGGCTGCGTTCTGCACGGTCACCTGCACGACGCCCATCACCGTGCCCATGGATGTGCCGAGGAAGAACAGGAACACGCCGAGCCCCGTGCGGCTCATGACGTCGATGGCGAGCGCCAGCACCAATAATCCGACCGTGGCGATGGTCAGGCCGACGGAGGGGAAGACCGCCGTGAGGCCCGTGCGGCTCACCATTCGCCCCGTCATCATCGAGCCCGTACCGATGCCGAACATCATCGGCAGGAGGACAAAGCCGGTTTCGGCCGCAGAAGAGCCCGTGCGCACCCGCAGATAGATCGGCAGGAACGTCACGAGCGACACGAGCACCGCGCCGTGGCAGGCGGCGAGCGCGTCGCTGCGCCAGATGGTGGGCTGGCTGAGCAGGTTCACGGGAAACAGCGGCGTCTCTGCCTCCTTCTCGCGCCGCACCAGGAGCCAGGCGCAGACGACGGCGACCGAGAGCATGAAGATCACGCCCGGCAGCGCGGCCAAGCTCATGCGCTGACCGATCTCGAGGGCGAGCAAAAACGGCACGACGAAACCGACGAACAGCACGAGCCCGCGCACGTCGAAATGCCACGTCTGCTCCACGCTCGAACGCGACGGCAGGCGCGTCGTCAGCGCCATGGCAACGAGCACCAGCGGCACGTTGACGAAGAACACGCTGCGCCAGCCAAAGTGCTCCGTGAGATAGCCGCCGGCGACGGGGCCGAAAGTGCTCGACGTCACCATGACGGCTGCGAGGTAGCCCTGGTAGCGCGCGCGCTCACGCGGCGGAATGGTTTCGCCGATCAGCGATTGCGACAGCGTCATGAGGCCGCCGCCGCCCAGCCCCTGCAGCACGCGCGCGAAGGCGAGGAACTCGACGCTCGGCGCGATGGCACAGAGGACGGACGATCCGAGGAAGACGCCGAGCGCCAGGAACATCATGCGCTGGCTGCCGTAGATGTCGCGCAACTGCCCGTACATGGGCGCGGCGATGGTCGTGGCGATCAGGTAGGCAACGACGATCCAGGACACGCGCTCGACGCTGCCCAGCGCACCGGCGATGGCGGGCAAGGCTGTCGCCACGATGGTCTGGTCGCCGACGGCCAGGAACATGGGCAGCATGATCGACGGGAAGACCTTGAAGAACAGGTTCCCCGCCGGCTGGCCGGTCTCGTTGCGCGCGTCGATGGCGCCCTCCGTCGCTCAAGTGCCCGGGTGGAGACCCTGATCTAGACCGACATGGGCCGCTTTCAAAGGGCCTGCAGCGCCCGTTCGCGCGCGAACCCTTTCGCCCGGGCGCACCAGACCTTCGCGGCCACTTAAGTTCGACGACGGCGCGCCACTCGGCGCTCACCAAATGTTGAAGCGCAGGCCCAGTCGGATCTGGTGTTCCCAGTTGTCGCCGATGGTCGCCGTTGTGACCTGGTTGGTGGTCAGGCCCTTGGTGGTGAGGGTGGCGGATGCGCCTTGCAGGTACAGCGCCCGATAGTTGAGATCGATCGCCCAGCGATGGTCGAAAGAGAAGGTGATGCCGGCGTTGGCGGCGGCGGCGAAGGCCGTGCGCCCCGTGCCTTGCGAGCCGGTGATGTCGAGCGTGCTGCCACCCGAGGTCTCGTGCGCGAGGTAGCTGCGGTCGACCTGGTGATAGACGAGACCGATGCCGCCGCCGACGTAGGGCGTGATGCCGCCGCGCGGCAGCAGGTCGATGTAGCCGTTGACGAGGCCGACGGTGCTGACGCTGCGCAAGCTGTCGTGCAGGCTGCCGTTGACCGTCGGATTGCCGCCGCTCGACGACGTATAGCTGTAGGTGCCGTAGACGTCCGTGGTGCGCTGGCCGCGGAATTCGAGCGTGAGGTCGCCGCGCAGACGCGGCGTGAAGTAGGCACCGAAGCCGACGCCGCCACCGAAGCTGTCGTTCGTCTTGTCGCTCAGGCTCGAGAAGCCGCTGCCGCCGTAGCCGAACGTGCTGGTGCCGGAGAACGTGGTGCCACCGCCCAGACCATAGACGCGGCCAGCCTCAGTGAAGGACGGCCGGCTACCCTGCATGCCGTAGCCGATGTCGGTGCGCAGGTAATAGTTGAAGCCTTCGCGCACCGGGTGCGCCTCCGGCACGGGGATCGGGGCCGGAATGTCCGACATGTCCTTCAGGCCGGCGTAGAAGGGCAGCGCCATGCGCGTGCCGAGGTCGAGTTCGGGGGATTGGGCGGCTGCATCGCCGATCAGCGCTGCGAGGGCGATCGGCGCGACGAAGGCCGACAGGATTTTCATTGCTTCTTGGTCCTCGTGGTGGATGGGATCGGATCCCGCTCCCGAACGCCTGCAAGACGCCACTACGCCACGAAACCGAAACTCACTCAGAGGCACCGGCACGCCGTCGCTACGGCGTGCCGGGCCCTTAACATGAACGCGGAAGGCAATACCGGACCCGCGTCCTACTTTCCGTCAGCGCAGGTCGTAACGAAGACCGACGCGAAGCTCATGCGCATCGATGCCACCCGCCTTCGGGCCGGCGATGCCGTTGAAGCTGTTGGGACCGGAGACCGCGTCGCCGAGGTTCAGGTAGCGGTAGCCGAGGTCGAGATGCATGCGGCCGGGCTCGGAGACGGCGACGTAGCCATCGTCCTTGATGCCGCCGACGCGCTGGGCGCCGCGGTCGAGGCGGATGCTCGCACCGGCCATCAGGGCCCAGGCGAGGTTCCACTGCGTCTTGCCCTCGTAGGGGGCGCAGCCGCAACCGTTGGGCGTGTAGAAGCCGCCCGAGGTTTCATTGCGCGAGGTGCCGATGCCGGCGCCGATGTAAGGATTGAAGCGCTCGCCGGGGCGGAAGTCGTAGTAGAGGTTGGCGAGCAACACCTGGCTGCGCATGGAGAAGTGCGTCGTGGTCGAGCAGCAGCTCGTACTCGCGGCGTTGATGTCGGTGTTGCCGCGCCATTCATAGGTCACGTCGCCGCGGAAGCCGCGGCCGAAGTAGCGACCGATGCCGCCACCCAGCGCCCACGTGTCCGAGATCGAGGACGAGGCGATGGTGGGGTGATAGACGGAGACGGTGTCGGAGTTCTGCCAGGCGTAGCTGAAATCGCCACGCAGGTACCAGGTCGGAGATGCAGCAACAGGGGCGTAGTCGTCCTTGATGCTGCCGCGCAGATCGCCGCCGGCGTAGGCCGCGGAAAGACTGCAAATCATGGCCGCGCCGGCCACGATGGCACGCTTAAGCATACGCATGATCGGATCCTCTCACTTGGAACTGCTCGCCAACGGCCGAGCGCACTTCGGTGAGAGGGAGACTCAGTGAAAACGCTTAAGAGCGACTTAACGGGCGTTTCACGATGAGTCCGCGTGGCAAATCCGCCACGCACAAAGCGATGCGCGTGCGCGCGAACTGCGCACTGCATGTTTCGCGCAAGGCTGTGTGATGCTCAGGTCGGATCGTCGAGCGCGTGGTCGGACGTTACGTGCCGCGACGGCCAGATCTTGCGGATGAGCATGATCAGCGCCGGCAGGAACACGAGGTCGGCGATCAGAGACGCGGTGAGCGTCAGTCCCGAGATCAGGCCGAAGGTGCGCAGGGACGGCAGGTCCGAGAACACCGTCACGCCGAGGCCGAAGGCGAGCACGAGCGTCGTCAGGATGATGGCGGGCCCCACCAGCACGCGCGCGCGGCGGATGGCGACGTCGGCGCGCGGCTCGACGTGCTCCTCAATGCTCAGACGGTTGAAGAAGTGGATGAGCGCGTCGATGGAGAGGCCGAAGACCACGAGCAGCGCCACGACGGAGGCGAACTCCAAGCCGTCGCCGCGCGCCCACAGGTAGGCGCCGGACGCCACCACGGGATAGAGACCGGGCAGCAGGCTCACGAAGGCGACGAAGATCGAGCGGAAGGCGAGGCCCAGCATGACGGCAGCAAAGGCGACGCAGAGCGGCAGCGCCTCGTTCAGCTGCGAGATCATGCGCGCGCTGTTGCGGGCCGCGATGGCGGGAAGGCCGGTGACCGAGATGCGGAACTCCGGGTATTCCTTGCGCAGGCCGTCGAGTGCGCCATCGATCTTCTCGACGACGGGGAGAATGCGGCTCGAATCCACGTCCGGCAGGCGGCCGGTGACGAGCACGGCGTTGCCTTCCTTGGCGATGAAGCGGCGCACGAGATGCTCGGGCAGGATGCCGACGTAGCGCTTCACCGTGTCGATGCTCTCGTCCCCCGCGTCCTTCAGCCAGCGGCGCAGGCTTTCGAGGCTCCAGACGTTGCCGAGGCCGGCGGTCTTCTCCAGGATCTCGTGGGCCTTGGCGATGACGGCGAGAGGCCGGTCGCTATAGAGGCTCTCGCCCGTGTTCCACTCGATCATGATGTGCACGGGGTTGGCGCCGGTCAGCTTCTCGTCGATGCGGCCGGTGGCGCCCAAAGCCTGCTCGCGGTCCGGCACCTGGTCGGCGAGGCGATAGCGCGGTTCGAGCTGCACGTAGGCCGAGGCCAGTGCGATGAAGCTCGCAAAGCAGATGAGGCTCACCGTCAGCGGCCAGTGCACGACACGATCGACGATCCAGCCGACGAGCTTGCCGAGCGCATCCATCAGGCGATCGGCCGGGGAGCGGTCGCGGGCGAGCGACGCCTCGTTGCGGATCAGGAACACGCCGAGGATCGGCAAGACGAGGATGATGGCAACGAACGAGATGCCGACGGCGAGCGAGCCCGCCATGCCAAAGGTGCGGATCAGCCCGGACTGGGAAAACAGCAGCGCGAGGAACGACAACAGCGCCACGCCATGGGCGAGCACACAGGCGGGGCCAACCACGTGCACGGCAAAGCGCACGGCCTCGAGCTTCTTGTCGCCTTCGCGCAGCCGGATGCGGATCGCCGACACCATCTGCATGCTGTCGGCAAAGCCCATCACCATCACGAGCGGCGTCATGATGTTGAGGAAGAGGTTGAGGCGGAAGTCGAGCCAGCCGAGCAGTCCGAGCGACCACAGCACCGCGAGCACCGGCGGCAGGGCCGCCAGCAGCATCAGCGAAATGCGCTTGAAAAAGATCGCGGCGATGATGGCGCCGAACAGCAGGCCCAAACCGTTATACAAGATCTGGTCGCGCTCGACGGCGTTGCGGATCTCGAGCTGCATGACGGGCGCGCCCGTCAGATGCGCCTTGAGGCCGAGCGGCGCCACCTCCTTCGTCACCGTGTCCTTGATGGCGCCGATGATCTCCTTGGCGCCCTGCTCCGCCACCACCTTGCGGTCGAGCGCGATGACGGCCATGGCGAGTTCGCCATCCGCCGACAGGAACTTGCCCGCCACGATCTCGTTGGAGCGCATCGCCTCGATGATGGCGTCGTACTCGGGCCCGTCGGGCAGGTCGTCCGGCACGATCGGTGCTGCATAGCCCTTCGCGTCGGGCTTGCCCCGCGCCGACAGCATCGACACGACGCCATCGACGCCTTCGCCGAGTTGCACATCCACGATGGCCTGGCGGAAGGCTTCGAGCTGCGGTTTCTTCAGGAGGTCCTTGCCCTCGACCACGAGCAGCACGTCGTACTCGCTCGAGGGGAAGCGCCGGTCGATCTCCTCGTAGCGGCGGAATTCCTCGGTGTCGGTGCGAAACAACTCCGACAGGCTGTCGTCGACCTTGAGCCGTGCCAGGCCCAGGCCTGCCATGACGGAAACCAAGACCACCATGACGGCAGTCACCACGGGGTGGCGGAGGCTCGCGAGCCCGAGATTTTCCAAGCCGAACGCAAAGGAGCGTCGCGGCGGCTGGGCTGAAGCGTCCATCAAAGTCCCCCGCGCCAAAGCACTGGAAGCGCTCGATTTAATCTGGCAACGCCAAGTGCGCGGCGCAAGGCCGGCGGTTGCCAGTCCGTCCTATTCATGATTATAGGCTCTTTCCCGACACACCCCGCGGAGCACTCCCCCGATGGCCGACAGGACCCTCGACCTCAAAGGTCTCGCCTGCCCTCTGCCGATTCTCAAGACGAAGAAGGCGCTAACGGAACTTCCCAAGGGCGGCAAGCTCGAGGTGTTCACGACGGACCCTGGCTCCATCCCCGATTTCCAGGCCTTTTCCGAGGCCACCGGCAACAAGATCCTGGAACAGACCGAGGCGAAAGGCGTGTTCCGCTTCGTGCTCGAGCACGCCTGAGCCCTTCTCCTCCGTCCGACACTTAGCCCAACCGCCGATCGCCAAGCTCCCGGAGAGCCCCATGCCCGACATGATCTATCGTCCGCTCGGCGCGAGCGGCATGCGCGTCTCGCCCGTGTGCCTCGGCACCATGATGTTCGGAGCGCAGACGGAGCCAGCCGAAGCCAACCGCATCGTGGCGCACGCGCGCGACCACGGCGTGAACTTCATCGATACGGCGAACGTCTACGTGCAGGGCCGCTCGGAAGAGGTGGTGGGCGACGCGATCAAGGCGGAGCGGAGCCGCTGGGTGCTCGCCACGAAGGTCGCCCAGCCGATGGGGCCGAACCCGACCGATCGCGGGCTGTCGCGACGGCATCTGTTCGAGGCGGCGGAGGCGAGCCTGAAGCGGCTCAAGACCGACCACATCGATCTCTACTACATCCACCGCGTCGATCCGGCGACGAGCTGGGAGCAGACCATCCAGGCCTTCGGCGACCTAATCCGGCAGGGCAAGGTGCGCGAGTGGGCGCTCTCCAACGTGCGCGCCTGGCACATTCCGCACGTCTGGCATCTGTGCCGGCAGCTCGGCACGCCGGTGCCCGTGGCGCTGCAGCCCTACTACAATCTCATGAACCGGCAGCCTGAGGTGGACGTGCTGCCGGCGGCCAAGGCCTTCGATCTCGGTGTGGTGCCCTATTCGCCGCTCGCGCGCGGAATCCTGACGGGCAAGTACAAGCCCAACCAGAAGGCGGCTGAAGGCACGCGCGCGGCCCGCAACGACAAGCGCATGATGGAGGCGGAGTGGCGGCCCGAGAGCCTGCTCATCGCCCAGAAGCTGCTGGAGACGCTGCAAGCGCGCGGCGTCGACATCGCGCACTGGGCGCTCGCCTGGGTGCTCAACAATGCTTCCGTCACGTCGGCGATCGCGGGCCCGCGCACCTTCGAGCAGTGGACCGGCTACATCGACGCGCTTGCCTATGCGTGGACGGCGGACGACGAGGTGCTCGCGAATTCGCTCGTGCCGCCCGGGCATGCCTCCGCGCACGGGCACCTCGATCCCGAATACCCGATCGAAGGCCGCTTCCCGCGCGTCGGGTGAGGCCTGCGCCATAACACGCTCCCTGTCATCCCGGACGGTGCGCAGCACCGATCCGGGACCCAGGGCCACGCGCACCATCCGTCGGCCCTGGGTCCCGGCTCTCCGCGCTTCGCGCTGCGGCCGGGATGACAGGAGGAACGCTAGATCGTGCTAGCGCATCAGGCTGCGCATGAGGCCGCGCAGGGCTTCGGGGTGGTTGTGGAGACGCCAGCGGCCGACGAGCCCCGCCACGAGGATGATGCACCCGTTGAGCGTGAGGGTCGCGGTCAGCCCGATGCGATCGGCGAGGAAGCCCGCGAGCAGGCCACCCAACGGCGCAGTGCCCGCAAACGACATGCTGTAGAGGCCGATGGCGCGCCCGCGCCACTCATCGGGCACGGACTGCTGCAGCATGGCGTTGGTCGAATTCACCCCGATCAGCGCAGAGCCGGCGAGCCCGGCGAGCAGCAGCATCGACAACGGCAGCGTGCGCGACCAGGCGAAGGCGATCAGGACCGAGCCCGTCACCAGCGGGGCAATGGTCTGCAGGCGCAGTTGCCGGCCGTAGCCCGGCTGCAGCGACAGATAAGCCGCGGATGCGAGCGCCCCCAGGCCCGCGGCGCTCATGAGCCAGCCCACGGTCGACGACTTCGCATCGAAGAAGTCGGCGACGATGGACGGCATCAGCGGCACGTAAGGCGTCGCGAACAGGCCGAGCGCCACCACCGTCGGCAGCAGGTAGCGCACGGCCGGGAACGAGAGCAGCACGGACAGCCCCGCGGCCAGCCCCTGGGGCAGTGCGCTGGAGCGGCCCGAGGCGGTGCGCGCGCTTTCGGGCAGGTGCATGGCCAAGAGCGCGGCGATGATGGCGCCGTAGCTCAGCGCGTTGGCCGCGAAGCACCAGGCTTCCGACACGTAGGCGAGCGCGAGACCGGCGATCGCGGGGCCCACCATGCGTCCGCCGTTGAACAGCATGGCGCTGACGCCGAGCGCGCTCGAGATCAGCGCGCGCTCCTCGACGATGTCGCGGATCAGCGTCTGGCGCACGGTCATCTCGAAGGCGTTGGCGATGCCGATCAGCGTGGCGATGGCGAGGTAGGCCGGGATGAAGACGACATGGCTCCAGGCGAGCGCGGCCAGGAGCCCGGCGCAGGCCGCAAGCACCAGGTCGATCACGATCAGCATCTGCAGCTTCGGAAAGCGGTCGGTGGCAGCACCCGCCGCGGGCCCCAGCAACAGATAGAAGATGTTGAGCAGGAAGCCCGTCACGCCGAGCAGCAGCGGCGATCCCGACAGGCGGAACACGAGCCACGCGAGCGCCACCTGCTGGATCCAGCCGCCGATCACCGACACGCTGTGGCCCGCCGCATAGTAGCGGAAGCGCGGCTTTGCCAGCGCCGGGGGCAGCCATAGGTGCCAGTCGGCCACGGAAACGGATCCTCTTGGATGACGCGCCGGAGCGTTGCCGGCGGAGGAGCAAAGCTAGGCGCCCCGCCCGCGAGCGGCAAGCGCGCGGACGCCAAAGCTGCCGTGCCTGTGCGTGAGGGTGTGAGGCGCGATGGAGCGGCGTCGGCCGACAGCGCGCTCATCTCATGCGGCCACGGCGCGGACGGCGGCTCCCCGCATCCACGCACGCCGCTTCACTGACGACCGCTCGCCGCGTCGCATCCCCACCCAAGTAATCTTCGGGCTTGTCCCGAAGATCCAGCCGGACGAGCGACCGACGTTGCAGAGTGAAAAAGAGGCGTGGAGCGCGATTGAAGGGTGCCGCTCAATCTCGACCTGGCGTGGACCCCCGCCTTCGCGGGGGTGACGTTGGTGGAGTTGGCGAAGGGCGTGCCACACTCTCCGTCATGCCCACGCAGGTGGGCATCCACGCAAGCTTGCCGTGAAACGCGACGGTTCCCCAGGGGCAGGACGGTCAGTAAACAAGGACCGCGATAGCATCGCGGGATCGAAACAAGCGGCGATCGCGCGAGAAGGGGACTGACTGACCGACGGTCAGCCTCGCAGCGTGCGCGCGGACCGCATGTCTCAAGCGAGGCGCACAGGCCGGATGGTGGGCGATGTAGGGATTGAACCTACGACCCCACCCGTGTGAAGGGTGTGCTCTCCCGCTGAGCTAATCGCCCGGCCGTCCAGAGGGGAGCGCGGCTGCGCTCCCACGGGAATGCCCGGGCAGTGCACCGGGCGGCCCTTCGTGTAGCCGATCCAGTCGCGCGAACCAAGTGGAAAAATGCAGCCTCCGGTAAGGAGTTGCGCCACGCCGCCCGGGACTTGGGGGCCTCGGCATGGCTTGTCCTGCATAGCTAGGCCCGCTCATTGGGCATGGAACGCGCGCGTGGCTCCGCCGTATATGGACCGACGGCACGCGCTGAGCCTTCGCGTCGTGCCCGCCACGGGAGTTCGATCGGGAAGAGATGCCATGCGGGTCGCCGACATCGCTGCGCTGAAGGAAGCCTTCGACCGCCAGGCCGTCGTGTGCGGCGAGATGGGGGCGCCCTTCACGGCGCGGCTCAACCGGGTGCTGGGTGAGCGGCTCGACGATACGACGGCGCTCGGACGCCGCGTCGTCGGCTGGCCGCAGGCAACGTTACGCGGCGACCTCGTGCCCTTGCGCTGCTGTGCGGCGCTCAATTTCAAGGTGCGGGGCGGGGTGGCGCCTGCGCTCGCGCGGCTCTATCCGCCGCATGCGGCCGCTTCTGACGCCGCGCTCTGGGACGCGATCGCGGACACCATCGCACGACACGACGCGAGCCTCGCGGCCTTCCTCGACTCCCCGCCGCAGACCAACGAGGTTGCGCGCTCGGGCGTGCTGCTGGCGGGCTTCCTCTCCATCGCGGCCGCAACGGGCATGCCGCTCGCGCTCTTCGAACTCGGCGCGAGCGCGGGCCTCAACCTGATGTTCGATCGCTACGCGTTCGATCTCGGCGAGGGGCGCACCTGGGGACCCGCCGCGGCGGACGTGCGTATTCCTTGCGTATGGACCGGGGATGCTCCGTCGCTCGCGACGCCGATCGATGTGGTCTCGCGCGCCGCCGTGGACCTGCGTCCGATCTCGGCATCCGACGCGCAGGATCGCGAGCGCCTCCTCGCCTACATCTGGCCCGAACAGACCGAGCGCGTGCAGCGCATCGAAGCTGCGCTCGGCATGCTGGCCGCGGAACACGTCACGGTCGAGGCCGACGACGCCGTCGCCTGGGCGAAGCGCCGCCTGGCCGAACCGCAGGCTGAGAGGACGTGCCGCGTCGTTTATCACAGCGTCTTCCTGCAATACCTGCCGCAGGAGGCGCGACAGGCCCTGCGTGCGGTGCTCGAGTCCGCCGGCGCGGCTGCGACAAACGCGCGCCCGTTCGCGTGGCTCGCCATGGAAGCGGCCCCGGATACGCCCATGACGTGCCAGCTCACGCTGCGGGTGTGGCCCAGCGGCGAACGGCGCGTGCTCGCCCAGGTCGACTGGCATGGCAAGTGGGCGCGTTTTCCGGCATCATCGTGAGCCTTGAGGCTTCACGAGGTTTGAGACGATGACGATCGGGATCGCGCTGCTGCTCGCCGGGCTGATGGGGGCCGGTGGCGTCGCGCTTGCGGCCGCCGCCGCGCATGCAGCGCCTGGCGCGGGGCTCGAAAGCGCCGCCTACATGCTGCTGTTCCATGCGGCCGCCGTGGTTGCAGGCGCAGCGCTGCTCGAGCGCGACATGGCGTGGCGTCCCGCACTGCTTCTGGCCAGCTTCGGATGGATCATCGGCGCTGCGCTCTTCTCGGGCGACATCTCGCTGCGCGCTTTCACGGGCAACCGCCTGTTCCCGATGGCGGCGCCCACGGGCGGTACGGTGCTGATCCTCGCCTGGGTGTGCCTTTCGATTGCCGCGATCGGCGCGCTGATCAAGCGCTGACCGCATCACGGGAGTGGGGAGCGCGATGATCCCTTCGGGCTATCTCTTCAAGCAGGTGACGAGCCGGCCCGATTGGCTGGACGTCCCCGGCCGTCCGCAGCGCGTCTTCTCCATGAGCGGCTGCATCTCGCGCGATTTCGCCGACTACACGGACGCCTGGCGCCACAATGGCTTCTGGCTGTTCGACGAACCGCAGATCATCGAGCACTTTGCGACGGCGAACGGCATCAGCCTCGCCGGCCTCACCTGCTTCTACTACGAGACCTTCGAGCAGCAGTACGACGCCGTGACGGCGACGTGGCAGCCGGTCGTGTTGCATCCGGACTTGCCCACTGCCGTCACGGTACCGACGAAAGCTGCCCTGCATGGGTTCGACGTCGTCGCGTTCAGCGGTGGCACGGGCGCCGAGTGCTCGCCGCTGTCCTGCAACAGCCTCGCCGAAGAGGTTGCCGTCAACGATCGCTGCCTGTTCGACACGTTCGAGGAGGCCAAACGCGCGCTGGAAAGCGGTCTCTTCCGCAACGCCGAGCCCGGCCCGTATCGCATCGTCGCCGTGTATGTGGTGGGTTAGACGCGATCAGTGCAATCCGCAGTTCGCTACCCCAAAAACTCCTTCACCAGGGCCATGAACTCGGGGAGGCGGTCGTGGTGGACCCAGTGGCCGGCGCGGTCGAACGTCACGACGCGGGCGTTCTTGAAATGCTTGGCGCGGCCGTCCGTCTCGGGGTTGGAG
>RXJK01000084.1 GCA_003963125.1 Hyphomicrobiales bacterium
AAATCTCCGGGACCCAGGGGGAGACCGCGGCCCGCGCACGGGTCGGCCGGTCGTCAGTCGGTCGGCGTATGTTGCGCTGACCAATACCGTGCAGCCCCGTCAGGAAGACGCGACAGGACGGCATCGAAGGCCTCGGCATCGACACGGCGGCGCAAAACGCCGGCGACCGTCTCGATGGCATTGTCGGGGGCGAGGTTATGTCGACCGCGGACGGCCTGGACCTCGCGGGCGAGTTCCGTTTGCGCCGCGAAGGGCAGCGGCGGCACAGCTGGATCCCACCCGTCGATGAACATCGCGCGAAGTACCGCGGGCAACACCTGCGCGAAAGCTGCCACGCCAGCGGCATCGAGCCGGCGGCGGAATACCCAGAGCACGGCCTCGACCACCGTGAAGGTCTGATGCGACGTCGAGAGGTCCAGCGCGTCGCGCGCTTCGAGCATGAACCGTTCGAACGCTTGGGAGGCGTGTGCATATTCGAGAGGCACGGTCACGCGATGCTCCATCCGACAGATTGCGGATGCATGGGCCTACGGGGGAGATGCGATCAGCCTATCGAGCCCCGCGCGCACCTCGGGCGCGAACGACACGGCCTTGCGGGTGGCGCGGTCGAGATGGATGCCGGTCAGCTCGCACAGGGCGGCGACCTCGCCCGTCTCGCCGTTGCGCATCTCGTGCGCGAACTTGATCGACTTGTCGCGCGCTTCGAGCACGCGGCTCGAGACCTCGATGATGTCGCCGGCGAGGAGTTCGCGCTTGTAGGTGAGGTGCTGTTCCACCGCGACCATGCCGCGGTTCTCGCGCCGCAGATAGGACGGCGTGAGGCCGAAGCCGGCGAACAGGTTCCACGTCGCCTCGTCGAACTTGCCGACGTACCACATGACATTCATGTGGCCGACGTGATCGCAATGCCAGGGATAGATGCAGCCCTTGTAGGTGATCACGGCGATTCTCCCTCACTTGGCGACGGCGCTGCCGCCGCGCCGGCGCAGCATGGCACGCAACGCCTGCGGACTGCCATAGCCGACGCTGGCCGCGATCTCCTTCCACGCGAGCCCCTCGCTCTCGAGCCGCAAGGCCTCGAGCTGCCGCAACCGCCGCTGCCAGGCGCCGAAGCTGATGCCGGTCTCCTGCCGGAAGCGCCGCGTCAGCGTGCGGCGGCTGACGGCGAGGCGATCGGCCAACGCGTCCAGGCTCGCCGCGCCGCGCGGATCATCGATCATGGCTTCGCACAGGCGGCGCAGGCCCGAGGGCGCCGGCATGGGCAGGGCGAGATCGGCGACGGGCGCGCGCGCGATCTCGTCGAGGATCAACGCGGCGAGGTGCCGGCCCCGGCGGCCGTAGAGCAGAGGCTCGTCGACGAGCGCGGCGAGCGCCGCATCCGTGAGGCGCGAGATGCGCACGACGCGGCAGCCCGCAAGCGCGTTCTCCTTCCAGGCGGCCTTGCTGACGTAGGCCGTCAGCATCTCGACAGAGCCGTGCATGGCGATGTCGTGCCGCAAGCCCGGCGGGATGAGGAGCGCGTGGCCGGTGGGCACGGCCCAGGTGCCCGCGGCCGTCTGCGCCAGCATAAGACCGCGCGTCGCGTAGAGCACCTGGCCGCGCGCGTGGGCGTGCCAGCCGGTGCGGGCGCCGTTCGGAAACGGCTTCGCCATCACGGCGAGGGGCCGCGCCACGTCCTGGTAGGTCGCTGCATCCTGCGAGCGCATGCGCCCATCCCTGCCTTGGGCCGGTTGGCCCGATCTCTTGCAAATTGGCCTGACAGCGTAAGCGGGTCAAGGCTAGGGTCGATGGCAAAACGGAGGACACGCATGGCGCCCGAGGACCTGTCGCGACGCACGATCATCTTCGTCAACATCGCGCACGCGTTCGATCATTTCGTGCTGCTGATCTACCCGACGGCCGTGATCGCCATCGCGACGGAAGCCAAGCTCGACTACGCGAGCCTGATCACGCTCGCGACGGGATCCTTCGTTGCCTTCGGCCTGTTCTCGCTGCCCATGGGCTGGCTCGCCGACCGTCTGGGCCGGCGCAACATGCTCGCCATCTTCTTCATCGGCTATGCGCTTTCGTGCGCGGCCGTGGCTGCGAGCACGTCGTGGACCGCCATTGCCGCTTCCATGCTGATGCTGGGCGTGTTCTCGGCGATCTATCACCCGATCGGCACGTCGATGCTGGTGAGCCATGCGCGTGAGCTCGGGCGCGATCTCGGCTGGAACGGCGTGTGGGGCAATCTGGGTGCCGCGATGGCCTCGGGCGTGACGGCTTTCATCGCCGCGCGCTGGGGATGGCGGCTCGCGTTCGCGGTGCCGGCGGTGGTGTGCCTCGCCACGGGGCTCGCGTTCCTGCGTCTCGTACCGGGTGACGGCGCGGCCGCGGTGCGCGGCAAGGCCGCCGCCTCGCGCTTCGAGACGAGCCGGCCGTTCTTCGTGCTCGGGCTCCTCGCGGTCGCCATCATCGCCGGCGGCATGACCTTCAACATCACCACCATCGCACTGCCGAAGGTGATCGACGAGGGCGCCGGCATGTCGCTGCCGCTGGTCCTGACGGGCTCGCTCGCCACAGCCGTGTTCCTGTGCGGGGCGCTGATGCAGCTCCTGATCGGGCGCCTGATCGACACGGTGCCGCTGCCGACGCTGTTCCTCGGCCTGTCCAGTCTGCAGCCGGTCGGTCTTGCGCTTGCCGCCATGAGCACGGGCCTGCCGCTGCTCGCCGGCATGGTGCTGGTGATGGCCGCGATCTACGGGCAGGTGGTCATCAACGACGCCATGGTGGCGCGCTACGTGCCGGAGGCCTATCGCGCGAAAGCCTTCAGCGTGCGCTATTTCCTGGGCTTCACGGCGAGCGGCTTCGCCGCGCCCCTCATCGCTCTGCTGCACGCCAACGGCGGCTTTCCGACCGTGCTGGCGGTGGCCGCGGTCTTCGGCGCGCTGGTGGTGGCGTGCGCCTTCCTCTTCAAGGTCGCCGCCGGCAACGGCGCAGGCCCGCGCGCCGTACCGGCGGAGTGAGGTAAGCCGCGAATGGCTTACGCCGCCTTGTGCCGTTTCTGCTCCTCGGCGTAGAGCGCGAACTCCTCCTGCATGGCCTTGGCGACCGCGGGGCGCGCCTTCACGCGCGCGAAGTAGGCTGCGATGGCCGGCCAGGCCTCGAGAGCGACGGGCGTCGCGATCTTCCAGTTGAGCACGGTGACGAGATAGGCGTCGGCGATGCTGAACTGATCGAGCAGGAATTCGCGCGCCTGCAGATGCTTCTCCAGATAGGCAAGCCTCTTGGCGCCGGTCTCGAGCGTCTTCGTTTTCGTGCTGTCGGCAAGCGCCTTGTCGAAGAGCGGAACGAACAGCGCCTTGTGCAGCTCCGTGCCGATGAAAGAGAGCCACTGCTGCAGTCGGGCTCTCGCGAACCCGGAGCGTGGTGCGAGATTGGCCTCGGGATGGCTCTCAGCCAGATATTGCAGGATGGCTGCGTTTTCGAGCAGCAGATCGCCTGCGTCCGTGCGCAACGCGGGGACGAGGCCAAGCGGATTGATGGTGAGATAATCCACGCCATCGAGCGTGCGCTTCGTCTTCGGATCGACCTCCACGAAGGTCGCGGTGGCGCCGGCCTCGTAGAGCGTGATGCGCGAGGCCATCGAGCAGGCGAGAGGTGAGAAATAGAGTTGCATGGGCTGTCCTCATCCGTTTGGTCTGCGGGGACGATGGCCGAGACCGGAGCTGGCGAAAACGGCGAAGATCTCTATGCTTTGATTAGATGATCTAATCAGTCTGGAGGCCGCGTTGGCACGCATCGACACGTTCACGGGCTTGTCCGAGTTTCTGGCCGTGGCGGATGTCGGCACGTTCCGCGCCGCGGCCGCGCATCTGCGCGTGACGCCCGCGGCGGTGAGCCAAGCGATCAAGGCGCTGGAGGCGCGCTTGGGCGCTCCCCTTTTCCTGCGCACGACGCGCAGCGTGGCGCTGACGGAAGCCGGGCGGCAGCTCTACGAGCGGATGCGACCGGCAACGCGCGAGATCGACGATGCCATCGAGGAACTGCGCGCGCAACGCGGACGGCCGGCGGGCCAGCTCCGCCTGTCGGTGCCGCGCATCGCGCTCGATCTTGTCATCGTGCCGGTGCTCGCAGGGTTCCGCCGCGCGCACCCGGATGTGCGTGTCGAGATCGACGTGAACGACGCCTCGGTCGATCTCGCGGGCGAGGGCTTCGACGCGGGTATCCGCATCGGCCGCTTCATCGAGCGCGACACGGTGGCGGTGCGGCTGACGGAGGATTTCGACTGGTGCGTGCTTGGTTCGCCGGACTATTTCGCGGCGCGCGGGCGTCCGCGAAGACCCGAGGACCTGATCGACCACGACTGCATCGGCTACCGCTATCCCACGGCCAAGTCCGTCTACCGCTGGCAGTTCCATGCGGGCAAGCGCGTCACCAGCGTCGACACCGCGGACGGCATCATCGTCAACGATCATCTCACCATGGTGGCGCTGGCGCGGGCGGGCGCCGGGCTCGTCTACACGGCCGATCTCGTGGCGCGGCACGAGCTGGCCCGCGGCGAACTGCAGCCGGTGCTGCAGGCGTTCTGCCGCCCGAGCCGTGGGCTCTATCTCTACTTTCCGCGCCGCGCGCAGACGCAGCCGAAGCTGCGTGCGTTCATCGATTTCACGGTGGCCGCGCTGGGCACCCGAGAGGCGGCGAACACGGACGCTAAGCGGCGGCAGCCGGTGCCTCGAAGCGCTGCTCGACATGAAACGACTTCGCCGTCACGCGCCACGCGTCGTCGATGAGGTGGAAGGCGAGGTAATCGAGGTAGAGGATCGTATCGATCCGGACGCGGACCTTCGCCAGCGCCTGCGTCGGCGCGGCGATATCGATCAGCAGGATCTCCTGCTGTCGCGGCGCGCCCTTCGACTGCGGAGATGGCGCACTGGCGAGGATCTTCCGGTATTCGGCCGCCGGCAGCACACGAAGGTTGCCGTCGCGCAGGCCGTGCAGGTGTGCCGTCGGCGCGAAGACGCGGTCGAAGTGCCCGATGTCGGACGTGTACATCAGCTCGAAATACGCTTCGATGGCGTCGAGCAGGGCGGGGTGGGCATCGGTCATGGCGGGCTCCGGGTGTTTGGACACCGGCAAACTCGCACCTCGATGCTGGGCATGTCCTTGCGAAGTATGCCAAACTTGATGGCACCAGCGCTGTTAACGCGCGCGCAATTACATCTGGACGCAATATCGTGCCAAAAACAGACCTCGATGCCATCGACCGCCGGATCATCGCCGAATTGCAGGCGGACGCGCGCCTCACCAACGTGGAGCTGGCGAACTGCGTGGGCCTTTCGGCGTCGCCGTGCCTGCGCCGGGTGAAGCGGCTCGAACAGGCGGGGATCATCGAGGGCTATCGCGCCATGCTCCGCCGGGAGCGTGTGGGGCTCGGGTTCTCCGTCTTTGTGGGCGTCAAGATCGAGGCGCACGCCAACGACCGCGCGATCGCCTTCGAGGACGCGATCTGCGCCATGCCCGAGGTGATCGCCTGCCACATGGTCTCGGGCGAAGCGGATTACCTGCTCGAAGTCGTCGTCGCCGATCTCGAGGCCTACCAGAAATTTCTCGTCGGCAAGCTGCTCGCGCTCGCAATCGTGCGCGAGGTCAAAAGCAACATCGCCATCCAGACGCGCAAGGCCGGCGGCCCGCTGCCGCTCGTGCACCTGGAGTGAGGGGCGAGCGCTCATGGATTACGCCCCTGGGTCCCGGATACGCGCTGCGCACGTTCCGGGATGACAGGAGCAGCATGCGCG
>RXJK01000334.1 GCA_003963125.1 Hyphomicrobiales bacterium
GGACCCGTCATGATGTGCACGCCGGCACCAGCACCGGCGCCGACGGGGGCATCCATGGGGCCGGCGCCACGGCGGGCGACGCCCTTCTTGTCCTTGGTCCAGAGGTAGACGCTTTCCGCGCCCGGATCGCCCTTGACCATCAGGTCGAGGTCGTCGCCGGCGTGATGGGTCAGCGTTTCGATGGTGACGTAGTCGCCCGAGTTCACCTCGACGCGGGGCTGCAGGGACTTGCTGAAATAGCCCCAGTGCACCGTGTCGGCATTGGCCGGGAGGTAGTGATAGGCGCGCTGGCCCGGCTGTTTCGACTGGGAGACTTGCGCCAAGGCCGGTGTGACAAGCGACAGGCCTCCCGTCATCAAGGCGGTGGCACCGCCCGCCGCGACAAACCCACTTTTCAGGAAACCGCGCCGCTCGTGATCGAGGTCGGCTTTGAACTCAGCGGCATGCTTGGCAAACTCAGGACAAGAAACGTCGTCACCTTTGCACATGGCATACTCCGAAAAATACTGAACAACGGAGTGGGGAGTATGCAGGCGATTAGGGCAACTGTCCGGCCCAACGTTTAGCCATTGCATGGCGGAATTGGCGGCATGTCCCGCTGCTCAGGACAGAAGGCGCTGCGCGCTCAGATCAGCGTGCGCAGCATCGCGACGAGGGGTTCGTCGGCGGGCGGCATGGCGTAGTCAGACAGCTTGTTGGCGCGCACCCAGGCGAGCTTCTGTCCGAGGCGCGGGGTGACATCGCCGTCCCAGTTGCGGCAGACGTAGAGCGGCATCAGGAGGTGGAAGCTCTCGTACTTGTGGCTCGCGAAGGTGAAGGGCGCGAGGCACTTCTCGGCGACGGTGATGCCGAGTTCTTCGTCGAGTTCGCGCACGAGGGCGGCTTCGGGGCTCTCGCCCGGTTCCACCTTGCCGCCCGGGAACTCCCAGAGGCCAGCCATCGACTTGCCGGCCGGTCGCTCGGCCAGCAGGACGCGGCCGTCGACGTCGATGAGGGCGCAGGCCGCCACGAGGAGGATGTCGGCGCCCATGCTGGCGATCAACTCCGGTAGTCGGCGTTGATGGAGATGTAATCGTGCGTGAGGTCGCAGGTCCACACGGTCGCCGACGCCGTGCCGACGCCGACATCGGCGCGGATGACGATCTCGGCGTTCTTCATGTAGGCGGCGACGGTCTTCTCCACGTAGCCCGCCGCGCGCTCGCCCTTGTCGGCGACGAGATGGGGACCGAACCAGATCGAAAGCTTGTCGCGGTCGGCCGCCTCACCCGATTTACCGATGGCCATGACGACGCGGCCCCAGTTCGGATCCTCGCCGGCGATGGCCGTCTTCAGGATGGGCGAGTTGGCGCAGGCGAGCGCGATCTTGCGCGCGGCCGCCCAGCTCTCGGCGCCCTGGATCTCAAAGGTGACGAACTTGGACAGGCCCTCGCCGTCCTTGGCGACCTGGATGGCGAGATCCTGCATGAGGTCGTGCAGGGCGGCGGAAAAGGCCGTGATACGCGGATCGTCGTCGGCGATGGCGATCGGCTTCTGCCCGCGCGCGGCCGCGGCACCGGTGGCGAACAGCAGGCAGGTGTCGCTCGTCGAGGTATCGCCGTCGACGGTCATGCAGTTGAAGGTCGTGTCCGCGTGGCGGGTCACCAGCGCCTGCAGGGCCGGGGCCGCGATCGCCGCATCGGTGAAGATGAAGCACAGCATGGTCGCCATGTCCGGGGCGATCATGCCGGCGCCCTTGCAGAAGCCGTTGATGGTCACGGCGACGCCGTCGATCTCCACGCGGCGGGTGGCGAGCTTGGGGTAGGTGTCCGTGGTCATGATGGCGCGGGCAGCGGGCAAGAACGCGTCGGGCTGCGTGCGCTGGGCCAGGCCGTCGAGGAGATGCGTGAACTTCTCCGCTTCGAGCGGTTCGCCGATGACGCCGGTGGAGGCCACGTAGATCTCGGAGGGCGTGCAGCCGACGGCACGGGCGGCGGCTTCGGCGGTCAGCCGCGTGGCATCCGCGCCGCGCCGGCCGGTGAAGGCATTGGCGTTGCCCGAGTTGACCACGACCGCGCGAGCCTTGCCGCCCTTCAGGCTCTCGCGGCACCACAGCACAGGCGCCGAGCAGGTCTTGGAACGCGTGAGGACGCCGGCGGCGGTGGTCCCCTCCGCAAGTCGCGCCAGCATCAGGTCGGTGCGGCCCTTGTAGCGGATGCCGGCCTCGGCGGTCGCGAACGACACGCCTTCGATCGGGGGAAGCGTGGCGAGGGTCTTCGGCGCGAAGGGGGAGGTCTTGCTGGCGCTCGCCATGGTCGCTTCTTTCCGACGGACGCAGCGCCTGCCGCGCCGCTCAGTTCTTGGGTTGGGCCTGCTCGCTGTCGACGAGCTTCTTGATCTCGGGATCGACGTACTCGATCTTCGACTTGCTGCGAAGATCCATCACGATCTGCTGGGCCTTGAAGTGGATGACGGCCACCTTCAGGCGGTCCTTGATGGCCTCGAAGGGCGGGGCCTGGCGTTCGCGCCGGCCGTCGAGCTTGATGATGTGCCAGCCGAATTGCGTCTCGAAGGGCTCCGAGACTTCGCCTTCCTTGAGCGCGAAGGCGGCCTGCTCGAACTGGGGCACCATCTGGCCGCGGCCGAAGAAGCCGAGATCGCCGCCCTGGTCCTTGGAGCCGGGATCTTGCGAGTTTTCTTTGGCGAGCGCGTTGAAATCGCCGCCCTGTTTCAGCTTGGCCAGGATCTCGAGCGCCTTTTCCTTCGTGTCGACCAGGATATGGCGCGCCCGCACCTCTTCCTCGGCTTTCCGCTTACCGATGTGCTCGTCATAGAAGGACTTGATGTCACCGTCGCCGACACTCTTGGCGATCACCTGCTCGAAGTAGGCATCGCGCATGGCCCGGCGCGTCCAATAGGGCGTCTTCTGCGCATCCGCCGGCAGGGGGATCTTCTGCGCTTCGGCGGCGTCGGCAAACAATTGTGTTTCCACAAGGAATTCGGCCAGTACGCGGCGGCGCGGGGTGCCCGCCAGGCTGCCGAGATCCGGGCCGATCTCGGCTTCGGCGAGCTTCATGTCGCCCTCTGCCAGAGCCTTCCCGTTGACGCGGACGGCCACCGGCTCCTGGGCCGCGAGTTCGTGGGTGAGCACCCCGGCGCACAGCGCGAGGGTTGCAATCAAACCTAGAGCGATCGGCTTAAGCACGTTTCGGTTGTCCTCTGTCAAGGCTGACGCGAAGGCCGCTCTCAATATCCGGTGCGGGCCGTCGCGGCAATCGAACGGCACTCGCGTCTTCCATGCACAGCAAGATGGTCGAGCTGTGTCGTTGCGGCAGGAAAATCAGGCCCCGCTTGCCGCAGCCCGCTTCGTTGACAACGGGTGGCCCGGTCCTTATCTCAACGAGGCCCGGCGAGACCGGCACGCCAGGCGCTGAAGGCGCCATCCCATCACGCCCTCTTCGAGAATGAGAAACCCGACACCCGACGCCGCTTTGGTCCTTATCCGGGCGGGGTCCGCAGGTGTTGCCGCGGCTCGGGTGGACGAGATGACGGTCGGTGCGCAGGTCCGGATCCACGCGAAGCGCCCGCCCGCTGCGCCAGCCCGTTCGCGGAATTGAGGAAACACCAGAATGCTGTCCATCGGCGCCATTGCTGCCAAGGTCTTCGGCACCGCCAACGACCGCAAGGTCAAGACCTACCGGCCGAACGTCGAGGCAATCAACGCACTGGAGCCCGAGGTCTCTAAGCTCTCCGATGCGGACCTGCGCGCGCGCACGGAGATGTTCCGCAAGCAGCTTGCCGACGGCGCCGATCTCGACGACCTGCTGGTGCCGGCCTTCGCGACGGTGCGCGAGGCGGCCAAGCGCACGCTGGGACAGCGGCACTTCGATGTGCAGCTCATCGGCGGCATGGTGCTCCACAAGGGCAACATCGCCGAGATGAAGACGGGCGAAGGCAAGACGCTGGTCGCCACGGCGCCCGTCTATCTCAACGCGCTCACGGGACGCGGCGTGCACGTCGTCACGGTCAACGACTACCTCGCCAAGCGCGACGCGGAATGGATGGGTCAAGTCTACCGCTTCCTCGGCCTCAGCGTCGGCTGCATCGTGCACGAACTCGACGATGCGCAGCGCCGCGAGATGTACGCCTGCGACGTGACGTACGCCACCAACAACGAACTCGGCTTCGACTACCTGCGCGACAACATGAAGATGAGCGCGGCCGAGATGGTGCAGCGCGGGCATTATTTCTCGATCGTCGACGAGGTGGACTCGATCCTGGTCGACGAAGCGCGCACGCCGCTCATCATCTCGGGCCCGCTCGACGACCGCGCCGAGCTCTACAACGCCCTCGACGACGTGATGCCGCTTCTGAAGCCCGAGCACTTCGAGCTCGACGAGAAACAGCGGCAGGTGTCCTTCACGGAAGCCGGCAACGAGTTCATGGAGCAGGTACTCGCCGAGCGCGGGCTGCTCAAGCCGGACACGTCGTTCTACGACATCGAGAACGTCACGGTGGTGCACCATGCCACGCAGGCGCTGAAAGCGCACAAGCTGTTCCAGCGCGACCGCGATTACATCGTCAAGAACGGGCAGGTCGTCATCATCGACGAGTTCACCGGCCGCATGATGCAGGGCCGGCGTTACTCGGAGGGTCTGCACCAGGCGCTGGAAGCCAAGGAACACGTCGAGATCCAACCCGAGAACCAGACGCTGGCCTCGATCACCTTCCAGAACTACTTCCGCCTCTACGAGAAGCTTGCCGGCATGACCGGCACGGCGGCGACCGAAGCCAGCGAATTCATGGATATCTACGGCCTCGACGTGATCGAAGTGCCGACCAACGTCACCGTCGCGCGCATCGACGAGCACGACGAGGTCTACCGCACGGTCGGTGAGAAGAACCGCGCCATCGTCGCCGAGATCGCCGACGCCCACCGCCGCGGGCAGCCGGTGCTTGTGGGTACGACGTCCATCGAAAAGTCCGAGCAGCTCTCGGCCCTCCTCAAGGACCGCAAGTATTTCCGCGAGACGGGGCAGTTCTTCCGCGCGCAGGCCGACAGCCTGAAGCCCGGCAAGGAAGACGCGCTCAAGTCGCATCTGACGGAGATCGCGGGCTACCTGTCGAGCCTCGGCGAGAAGAACGCATCCGGCGATCCCGTTCCGCATCAGGTGCTCAACGCGCGCTACCACGAGCAAGAAGCGCACATCATCGCGCAGGCCGGTGTGCCGGGCGCCGTGACGATCGCCACCAACATGGCGGGCCGCGGCACGGACATCCAGCTCGGCGGCAACGTCGAATACCGGCTGCGCGACTGGCAGCGCGACATGGAGGGCAAGGGCGGTGCGCTCGACGCTGGCGCCATCGCCAAGGAGCGCGAGAAGATCGCCGCCGACGTCGCCGAGAAGAAGCGCAAGGCGCTCGACTCGGGCGGCCTCTACGTGATCGGCACCGAGCGGCACGAGAGCCGCCGCATCGACAACCAGCTGCGCGGCCGCTCGGGCCGCCAGGGCGATCCCGGCCGGTCGAAGTTCTACCTGTCGCTCGAAGACGACCTGATGCGCATCTTCGGCTCGAACCGCATGGACGGCATGCTGCAGAAGCTCGGCCTGCGGGACGGCGAGGCCATCACGCATCCCTGGATCAACAAGGCGCTGGAGAAAGCGCAGCAGAAGGTCGAAGCGCGCAACTTCGACAGCCGCAAGTACGTGCTCAAGTACGACGACGTGATGAACGATCAGCGCAAGGTGATCTTCGAGCAGCGCCTCGACATCATGGGCCATGACGATCTCTCCGAGACCGTGCGCGACCTGCGCCACCAG
>RXJK01000380.1:0-22676 GCA_003963125.1 Hyphomicrobiales bacterium
CGCGGCGATGCGCCCGATCCACTTCAACACACGGGCCATGGGCACCTTACTCCTGCACGCGAAGTCCCGAGCCGTCCCTGAGCGCCGCGATCCTAGTAGACCACCACACCGCGGATCGACTTGCCCTCGTGCATCAGGTCGAAGCCCTTGTTGATGTCGGTGAGCGGCATGGTGTGCGTGATGAGCGGATCGATCTGGATCTTGCCCTGCATGTACCAGTCGACGATCTTCGGCACGTCCGTGCGCCCGCGCGCCCCACCGAACGCCGTGCCTTTCCACACGCGTCCCGTGACGAGCTGGAACGGGCGCGTCGAGATCTCCTGGCCCGCGCCCGCGACGCCGATGATGATGCTCTCACCCCAGCCCCGGTGGCAGGCTTCGAGCGCCTGGCGCATCACGGTGACATTCCCCGTGCAGTCGAAGGTGTAGTCCGCGCCGCCAATCTGATCGGCGCCGGACTTCGTCATGTTGACGAGGTAGGGCACGAGATCGCCGCCGACCTCCTTCGGATTGACGAAGTGCGTCATGCCGAACTTCTCGCCCCAGGCCTTGCGGTTCGGGTTGATGTCGACGCCGATGATCATGTCGGCACCGACGAGCCGGAGCCCCTGGATCACGTTGAGGCCGATGCCGCCGAGGCCGAACACGATGGCCTTCGCGCCGGGTGTCACCTTGGCGGTGTTGATGACGGCTCCGATGCCCGTCGTCACGCCGCAGCCGATGTAGCAGATCTTGTCGAAGGGGGCGTCCTCGCGCACCTTGGCGACCGCGATCTCCGGCAGCACCGTGAACTGCGAGAACGTCGACGTGCCCATGTAGTGGAAGAGCTTCTTGCCTTCGTAGGAGAAGCGCGAGGTGCCGTCCGGCATCACGCCCTGCCCCTGCGTCGCCCGGATCGAAGTGCACAGGTTCGTCTTCTGCGACAGGCACGACGGGCACTGGCGGCATTCCGGCGTATAGAGCGGGATGACGTGGTCGCCCTTTTTCACGCTCGTCACGCCCGCGCCGACGTCGACGACGATGCCGGCCCCTTCATGCCCCAGGATCGCGGGGAACAGGCCCTCGGGATCGGCGCCGGAGAGCGTGAACTCGTCCGTGTGGCAGATGCCCGTCGCCTTGATCTCGACCAGCACTTCGCCGGCACGCGGGCCTTCGAGGTCCACCTCGAGGATCTCGAGGGGCTTCGCCTTCTCGACGGCGACGGCTGCGCGGGTTTTCATGACGTGCCTTTCCGGTCCTTGAGATCGTCCGTTGTCGTGCAAATCAGCGGCGATATTGCACGAACGGCGCTTTGCTCGCCACCCGATCATAGAGGGCGCGTGCGGTCGCATTTGTGTCGTGCGTGACCCAATAGGTGCGGGTCGAACCGCGCGCGTCGGCCTCCCGGTAGACGGCCTCGATCAGGGCCCGTCCCGCCCCGGTGCCGCGATATGACGGATCGACGAACAGGTCCTCCAGGTAGCAGTACGTCGTCGGGCACCACGTCGAGATGTGGAACAGGACATGAGCGAGGCCAAACGGTCGGTCCTGGTCATCGACGGCCACCAGTCCGACCAGCCCCGAATCGGCATCAAGCAACCGTCGCCAGGTGAGTTCGATCACGTCCTCGGCCACCCTCGCCTCGTAGAAGGCGATGTAGCCCTGGAAGAGTTGCCGCCACTCCGGCTTGTCCTTGGCCTCGATCTTCCTGATTCTCACCGACCCAGCCTCCGACATCACCGTGTACCCAAGCGCCCATCCTAAGGTGTTTTCACGGCCCCGACACCGTGCGCGCCCGGTCCCCTCTCCCCATGCGCGCAGCGCGAATGGGGAGAGGGTGGAGCTTGCCCCGGACTTGATCCGGGGGTGAGGGGCAGACACTTGCTCAGAGCGCGCGAGTTGCGGCTGCCCCTCACCCCGGCCCTCTCCCCGTAAGGACGGGGAGAGGGAGAAGAGCACCTCCCTTTCACGCCGAGAATCGCGATTCGCAACGGCGAAGGGAATTCCGCGGAAGCCCCCGCGCTGTGTGGATATCGGGGGGCATCGGTGCATAGCCGGAGCCCCGTCGGCCGCCCCGTTCGGAATCGGGTAAGCCAGCCCCATGACCGAAGCCCAGCGCCTTTCCGCCTCCACCGCCCTGCAGAAGCACACGGCCGAGCCCGAGCCGATCCCCTTCCGACAGGCCCCGCACAACCTCGAAGCCGAGCAGGCCCTGCTCGGCGCGATCCTGATCAACAACGAAGCCCACGACCGCGTCTCCCAGTTCCTGGAAGCGGCCCACTTCTACGACCCCCTGCACCAGCAGATCTACGAGACGGCCGCCAAGCTGATCGGCTCCGGCAAGCAGGCGACGCCGATCACGATGCGCACGTTCTTCGAGAACGCCGAGCCCATCGACGCCAACCTCACGGTGCCGCAGTACCTCGGCAAGCTCGCGGCCAACGCCGCCACCATCATCAACGCCCGCGACTACGGTCGCACCATCTACGACCTCGCCATCCGCCGGCAGCTGATCGTCATAGGCGAGGACATGGCCAATGCGGCCTACGACGCCCCCGTCGACTTTCCGCCCAAGGAGCAGATCGAGGAGGCCGAAGCGCGCCTCTTCTCGCTCGCCGAGACCGGCAAGTACGGACAGGGCTTCCTGAGCTTCCAGGCGGCCCTTGTCACCGCGGTCGAGATGGCGAACCTCGCCTACCAGCGCGACGGCGGCCTCTCGGGTATCTCGACGGGCCTGCGCGACCTCGACCAGAAGATGGGCGGCCTGCAGCACTCGGACTTGATCATCCTCGCCGGCCGCCCTTCGATGGGCAAGACGGCGCTGGCGACCAACCTCGCCTTCAACATCGCCAAGGCGCGACTGCGCTCCTGGAAGGACAACCCGGACCTGCCCGCCGACGACATCAAGCACGACGGCGCCGTGGTCGGCTTCTTCTCGCTCGAAATGTCGGCCGAACAGCTTGCCACCCGTATTCTCTCCGAGCAGGCCGAGATCGCGTCGGAGAAGATCCGCCGCGGCATGATCAGCGACGACGAGTTCAAGCGTCTCGCCCGCGTCGCGCAGGAGATGAGCGAGGTGCCGCTCTTCATCGACCAGACCGGCGGCATCTCTATCGCCCAACTCTCGGCTCGCGCCCGCCGCCTCAAGCGGCAGCAGGGCCTGGGCCTCCTGGTCGTCGACTACCTCCAGCTTTTGAGCGGCAACGGCGGATCGTCGGCCCAGAACCGTGTTCAAGAAGTCAGCCAGATCACCACCGGCCTCAAGGCGCTGGCCAAGGAACTCAACGTCCCGATCATCGCCCTCTCGCAGCTCTCGCGTCAGGTCGAAGCGCGCGAGGACAAGCGGCCGCAGCTCTCGGACTTGCGTGAATCGGGCTCGATCGAGCAGGACGCCGACGTGGTCATGTTCGTTTTCCGCGAAGAATACTATGTTGAGCGTCTGAAGCCCTCCGAAGGCACGGCCGAGTTCCAGGACTGGATGGCGAAGATGCAGATGGTGAGCGGCAAGGCCGAAGTGATCCTCGGCAAGCAGCGCCACGGCCCCGTCGGCGCCGTGCAGCTGCAGTTCGA
Source organism: Hyphomicrobiales bacterium (assembly GCA_003963125.1). Lineage (GTDB taxonomy): Bacteria > Pseudomonadota > Alphaproteobacteria > Rhizobiales > Hyphomicrobiaceae > AWTP1-13. Next base: position 3,550 of record RXJK01000380.1, read on the forward strand.
TTCCGCCTTCACGCGCTTCGGCGATCTCGCCAAGGAGCAGTACATGCCGGAGCGTCTGGAGTGACGAGCGCCTACCCAGGCCGGATGTGGACCTTGTCGCCGGGCAAGAACATCCCGCTCTCTGCGCGCTCGGTGCTGAGTGTCGATCTCGGCGCGCTGCGCGCCAACTGGGCGAAGCTCAACCAGGTCTCGGGCCGCGCCGAGTGCGCCGGCGTCGTCAAGGCGGACGCCTACGGCCTGGGGCTCGAGCCGATCGCCCGCGCGCTGACCAACGAGGGCTGCAAGACCTTCTTCGTCGCAACCATCGACGAAGGGCGCCGCGCGCGCATGGTGCAGCCCGGCGCCACCATCTACATTCTCGACGGTCTCCTGCCCGGTGCGGAGACCAACTACACGGGCTTCGACCTGAAGCCGGTGCTCTCCTCCCTCGCCGAGATCCGCGACTGGGCCGCCTACAGCCGCTCGCGCGGGCGCCGCCTGCCCGCCGCCATCCACATCGACACCGGCATGAACCGCATGGGACTGCCGGAATCCGAGGTCGAGCAGTTGGCCGCCGAGCCGGGCCTCCTCGACAATTTCGAGGTCTGCCTGATCGTCAGCCACCTCGCCTGCGCCGACGAGCCCGGCAACGCCATGAACGAGATGCAGCGGCAGCGCTTCGAGTATCTGAGGGCCAAGCTGCCGCCGGCACCGGCAAGCCTCGCCAATTCCGGCGGCACGTTCCTCGGCAACGGCTATCACTTCGACCTCGTGCGGCCCGGCATTGCTCTCTACGGCGGCCGTGCGCATGAGACCGGCCCCAACCTCATGAAAAGCGTCGTCACCTGCGCGGCCCGCATCATGCAGGTGCGCGATGTCGGCGTCGGGGCCAGCATCGGCTACGGCGCGACCTATCGCGTGCAGCGCCCTTCGCGTATCGCCACCATCGGCGTGGGCTATGCCGATGGCTTCCTGCGCGCCCTGAGCGTCGGCACGGGCGAAGCGGGCCCCGTCGGTTTCATCGGCGACTATCCCGTGCCGATCGTCGGTCGGGTGTCGATGGACTTCATCACCGTCGACGTGACGGACGTACCGCCCGAGATGACGCGCCGCGGCGCCTGGGTCGAAGTAATGGGGCCGCGCATCACCGTCGACGACCTGACCGACAAGGCCGGCACCATCGGCTACGAGTTGCTGACGCGGCTCGGCCAGCGCGTGCATCGCGTCTATGAGGACGGGGGCAGGACGTGAGCCCAGCGCGCCGCCATTCCCCCCGCCCGACAGGAGGCTAGCCATGGCCAAAGCCGCGCGCAGCCAGTTCGTGTGCCAGGCCTGCGGGGCCGTGTCCGCCCGCTGGGCCGGCAAGTGCGGCGCCTGCGGAGAATGGAATTCGATCATCGAGGAAGCCGATACGTCGCCGCCCCCGGGCTCGGGCATGACGCGCGGCAGCAAGGGCCGCGTGATCCCGCTCGAGACGCTCGACCGGCGCGAGAGCGAAGCCATCAAGCGGCACGTGACGGGGCTGTCCGAACTCGACCGCGTCACGGGCGGCGGCATCGTGCCTGGATCCGCGATCCTGATCGGCGGCGAGCCCGGCATCGGCAAATCCACACTGCTTTTGCAGGTGGCAGCCGCCTTCGCGCGCGCCGGCAAGAACGCGGTCTACTTCACGGGCGAGGAGGCGGCAGCCCAGGTGCGCCTCAGGGCCGAGCGATTGGGCCTGAGCGCCGTGCCGCTCGCCCTCGCCGCGGAGACCAACCTGTCGAACATTCTCGCCACGCTCGCCGACGGCAAGCACGCCGACCTGATCGTCATCGATTCCGTGCAGACGCTGTGGGCCGATGCCCTCGAAGCGGCGCCCGGCACCGTGAGCCAGGTGCGCGCGGCAACGCAATCGCTGGTGCGCTACGCCAAGGCGGAAGGCAGTGCGCTCCTCCTCGTCGGTCACGTCACCAAGGATGGCAACATCGCCGGCCCCAAGGTCGTCGAGCACATGGTCGACACCGTACTCTACTTCGAGGGCGATCGCGGACACCCCTTCCGCATCCTGCGCGCGGCCAAGAACCGGTTCGGCGCGACCGACGAAATCGGCGTGTTCGAGATGGCGGGCGAAGGCCTGCGCGAGGTCGCCAACCCGTCAGAACTGTTCCTCGGCGACCGCACGTCCAATGCACCAGGATCGGCCGTGTTCGCCGGCATGGAGGGCACCCGGCCGATCCTGGTCGAGATCCAGGCGCTGGTCGTACCCTCGGGCCTTGGCACGCCGCGCCGCGCGGTCGTCGGCTGGGACGCGAGCCGCCTCGCCATGCTGCTCGCCGTGATCGACGCCCGCTGCGGCATCAGCTTCGCCCAGCACGATGTCTATCTCAACGTGGCGGGCGGCCTGAAGATCACAGAGCCCGCGGCGGATCTGGCCGCCGCAGCCGCTCTCATGTCCTCCATCTCGAATGTTGCACTGCCTCCCGACAGGATCTATTTCGGCGAGGTGTCCCTTTCCGGCGCAGTCCGGCCCTCGGGCCACATGCCGAGCCGGCTCAAGGAAGCGCAGAAGCTAGGGTTCAAGCGGGCCATCCTGCCGGCGGCCGGCGATCTGGAAACGGGCAGCCTCAAGCTAGAACTGTCACGCGTAGAGCATATCAAGGGGCTTGCGGACGCACTCGGCCTCTAGGCTAGGGTGCCTGCACGGGGATCAACGTGGAAGGATCGCAGCGATGATCGCAGGTATCGCTTACCTCGATGCCGCCCTGCTCGTGGTGGTGGTGCTGTCGGGCATCGTCGCCATGTATCGCGGGCTGACGCGGGAGGTGCTATCGATCCTCTCCTGGGCCGTGGCCGGCGGCGCGGTGCTCTACTTCGTCAAGTACCACAAGGGCTTGGCCGAGGAGGCCGCGAAGCAGTTCGCCAACCCGGTGCAGTCCATGCACATCGCCATTGCGCAGGTGGCGATCGGTGGTGTGATCTTCCTCGTGCTGCTCATCGCCGTGCATCTCCTGACGGCACGGGTTGCAGATACGGTACTCGACAGCCGCATCGGCGTTATCGACCGCATTCTGGGGCTCGCCTTCGGCGTCGTCCGCGGCTTCGTTCTGGTGGTGATCCCCTACATGTTTTTTGTCTCGTTCATGTGCAAGGACAGCACGACGCGGGCGCTTTCACAGGGTTGCAGGCCGGGCGAGCTGCCCTTCTGGGTAGAGAATGCCCATTCCCTGCCGATCATCGCGCAGAGCAGCGGCACCCTCTATTCGATCCTCAGCCGCTATGCTCCGGGTTCGGCCCAGCCCGCCCAGCAAGGCTGACGGCCTAAAGCGACGTACACGCTCGATATTTCATCGGCTCTGAAAGGGATCGTACAGACAGAAGGACGCGGGCGGTGGAACGCAAATGCCACTTGGCCTATATGAAGGCGGCGTGACGGGTTTACGAAGCTCGGGACTCGGCACTTCATCACCGCCATCGCCGACGCTTGCTAGGGGCTTCCCATGCGTGACCGACAGGATCGTGCCGATCTCGGGACCATCGAAGCTCTCAGCCCCACGTCCGAGCCGGACACGCTCTACGGCGACCGGCTCCGCGAGGAATGCGGCGTATTCGGCATCTTCGGCCACCCAGACGCCGCGGCCCTGACGGCCCTCGGCCTGCACGCCCTCCAGCATCGCGGCCAGGAAGCCGCCGGCATCACCAGCTTTGACGGCGTGCGCTTCCATTCCGAGCGCCACATGGGCCATGTGGGCGACAACTTCAACAACAAGGCCGTGATCGAACGCCTGCCCGGCAACTGCGCGCTTGGCCACGTGCGCTATTCCACGACGGGCGGCACAATCCTGCGCAACGTGCAGCCGCTGTTCGCCGACCTCGATACGGGCGGTTTCGCCGTCGGCCACAACGGCAACCTCACGAATGCCCTGACACTCCGCAAGGCGCTGGTGCAAGCCGGCGCCATTTATCAATCGACGTCCGACACCGAGGTGATCCTGCACCTGATGGCGCGCTCGCAGAAGCGGCGCGTCGTCGAGCGGCTGATCGAGGCCCTGCGCCAGATCCAGGGCGCCTACGCGCTGGCGTGTCTCACCAACGGCATGCTGATCGGCGCACGCGATCCCGTCGGCATCCGGCCGCTTGTGCTGGGCCGCGTCGGCGACGCCTACGTCCTCACCTCCGAGACCTGCGCCCTCGATATCGTCGGCGCGGAGTTCATCCGCGAGATCGACAACGGCGAGATCGTCACCATCACCGAGAAGGGCATCGAGAGCCACCGGCCGTTCCCCATCCGGCAGGCGCGGCCCTGCATCTTCGAGTACATCTACTTCTCCCGGCCGGATTCGATCGTCGGCGGCCGCAACGTCTACGACATCCGCAAATGCATGGGGCGCGAACTGGCGCGTGAGGCGCCGGCCAACGCGGACGTCGTCATCCCGATCCCGGATTCCGGCGTGCCCGCGGCCATCGGCTTCAGCCAGGAAAGCGGCCTGCCGTTCGAACTCGGCATCATCCGCAACCATTACGTCGGCCGCACCTTCATCGAGCCTGAGCAGCGCATCCGCCAGTTGGGTGTGAAGCTGAAACACTCGGCCAACGCCAGCGCGCTGCGCGGCAAACGCATCGTGCTCCTCGACGACAGCATCGTGCGCGGCACCACGTCGAAGAAGCTCGTGCAGATGATGTTCGAGGCGGGCGCCACGGAAGTGCACTTCCGCGTATCGAGCCCGCCGATCACGCATCCCGATTTCTACGGCATCGACACGCCGAGTGCGCGCGAGTTGCTCGCGGCCAACATGACGGTCGAGGAGATGCGCCAGTTCATCGGCGCGACCAGCCTCGCCTTCCTGTCGGTCGATGGCATCTATCGCGCCGCCATCGGCGAGGCGCGTGATCCGCGCAACCCGCAGTTCACCGACCACTGCTTCACGGGCGACTATCCGACCGGCCTCACGGACCAGGACGGTCACGCCTTCGAGGACCAGCTCTCCTTCCTCGCCGAAGCGCGCTGAGCCTTAGGCCACTCAACTCGGGCCAGCGCATTTTGATCCGATGCGGCTGAGGCCGGCCGCACCGCTACAAGACCGCCCGTGTCCCTCGATCTCCACACCATCGCCGCGTTCACACTGCTCTGGGCCACGTGCGCGCCGGTGCCCGTCGCCAACCAGCTCATGATCATGCACGTGGCGCTGGCCCACGGCCGCGCGCAGCTCGTGCCGGCCTTGATGGGGAACGTTCTCGCAATCCTCGCCATGGCCGCCGCGGCTTTGGCCGGGCTCGCGGTGCTGCTCAACGCGACGCCGGCTGCGCGCCTCGTCATCGGCGTGCTGGGCGCGCTCTATCTCATCTACTTCGGCGTCCGGCTGCTGCTGCGGTCCCGCGCAGGCCAAGTGGCGGCCAAAGGCGATGCGGCGCCGACGCAGGCCTCGTTCCCAAAGCTCTTTGCGCTGGGCGCCGTTACGGCGCTCTCCAACTCGCAAGCCGTGATGTTCATCACCAGCGTGTTCGCGGCGTCCGGCATCCTCGACGCCAACCTCGCGACCGGCCTCGTCTGCCTTGCCATCATGGGCACCATGAACGCGCTGTGGCTCGGGACCGTCGGCGTGCTCCTCACGTTTGACGCGCCGCGCCGGGCGTACATGCGTTTCCGCGCCCCCGTCGAAGCCATCATCGGCACGCTCTTCGCAGCCTTCGGCCTGCGCCTCCTCTGGCGCGAACTCCTGCCGATGCTGTCCTGACCCGACAGACTGCTGGAGCGGGATTGAACTAGGAAGGCTTATTCAAGCAACTCGGATACGGCGATTTCTCGCCAGGGGCGGGCGTACACAAATTCAACGGGCTCAGGTCCTTGATGCGCGCCATCCACGCGTCCCGATCGATGGCGGGCGGTCCAGCTTCGGGCGAGCCTCGAGTCGCCCACTGCACTGTGTAGAGGTCCTGCGCGCCGCGGATCACGACCATGACCATCATTTCCTTGACGTCCGACCCTTTGTAAGTGTGCGTGCCGCATCCGACGACAGCCGCGAACGCGGCGTTGCCACCAACCGGGAGGTTGCCGAGAGCTTGCACCGCGAACGAGTTCGGACAGGCATTCTTGAAGCCACCGGCAATCCGCGCCGCGAAGTCCTGTGGCGTGGCCTTGCTCGCGAGATCCTTGTAGCCGGAGATGGTGATCATCTCGCTCCAGGCATCGACGCTTTCGTTCTTCGGTACCAGTTCAAGGAGATACTTTTGCGGGCTCGGCGCCTCGAAAGCGGCCTTAAAGCTCGTCGGATACTGGTAGACGAGCACTTGGCTGAAAATCGGCACGACGCTCGTGAACCGCGTCGCGGTCGGCTCACTCTTTTCCTGCGCATGCACGCCGCTGCCAAAAGCAGCGACCATGATCGAAGCAACGAAATAGCTGAATAAAATACGCATCGAGAACTCCACGTGCGGCAACCCGTCGAGGATCACTATCTGCGCGCGGGCATTGCGGCGCGTCAAGCCGCGTGCGTCTACGGAGCAGTGTCATATCGGGCGACAGTGTAGGCCGCCGGTCGCGCCGCTCCGCACGGAGTGAGCCCCCCGCGCAAAGCGACACCGATCGACATGCAGCTCAGATCTTCTGGTTGTACTCCCCGACCTCGGGGCACTTCGCCAGGCGCCCGTCGATGTCGGCGAAGATGGCGCGCATGTTGGCTTCCGAGACCGGGCTCTCCACCACGATGACGAGCTCGGGCTTGTTGGAGGACGCGCGCACGAGGCCCCAGGTTCCGTCTTCGAGCATCACGCGCACACCGTTGACGGTCACGAGATCCTTGATGCCCTGGCCGGCGACCTTCTCGCCCTTTGCCTGCGCGTCCTTGAACTGCTGCGTGATGCGGTCGACGACGCCGTACTTCACCTCGTCGCCGCAGTGGGGCGACATGGTCGGCGACTGCCAGGTCTTGGGCAGCGCGTTCTTGAGGTCTTCGAGGCTCTTGCCCGGGTTGCGGTCGAGCATGTCGAGGAAGGCGATCGCCGACACGAGGCCGTCGTCGTAGCCCTTGCCGAGCGGCGGCTGGAAGAAGAAGTGGCCGGACTTCTCGAAGCCGACGAGCGCCTTCTGCTCGTGCGTGTAGCGCTTCATGTAGGAGTGGCCCGTCTTCCAGTAGAGCGTGCGTGCGCCGTTCGCCTTGAGCTCGGGATCGGTGACGAACAGGCCCGTCGACTTCACGTCGGCGACGAACACGGCATTGGCATGCTGCTTCGACAGATCGCGCGCCAGCATCACGCCCGCCTTGTCGGCGAAGATCTCGTGGCCCGCGTTGTCGACGACGCCGCAGCGGTCGCCGTCGCCGTCGAAGCCGAAGCCGATGTCGGCCTTGTGCTTCAAGACGGCCTCGCTCATGGCGTGCAGCATTTCCATGTCTTCCGGGTTCGGATTGTAGCGCGGGAAGGAGTAGTCGAGCTCGCAGTCGAGCGGCACGACCTCGCAGCCCAGCGCCTCCAGGATCTTCGGCGCAAAGGCACCGGCCGTGCCGTTGCCGCAGGCGGCTACGACCTTGAGCTTGCGCTTCAGCTTCGGCCGGTTGGTGAGCGCCTTGATGTAGCGGTCGGCGAGATCCGGCACGAACACGTAGCGGCCGCCGCCGGGCGCTTCGAACTTGGCTTCGAGCACGATCTCCTTCAGCGCGCTCATCTCCTCAGGCCCGAACGTGAGCGGCCGGTTGAAGCCCATCTTGATGCCGGTCCAGCCGTTGTCGTTGTGCGAGGCCGTGACCATCGCCACGCCTTCGACGTCGAGTTCGAACTGGGCGAAATAAGCCATCGGCGACATGGCGAGGCCGATGTCATGCACCTCGGCGCCGCCGGCGAGCAGCCCGGTGATCACCGCCTGCTTCACGCTCGCCGAATAGGAGCGGAAATCGTGACCGACGACGAAGCGCTTCTTGCGGCCCATGCGGGCGGCGAGCGTCGCGATGCCGAGACCGATGGCGTTGAGCCCCATCAGGTTGATCTCCTGCGGGAACAGCCAGCGCGCGTCGTACTCGCGGAAGCCTGTGGGCTTGACGAGCGGCAGGCGCTCGAAATCCGCCGTATTGGGTTTCAGGTCGGTACGCGGCTTGGGCAGCATGCTGGAGCCTTGCTTCTCGAGGATTGGCGGAGGTCAGGTGGAACGGCGGGCCTGGCAGAAACTCGACGACGTTAGCGCCTCTCGGCTGAGCGATGAACGGCCAAGACCTGGGCGGAAGTGAGCCAGGGCAGCACCGCAGAGCAACAACGCATGGGGCAGCAAATCTCTCAATCAGGCAGCACGAACAGGGATGTGACAAAATCGTGCGTGCGCGTCAATTCTCCTGCCGGCAAAGGGTTAGCCGCCTGGCCGGCTTCACGCGGCAGTGCCGCCTGCTCAATCTTTGAGCGTCATCAGCCCCGGCCGCATGTCCACCCGTTGCAGGCGGCCGAGAAACGACATGCCGAGGAGAGTCATGTGCAGGCGGCCGGGCTCTGCCACCGCCGCCGCCACGTCCCGGACCGTTATGTTGCCGATGCTGACCTTGTCGAGCATCACCGGCGCATAGCGCGCCGCGCCGTTGGCCGTCTGGACGATTTGCGTAAAGTCCGATGCCCGCAGGTGCAGGCCCGCCCGGCGGGCGTCCTCATGCGTCAGGGCGACCATGGTCGCACCGGTGTCGACCATGACATCGATAAGCCGCCCATTGACCTCGACCGGAGCGAAGTAATGCCCCTGGGCACCGGCCTTCAGTTCCACGGTCGTGCTGCCCGTCGAGCGGGGCGCCTGCGCGACGCTGACGGAGGGACTGGGCGTGCGGATGCCGAAAAGGGTCTTCGCCGCGTCCTTGAGTTCGACCGAATAGACGATGCTGCCGGCGACCACGACGCCGCTCAGAAGCCAGCCGCCGGCCATGGAGATGGCCTGCCGGGAACCCGGTGACAACATCGCAGCTACCTGCCAGCAGACCCGCTTTTCAGTGGCATTCGGCCCATGGCCGACGGGGCTCAGATCCTGAGGGTCAGGTACTCGCCCGAAAACTCATATGACCGGAGACGGCTTAAGAAACTCATACCGAGCAGGTTCTCTTTCAAGGCTCCCGGTTTCGCCACCAGGGCCTCCACCTCGTTGAGGACGATGGAGCCGACCGCAAGGGTCCGCAGCCGCACGTGCGCGGCGTGCGTCGTGCCGTTTGCCGTCTGCACAGGCACCGTGTAGCGCAGGTTCTCGACGTCGACGCCGAGCTTCTGGGCGTCCGCCGGCTTCAGCACCACCGTCGAGGCGCCGGTGTCGACCAGCATCACCAGCGTCACGCCGTTGATCGCCGCCTTGGCGATGAAGTGCCCGTCCGCCCGCTTGCGGATGCGCACCGAGCGCTCGCCGTCGACCTGCGCGTCGGGCCTGAGCGAAGAGCCCGGCGGAAGCAACTCACCCGTGATGCGGTGCCCGAAGGTCAGAAGCTCGTCGCGATAGCTGTAGCCAGCGACCAGCACGAAGGCGATCAGGACCCAGGTGAGGAAGTCGCGGGCCGCCTGCGTTGCCCGCCCGCGATAGCTCGTGACGATGGACGAACCCACGAAGATCATCAGCGCCAGGCCCGCCGAGAAGATCGCAAAATCGGACGGATCGACGCCCGCAATCGACCCCGCGTCCCCCCGCAGCAGCAGCGCGAGGGCGGCAACGACCAGCAAGATCAGCGCAATCCAGGCGGACACGTCTCAACCCTCTGCCGCCTCTGGGCGGCGGCGGCGCGGCAATTCTTCCATGATCCGGCGGCGATCGGCTTCGCTCAGGGTACGCCAGCTCGCGATCTCTGCGATCGTGCGGCCGCATCCCGCACAGAGCTTCGTCACCGGATCGATCACGCAAACATTGATGCAGGGCGTTTCGATGGCACAGCACTCCTCTGGCGGTGAGCACTCCGCCCACCGTCAGCGGCTGCTTCGCCGCTCCGGGGAAAATGTAGGAAACCGGACGCCGAATGGCAAACGGGGCCTTGCCCCGCAGCCCTCAGGCGCGTGCGCCGGCGACCGCGGACATCCGAGCCTCCCGGAGCCGTGCACTCGGCGGCGGCTGCCGGTGGCGTTCCTGCCCCAGGGGCTGGAGCGGGGGAACCGCAGTCAAGACACGGCTTTTCGGCATGGTCACAATGGCTTCCGTGCCCTTGCGCAGCTCCGATCTGATCTCGAAGTGCCCGCCGTGCAAGGTGACGAGATTGTTCACGATGGTCAGCCCGAGCCCGGTACCACCCTCGGCCGTCTGCTGGGCGAGCGAGCCCTGGCCGAAGGCCTCCATCACCCGCGGGATCTCGTCCTTCGGGATGCCGGGCCCGGTGTCGCGCACGATCAGCGCCTGGCTGCCGTCCGCCTCGGCCCGCACGAAAATCGTGATCCGGCCGCCGCGGGGGGTGAACTTCAGCGCGTTCGAGATCAGGTTCAGGCAGACCTGGCGCATGGCCCGCTCGTCGGCCCAGATCATGTCGAGGGCCTTGTGGAATTCGAGCACGACTTCGAGGCCCTTGCTCTCGGCGCGCAGGTGGAGAAGACGCAGGCAGTCCTCGACGATGTCGGAGAGGCGCACGGCCTCCTCGTGCAGTTCGTAGCGGCCGGCCTCGATCCGGGACAGATCCAGGATCTCGTTGATGAGCTGAAGGAGATGCTTGCCGCTCTGATGAATGTTGCCGGCGTACTCGCGATAGCTCGGGTTCTGCATCGGCCCGAGCACTTCGCACATCATCACTTCGGAGAAGCCCAGGATGGCGTTGAGGGGGGTGCGCAGCTCGTGGCTCATGGTGGCGAGGAACCGCGACTTGGCAACGTTGGCAGATTCCGCGTTGCGGCGTGCCTCGTTGCAGACGCCCTTCTCCTCTTCGACTTCCGCGATCAGCGCGTCTTTCTCGGCTTTCACCTCCACCAGTGCGAGCGCCGCCTGATGGCCGGATCGGGCCAGGAGGAAGGCGCCGCCTTGCAGGACTGCGAGAACGGCGGCGAGAACCGAGGGTACGGCGCCCCCCGCAAACAGCAACGCCAGCGCGGAAGAGAGGGTAAGCGGCAGGGTTCCGGCAAGGAACACGACCGGCGACGGCGCGGCCACGGCCACCTGCACGACGAGCACCGAAGCGACGGCCACGCCAAGGAACAGGAGCGCGGAAGGATCGCCGGACAGAACGGCAATCGGCGCGAGCCCCGCCCAAGAGGCGGCATGCACGGCCTCGAGGCACAGAAAGCGATGCCGCCAGGACCCGATATGCACAGAGGTGCGAGGCGCAGCAAGAAAACGCTGGCAAACCCAGGCCGTCGCGCCCTTGGCGAGGAGCACCAGCGCGAGCCAGCCTGCGACATGCGCGGCGGGCGCCCAGAGCAGGAAGGCCGCGGCGAAAGCCACAGCGAGCGCCGGCAGCGCCAGCCCGATCGTCATTTCGGCGCGGGCGAGGGTCGACAGAAGCTCATATTCGAATTCGGGCTTGATCAGCGAGCCGTGCGTCATGCGCTCGCGCACGTCCCGCACGTAGTGATCCGAGCGGTCGGGAGCACGCCGGCGCGCCGGTGCGAAACCCTCGGTCCCGCCGCTTCGAGCCAGCGTCTCAGTACTCATGGCGCGCAACGATCCCGATACCCGCAACAGGCCGCCCTCGGAATGCAGGGACGGCAACGACTATCTTGTACGCACAAAGCCTTAACCGCTCGTTTCCCTCGGGTTGCATGGACCTTGGAGCGCTGCCGCCCCGGCAGCAGCGTTGCACGCACTACCCGGGTCCGTTACGACTTGGCCTGAGGAAGCGACAAGAGAGAAAACGGTCATGAAGATCCTGGAGACGCGTACGGCTCCCAATCCCCGTCGGGTGCGCATCTTTCTCGCCGAGAAGGGCATCCCGATGACCTACGAGGACTACGAGATCGGAAACCTCAAGACGCCAGAGTTCACAGCGCTTAACAGCTTCCAGCGCGTCCCCGTCCTGGTCCTCGACGACGGAACGGCCATTTCCGAGACCATGGCGATCTGCCGCTACTTCGAGGCGATCCAGCCCGAACCGGCCCTGTTCGGACAAGGGGCGAAGGCGCAGGCCATCGTCGAGATGTGGAATAGGCGCGTCGAACTCAACCTGCTGGCCTGCGTCGCCCAGGCCTTCCGCCATCTGCACCCCGCCATGGCCAAGCTGGAAGTGCCGCAAGTCGCCGCCTGGGGAGAGGCCAACAAGCCGAAGGCGCTCGAGGCACTGGAAAAGATCGACGCGGCCCTCGCCGCCAGCCGTTACATCGCCGGAGACACCTACTCGGTGGCCGATATCACGCTGCTCGTCGCCATCGACTTCATGCGGCCGGCCCGTATCCAGCGGCCCGAAAACCTCAAGAACCTCGCGCGCTGGTACGACGACGTGCAGGCCCGCCCCAGCGCCAAGGCGTGAGCGCACCATGAAACTGAAGGTCGTCGGCTGCGGTGATGCGTTCGGGTCGGGCGGTCGCCTGCAGACGAGCTACCTCGTCGAGCGCGCGCAAGGCCGCTTCCTCATCGACTGCGGCGCCACCACGCTGATCGGTCTGAACCGTCTCGGCATCGACCCCAACACGATCCCGCTGGTCTTCATCTCGCACCTTCACGGCGACCACTTTTCGGGCCTCGTCTGGTGGATGCTGCATGCCCAGCACGTGACGAAGCGCAAGGTCCCCCTCACCATCGCCGGTCCTCCGGGCCTCGAGCAGCGTTTCATGTCCGCCGCCGAAGTGCTCTTTCCGGGCTCGACGAAGGTGGAGCGCGCCTACCCGATGCAGTTCCGCGAGCTTTTTCGCGAAGAGACGGTCGAGATCGACGGCGTCCGTGTCACGCCCTACGAGGTGCAGCACGCCTCGGGCGCGCCGCCCTATGCGCTGCGCTTCGACGTCGAGGGCAAGACGCTGGCCTTCACCGGCGACAGCGAGTGGGTCGAGACAATCGTCACGGCCGGCCGCAACGCCGACCTCTACATCATGGAGTGCTATCAGTACGCCGGCGCGCCCCGCTACCATATGAGCTGGGCCTCGATCTCGGCTGCCCTGGATCGCATCGGCGCGCGCAAGGTGATGCTGACGCACATGGCGACCGTGATGCTGGAGAACCGACACAACGTGCACGATCCGCGCGTGATCCTTGCCGAGGACGGCCTCGTCGTCGACGTCTGATGCCGCGCGCCACCGCTTCCCGCGATGCCCTCGACGACTTGGTGGCGCGCATCAAGGCCTGCCGCATCTGCGTCGAGGCCCCGCGAGGCAAGGCCCTTCCGCACGCGCCCAACCCCGTCCTGCGCCCGAGCCGCAGCGCACGTCTGTGCATCGCGGGCCAGGCACCGGGCGTGCGGGTGCACGCCTCGGGCGTGCCCTTCACCGACCCCTCCGGCGATCGCCTGAGAGCTTGGCTCGGCGTCACGCCCGAGGAGTTCTACGACATCGCCCGCATCGCCATCGTGCCGATGGGGTTCTGCTTCCCCGGTCACGATGCGAGCGGGGGCGATCTGCCGCCGCGCAAGGAATGCGCGCCCGCTTGGCGGCCGCAGCTTTTCGCGGCCATGCCGCAGCTCGATCTTGTGCTGCTCGTCGGAAGCTATGCGCAGCGCTGGCACGCGGCGGAGGCCGCGCGCGCTGGCATGACGGAGATGGTGCGCAACTGGAAAGCGATCCTCACCTCGTCGCAGCGCCCGCGCTACCTGCCGCTGCCGCACCCCTCCTGGCGCAACAACGCCTGGATCACCAAGAACCCATGGTTCGAAGCCGAATTGCTGCCGGCCCTTCGCAAGGAAGTCCGGCGCCTGCTCTAGCCCTCGATCTTGAGCGCCGGCGGCGGTGCTCCGGCATCCGCCCGACGCAGTGCGGCGAACTCGCTCTTCAGCGGCGCGAGATTGAAACCCGCCTTGCCGAGCTTGGCGAGAACGGCGTCGGCATCGTTGAAGCGCGCGGCAGCCCCACCCCAGGCCACCGCCGAGCGCATGCCCGAGGCGCAGTGCGCGAGAATGGGCCCCGGCAGATCGCTCACGGCCTGCAAGGTCGCGCCGAGCACCTCCTCGCCCAGCACATCGAAGCGGGTCGCCGGAATGTGCCGATAGGCAAGGCCAGCCTCGGCCGCGAGCCGTGCGGCCTCCTGGCTCGACGGCATCTGCCGCATTTCGCCGTCCGGTAGGTTGGACAGGATCGTCCGGTAGCCGAGCCGCGCCGCTTCCGCGAAATCGGCAGGGTCCAGAGCGCCGGTGACGGCAAATTGCGGGTTCAGCGGAATGATCGGCTTCATGGCGGTCGTCTTCTAGCAGGGGGTTGCGGACATCGGCTCTTAAGGAGAATACAGTTCCCAGCTTGGCTTCATGCGCGGCGTTTGTTAGAAAAACATTCTAATGATTTGCGGCAAAGGCCCCTCGACATGCTCGACGAGATGGACGTCAAAATTCTCCGCATCCTGCAGCAGGACTGCACGCGGGCCGTTGCCGAGATCGGCAAGGAGGTGGGGCTGTCCACGACCCCCTGCTGGCGCCGCATCCAGAAGCTCGAGGAACTGGGCGTCATCCGCCGCCGCGTCGCCGTGCTCGACGCGCAGAAGGTGAATGCCGGCGTCACGGTCTTCGTCTCGATCAAAACCGACCAGCACACCCTCGACTGGCTCGAGCGCTTCCACAAGGCGGTGGTCGATTTCCCGGAGGTCGCCGAGTTCTATCGCATGTCCGGCGAAGTCGATTACCTGCTGCGCGTCGTGGTGCGCGACATCGCCGCCTACGACGCCTTCTACAAGAAGCTGATCTCGCGCATCGACATCTCGAAGGTGTCGTCCGCCTTCGCCATGGAGCAGATCAAGTATACGACCGCCCTGCCCCTCGAGTTCGCCGTGGAGAAGAAGGCCTGAGGGCTGCATCTAGCGCACGAGCCCCAGCAGCACGTCGACCAGCGCCTCCGGCGCCGTGACGTTCGGGCTGTGGCTCGCATCCATCTCCACGAACACCCACGCCGGATCGTCCTTGAAGCGCCGGTACTGCGCGAACACATCCGGCCCGTCCTTCTTCGTGCAGTGGACGTAGGCCCGCGGCAGCTTCAGCGGCCCGTTGCGCAGGATGAGCTTCTGCGTGAAGGTCGCTTTCGACTGCGGCTTGCGGCGCGGTGCGATCCAGGCGAGATCCTCCTGTGACGTATCCGACGGGCTGGCGTTGGGCGCCATCAGCCAGTCCTGCTGCGCGCCGCCTGGCGTAAAGGGCGCCGGGCCATTGAGCGGCCGCCCGGGCGTGATGTCCTGCAGGCTCTGGCCGTCGCCCGGCACGTGCGCATCGACGTAGATCACCTGCGCGATCCGGTCCCGCGCACGGTCCGCGACGCCCGTGGCGATCATGCCGCCGTAGCTGTGCCCGATGAGCACGACGCCCTCGAGATCCTCCATCTCGATCACGCCGAGCACATCCGCGATGTGCATCTCGAGGTCGACGCCGGGCCCCGTCTGGTGCGCCCGCTCGCCGAGGCCGGTGTTGGTCGGCGTGAAGATTTCATGGCCCTTGGCCCGCAGCAGCGGCCGCACCTTTTTCCACGCCCACGCGGCCGACCAAGCCCCGTGGCAGACGACGAACGTGCGCGGCTTCATTCGGCTCCCCCGTCGCGCGGGCCGGTGATGAGGTGCGTCTCCCGCAGCGCCGGCTTCCCCCGCGCCTTGCCCGGCAGCTTGGCCAGGATCTCGTCGAGGGCGGGATAGAAGAAGTCGGCCCCGGGATAGCCGGCGATACGGCCGATCTCACGCCCCTCGTCGTCCGCAACCACGAACGTCGGCGTCGCCGTCACGCTGGTCTTCAGCGCGACGCCCGATGCCGTCTGGTTCTTGATGTCGATCCGGCGCAGCGGTGCCAGTTGCCCCTCGTCGCTATGCGGATAGCCCGGCCCCACCTCGCGCAGCCACTTCCGGCACCAGACGCAGGTCGGATCGTCGAACATGACGAGTTCCGCCGCCTGCGCACTGGCGAGGGACAGAGCCAGCAGGCCCGCCAGAACGAGCAGAATTTCCAGAGCCTTGCGCATGTCACCTGTGCCGGATGCCGATCCAGCCCTTTCCTAGCCCCGCTGAGCCGCCGAGGGAAGCCGGAGGGCCGCGCATCTGCCACCAATCGGAGAGAGTGAATTGCCGTCGGGGTCTTGTGGGGCCCCGAGCCTTGCTGCACCTTCCCGAGGAAACGCGTGGCAAGAACAGCACGTGCCGCGCCAGACAAGATTTCGTGAGGGGGAAGCACCCGTGTCCAGCGCCGTCGCCGCCGCGATCAATTTCGACGACCTGCGCCAGCTCGCCCGGCGCCGCCTACCCAAGATCGCGTTCGACTTCATCGAGGGTGGCCTCGACGACGAGCACGGCATCGCCCGCAACTATTCCTCCTTCCAGGACGTATGCCTCGTGCCGCGCTACGGCATCGACGTCGCCACGCGCGACCAGAGCACCGAGCTATTCGGGCGGACCTACGCCAGCCCCGTCGGGATCGCCCCCACGGGCTTGGCCGGCCTCTTCCGTCCTGGTGTCGACCTGATGCTCGCGCGCGCGGCCCGCGATGCCAACGTGCCCTTCATCATGTCCGGCGTGTCGACCGGCCTGATCGAGGACCTGGGCCGCATCGCACCCGAGCACGGCTGGTACCAGCTCTATTGCGCCAAGGACCGCACCATCTCGGAAGACCAGGTGAAGCGCGCGCAGGACGCAGGCCTCTCCACGCTCGTCATCACCGTCGATGTGCCGGTGGGGTCCAAGCGCGAGCGCAACATGCGCAACGGCTTCACGCGGCCCTTGAAAATGACCCTCAAGACCAAGCTCGAAGCCTGCATGCATCCGGGCTGGCTTGCCGAATACGCGCGCACGGGCATGCCGCTGTTCTGCAATTGGGCAAAGTACGCGCCGGCGGGCGCCACGCCAGACCAGGTCGCCGAGTTCGTGTCGCAGCAAACGCCCTCGCCCTGCACCTGGGCCGACATCGAGAAGTTCCGCCGGCAGTGGAAAGGCAACCTCGTCATCAAGGGCATCATGCACCCGGACGACGCGGTGCGCTGCGCCGCCCTCGGCGTCGACGGCATCATGGTGTCGAACCACGGCGGCCGTCAGCTCGACAAGTCGCCGGGACCGATCGAGGTGCTGCCGGCGATCGTTGCGGCGGCCGGCGAGAAGCTCACGGTGATGTACGACAGCGGCATCCGCCGCGGCTCCGACATCGTCGCCGCGCTGTGTCTCGGGGCGAAGTTCGTGTTCGTCGGACGCGCGACGCTCTATGGCGCGGCAGCCGCCGGCATTCCGGGCGCCGCCCGCGCGCTCGACATCTTCCGCGACGAGATCGACCGCACCATGGCCCAGATCGGCGCGCCCGATATCCGCAGCCTCGGGCCGCAGCACCTGTTCTGGGAGCAGACCGAGAATCTCAAGCGCAACTGGCGCGGCTGAGCCTGCATCAGGGGGCTGCGAAGAGCCGCTTCGCGTTGCCGTTGGCGATCTTCGCCGCCACATCGGGCGGGAGTTGCTTCAGCCAGCCACGATACTCGGTCATGATGGCGCTGTAGGACGCCCAGCGTTCGTTGATCCAGGTGTCGGAGCCGAGCAGGAAGCGGTCGGGATAGGTCACGAACAGGCGGCGCCATTCGGGCGTGAGCACACCGCCGCCTTCCGTGATGCCGCCGCGATAGGAGAGTTCGCCCCACAGCATCGGGTATTTCCGCAGCATCTCCTCGACGCGCACGGGGCTCAGCGAGAAGCCCGTGTGCGCCCAGATGATGCGTGAGCCCGGCGCATGCCGGAACAGGATCTCGACGGCCTCGTCGTCGGCATGCGCATGCAGGTAGAGATTGTGCGCCGCCGCAAACTCCGCCGTGCGCTTGACCCAGTCCGTGGCGGCCGCCTTGCCCGTGAGGTGGAACTCGCCGATGCCCCGGTAATACCCGCGCTTGTACTCTTCCTCGATGAGCGAAAAGATCGTCGGATCGTTCATCCACGTGCCGATGTCGGCGCGGATGCGGTAGGGGCGCAGGAACGGCACCACCCACAATCCCTCGGGTTTCGCGTCGACGAGCGCGTGCGTGCCCGTGTTCGGCCGGCTCGTTGCGAGGATGCCGGTGACACGCTCCTTCTTGAACAGCGCAAGGACGTCGGCGAGCGGAAAGTAGGGTTTGGGCTCCCAGTTGTAGTGCAGGTGCGCGTCGAAGATTTCGATCGGCTCCTGCGCCACGGCCGGCATCGATCCGCCGGCCAGCAACACGAGCGTCAAAAACAGATTGCGAAGTTTCATTTGCATAATGTCCCCTAGAGCTTGGCCTTAAGGAGACACGACGCACGCGCCACTCGTCAATCCAGGACGTCGTGGGTGAGCATCACGCGCATTTTCTGGCACGGCGTGATCTTGGCGGCCGCCACCGCGTTCGGCGGACCGATCGAGGCGAGCTTGATGGCGGGGCCGCGTGAACCGGCCAATTCCATGTGCGGCCAGTCGATCCGCCCGATCGGGAAATACACGCCGAACTGCGGGTTGGCGCGGGCGAATTCCTGCAGGCACATGAACTCGGCTTCCGTCCCCGCGCCCGGGCGCACGTCCATGGCGATACCCATCTGGTGCCGCGACATGCCCACAGGCTTGATCACCTGCGGCCCTGTCTTGGTAACGACGGTGACCGGCTTGCCGGCGCAGGGCCCCTTCTCGCCGTAGCACACGCACACCTGCTCATCGACGGAGCGATAGGCGGAGGTAATGGTCACGATGCCGTGCGTCGCGACGAACGCCTTCAGGAAGGCCGCTGCTGCCACGATGAACGCTGGCTGCAGCTGCTCGAGGTTCTTGTCCTCGTAGGTATGGCAGTCGTGGTCGGACGTACCGGACCATTCGCGCGGCAGCGTCTTGAGAAATGCGAGAGCATGCGCTTCGGGCGTGTCGGGCTGAAACGCCTGGGGTTCGGCCGCAGCAACCGGCCCGGTCCAGAGCAGCTGGGCCGCGGCGCAGACGATGGCGACGATCCTCAACACAGGCTGCACGGGCGGCATCCCCATCCGGACCCGATCATGGGCACGAGCCATAGTCTCAACATGTGGCGAATTGTGGCACCGGTCCAGCGCCCTGTGAGCGGCCGGCGCCCCGTATCCACGACCATGATCCTCTACAGGGGCGCGCTGGCCGCAAAGCAACTGCGCGCCTCCGCGGCATTCAAAAAGGGTCGCTCGTCCCCTAAGAAGCAAAATGAACGATATT
>RXJK01000380.1:22726-32322 GCA_003963125.1 Hyphomicrobiales bacterium
GATGCCCCAAGTCCGGCCGATCCATCTCGAAACCGACGTCCTCGTGATCGGCGCGGGCGGAGCTGGCATGTACGCCGCCATCGAGGCCGCCCGCGGCGGCGCGAAAGTGCTTCTTCTCGATCGGGCCCTAATCGGCCGGGGCGGGGCCACCGTCATGGCCATGATGACGGTCGCCGTAGCGCTCGGGCAGGATGGACCGGACGATCCCGCCTTCCATCTGGCCGATACGCTCGCAGCGGGGCGTGGCTTGTGCGACGAGCGGCTCTCACGCCTGCTGTGCGAAGAGGGCCCCGAGTGCATCCTGGAGATGGACCGCTGGGGCGTCGGCTGGGCGCGCAACGGCGACCACATCAAGTCGGCGCATGCACCGGGCCACGATCGCCCCCGCTGCGTCTACGTCGATTTCCTTAATACCGGCCCCGCCGTCTCTAAGACGCTGCGCACGGCGCTGCACAAGCACAAAACGGTGCGCCGCCTCGGCGACGTATTGGTGGTCGATCTCGTGCGCAACGGCGACGCCGTGACCGGCGCCGCCGGTGTCGACATGAGCTCGGGCGCACCCGTCACCATCGCCGCCGGCGTCACGATCATCGCCACCGGCGGGCTGACGCGCCTCTACCGCCGCAACAGCGCCTCCGCCAACATGGGCGGCGACGGCTACGCGCTCGGCCTCCGCGCCGGCGCGAAGCTCATCGACATGGAGTTCGTGCAGTTCTTCCCGATCGGGCATCTCGCGCCGCGCATGATCGGCCTCGATCCCATCATGTGGGACCCCTTCCGTTACAAGCTCGGCGGCCGCCTGCTCAACGGCCAGATGGAGGAGTTCACGCACCGCTACGGCACCGCGGAAAGCGGCCGTTACGTCATTACGCGCGACCTTGCCACCTACGCCATCACCAAGGAAGTCGAAGCCGGCCGCGGCTCGCCCCACGGCGGGGCGTACCTGAGCTTCATGCACCTGAGCGAGGCTGAGCTCAAAGCCGCCTTCGGCCCCGTCATCGACAAGATCGCCCGCAACGGCATCGACCTGACCAAGATGCCCGTGGAGGTCGCGCCCATCGCGCACTACCACATGGGCGGCATCTCCGTGGACACGCGCATGGAGACCGGCGTGCCGGGCCTCCTCGCAGCAGGTGAGGCGGTCGGCGGCGCCAACGGTGCGAACCGCCTGTCCGGCAATGCCATCACGGAAGCGCTCGTATTCGGCCGCCGGGCCGGCCGCACGGCAGCCGAGGCGATCCGCGCTGGCGCTTCGAGCGTGGCGTTCCGGGCCTCGGATGCAGACAGCGCGCTCGCGCTGATCTCCGCCGTCGGAGCCGAAGCCGAAAACCCTGCCGCACTGGTCGCGGAGTTGCAGGCCATCATGTGGGAAAACGTTGGCCCATTCCGCACGCAGGAAAAGCTGGCTCAGGGCCGCGAAAGGATCGCAGCACTCGCCGCGCGCGTCGGCTCAGCACCGCCCGGCGCTCCGGGTGCCTTCGATGCACGGCGCCTCGACTGGTTCGACCTGCGCAACATGCTGCTCGTCGCCGAGACCGTGGTCGAGGCAGCACTCCTGCGCAAGGAAAGCCGCGGCGCCCACCAGCGCGAGGACTTCCCCGCCATGCAGGACGACTGGGCCTGCAACCAGACCATCACCCTCGGCGCTGCTGGCCTCGATATCGCGCGTGGTCCCGTCCTCGCCGCCAAGGAGGCCGCGCAATGAGCCACGTCTCGCGCCTTTCCATCCGCCGCGGCGGCGCCGGCAGCGCGGACCGCACCGACACCTTCGAGGTCCCCTACGAGGACGGCCAGTCCGTGCTCGATGCCCTGCGCTGGATCCGCGTCCACAAGGATCCGACGCTCGCGTTCCGCTACGCCTGCCTCAACGCCAACGCGTGCAAGGAATGCATGATGGAGGTCGACGGCGCGGTCGAGTACGCGTGCCTCGCGCGTCTCGAGCCCCGCGAGATGACGATCGCGCCGCTCGCCAACAAGGACCTCGTGCGCGACCTCGTCACCGAGATCGCGCCACCTGCGGAGCGCATGGCGCCGCGCAAGTAGCTATCGGTTGGCCCGCGCGATCACGGCGCGCAGGAGCACATTGACGCCGGGAAGTGTCGCCTCGAGCGTCGCGTCTTCCGCCTCGTTGTGGCTGATACCGCCCGTGCAGGGCGTGAAGATCATCGCCGCCGGGCAGACGGTCGCGACGTTGTAGCTGTCGTGGCCCGCTTCCGAGCACAGGTCCATGGTCGGCTCGCCGACGTCGGCCGCCGCCTGCCGGATGAGGCCGATCAGATCCGGATCGAAGCCCATCATGCTGAAGCCCCAGCGCTCCGCGATCTCGACCTTGCACCGGCCGCGCCGCGCGCAATCGGGCAGTGCCGTCTCGATCTCGGCCTCCATCTGCGCGAGGCCCGCAGCCTCCGGATGTCGCAGGTCGCAGAACAGCGTCGCACGCTCGGAGATGATGCCCGGCAGGTTCGGCCAGAGGTCGAGCCGTGCGGCCGTCGTCTTGCCTTCTGCGTGCGCGTAGCGCCAGCCGATCTCGTCGATGGCGACCGCGACATGCGCTGCGGCCACGAGCGCGTTCTGGCGCCGCGCCATGGCGGTGGGGCCGACATGCGCCGTCTCGCCCGTGATCTCGATGCGCATGCCGCGCGTTGGAAATCCGCCCGTCACCACGCCGACGCGGATGCCCGCCGCGTCAAGCCGCGGCCCCTGCTCGATGTGCAGTTCGAAATATGCATCGAGCGCGCGCCCGCCCACGGGTTCGGGCCCCGCATAGCCGATGCGTTTCAGTTCATCGCCGAACCGCACGCCCGCCCTGTCCGTGCGCTCGTTGGCCCATTCCACCGTCGCCTGACCCGAGAACGCGAGCGACGACATCATCGGTGGATAGAAGCGCGCGCCCTCCTCGTTGGTCCAGTTGACCACTTCGATCGCGCGCTTCGTCTTGATGCCGAGATCGTCGAGGGTGCGCAGAACCTCCAGGCCCGACAAGACCCCGAGGATGCCGTCGAAGCGGCCGCCCGCGGCCTGTGTGTCGAGATGGCTGCCGATCAGGACCGGCGGCAGCGCCGGATCGGTCCCCTCGCGGCGCACGAACATGTTGCCGAGCCGGTCGACCTTGAGGCCATAGCCACTCTCGCGCGCCCAATTGCCGAAGAGATCGCGCACGGCCTTGTCATCGTCGCCGAGCGCCAGCCGCCGCAGTCCGCCCTTGGGGCCTTTGCCGATTTCCGCGGATGCCGCGATCGTGCGCCACAGCCTGTCACCATCGACCGATAGGTTCGTGCGCATGGGTCCTCGTGCCTCTGAGCTTCTGCGCGACAATGCCCGAGATCCCGCGCGAAGCAGTGAGCCCTTTTGCCGCTCCCTCGGGATGGGATCACACCGCCGCGGCGCCCTCGAAATCCTGTGCAGCATTGCGCGCCGCCGTGACGAAGACTTTGCCGCCGCGCTGGGCAAACTTGTGCGCAATTCAGTTGCCGATGCCGCTCGAACCGCCGATCACGCGCACGGACTTTCCCGAAAAATCCCGATCCCGCACAGGTGCCTCCCATTATGCGCGGGACGGCCCCCGCGGGCGGTTGACAATCCGCCATTCGGCAAGTGAAGTCCGGCGCCCATAGCACTGATTTTGAAAGGCCATGTCCCCGTGAAAATCTTTATGGCGACCCTTGCCACCGAGACCAATACCTTTTCGCCGATCCCGACGGGCCATGCAGCGTTTCTCGAGCGCGAATTCTTCCGCAACGACGGCAGCCGTCACCCCCCGCGCCTCGGCAACATCCCCCTCATCGAGTGGCGCCGCATGGGCGAGGCCGATGGCCATAGCATCGTCGAGAGCATCTCGACGTTCGCCCAGCCCGCAGGCCTCACGCTCAAGTCCGTTTACGAACATCTGCGCGACACGCTGATTGCGGATCTCAAGGCCGCCATGCCCGTCGACGTCGTGCTGCTGTTCCTGCACGGCGCGATGGTCGCGCATGGCTATGACGACTGCGAGGGCGACACCATCGCCCATGTCCGCAAGGTGGTGGGCGCCGATGCCAAGATCGGCGTCGAACTCGACCTGCATTGCCATCTCACCGAAGAGATGCGCACGAAGTCCGACGTGATGGTGATCTTCAAGGAGTATCCTCACACCGACATCGCCGAGCGCGCGCGCGAGCTCTACACGCTGACCGTCGGCGCCCGCAAAGGCGAGGTCGCCCCGGTCATGGCCTATCATGACTGCCGCATGATCAGCCTGTGGCGCACGCCGGACGAACCCATGCGCACGTTCGTGAAGCGCATGAAGGATCTCGAAGGCAAGGACGGCATCCTCTCCGTCTCCTTCGGCCACGGCTTTCCCTGGGGCGACGTGCCCGACGTCGGCTCCAAGGTCGTCGTGGTGGCGGATGGCGACATGAGGAAAGCCGAACGGCTCGCCGCGCAGCTCGGCCGGGAAATCTGGGAGATGCGCCAAGCCACCTCGACGCCCTACGACAGCATCGATCAGGCCATCGATCGCGCGAGCAAGAACAGCGCGGGCAAGCCCATCGTCCTCGCCGACGTGGCCGACAACGCCGGCGCGGGCGCGGCGAGCGACAGCACGTCGGTCCTCAAACGCCTCGTCGAACGCAAGGTGCGCGACGTGGCGACCGGCCTCTACTGGGACCCCGTCTCCGCGCAGATGTGCCTCGAAGCCGGCGTCGGCTCGACGTTCGACCTGCGCATCGGCGGCAAGATGGGTCCGGCCTCCGGCGATCCGGTCGACCTCACCGTCACCGTCCGCGGCGTGACGCCGGAGCACACGCAGGCGGGCTTGAGCGGCGGCCGCGCCAAGCTCGGCCCCGCGGCCTGGGTCGAAGCCGACGGCATCCACATCATCCTCGTCAGCGTGCGCCAGCGGGCCTTCGCGCCGGACGGCTTCACGGGCCTCGGCTGCCGGCTCGACGACAAGAAGCTCGTCGTCGTCAAATCCATGCAGCACTTCTACGCCGCCTTCGCGCCCGTCGCCTCGGAGGTGCGCTACGTTGCAGCGCACGGCGCGGTCGGCCCCGACTTCGCCGCGATCCCCTACACCAAGCTTGCCACCCCCTATTGGCCCCGCGTGGCCGATCCCTTCACCGGCAGCAACACCCGCTGACGCAACGCTCGAGACCGACACGATGTCCAAGCCTTTTCCGCCCCGCCAGGATCTCCGGATCTGCTTCGCCCACCCGGCCTACCAGATGGGCCCGCGCTTCGCGCTGCGTGAGACGGGCCTTTCCCATTTCGAGGTGAAGACGGTGCCGGATCTGCTGGCGCGCGCGCCGGAGGCCGACGTGATCGTCGTGTCGGGCTTCTGGCGCAACGAGATCCTCGACAGCGCGCCGCGGCTCCGGTTCGTCCAGTCGATCAGCGCCGGCATCAACCAGTATGACCAGGCGCGCTTCAAAGCGGCGGGCGTTCGGCTCGCGAGTGCGCAAGGCGCCAACGAGGTTGCAGTGGCCGAGCACGCCATGGCGCTGATGCTCGCCCTGAAGCGGCTCATCCACACGGGGCGGGACAACCAGGCCAAGCAGCATTGGCGCGGCATGATCTCGGACATCGGCGCGCGCGAGGACGAGAGCGCCGGCAAGACCATGCTGATCGTGGGCTACGGCCGCATCGGCCAGCGGCTCGCGCAGCTGGCCCGCGCCTTCGACATGCGCGTCATCGGCGTGAAGCGCAATCCAGGCGGAGATCCGGGGCCGGCGAACGAGGTGCGCAGCATCAAGGAACTGCAAGCCATTCTGCCCCAGGCCGACATCGTGGTCCTGACCTGCCCGCTGACGCCCGAGACGACGAAGCTCATTGGCGCCGAAGCCTTCGCTGCGATGAAGCCCTCCGCTGTCCTCGTCAACGTCGCGCGCGGCGCGGTCGTCGATGAGCCCGCCTTGATCGAGGCTTTGCAATCGCGGCGCATTGCAGGAGCGGGCATCGACGTGACGGTGGAAGAACCGCTTGCCGCAACGTCCCCGCTCTGGCGCTTCGAGAACGCGCTCATCACACCGCATACGGCCGGCGAGACGCGCGCGTACGAGGACAACGTGATCGATCTCCTCCTCGACAACCTCGACAAGCTGGCCCACGACCCGGCGGCAAAGCTGCGCAACGAGGTCGTCTAGGAGACCACGCTCGCGTCTGCGCTGCAAAGCGTGAGCCGAGACTTTGGAACGAGATCGAACGTCTGCTGTTGACAGGGCATGATCCAGTCAACGGAGGCGTAACGTGACCTATCAACGAGACCCCGACAACAGAACGACGACGGGAACAACGACCGGCCGTCGCATGAACATGCGCAACGAGGACGGCTCCTGGGGCGTGTTTCCCGCCGTGCTCGGCGTCGTGTTCCTGCTGCTCGTGGGCCTGATCGCCTACAACATGTACAACGGCAGCACCACGCCGCGCTCGACGAGCCCCAGCGCCCAGGCGCCAACCACGACACCGTCGACGACGCCGCCGGCTTCGACCACGCCACCGGCAACGACGCCGTCAACTCCGCCGGCCAAGACGCCATAACGTTCGAGCGGCGACCGAGACTGAGATGAGGTTCCCGGCGATGCTCGGGAACCTCCTTTTTTTTGCGCGCTTGCGCGCGGTGTCGGCCGGACAGTTCCGCAGCTTTAATCAGGAACATCGGCCTCTCCGCCCCGTTGCCTCTGGACGAAACCACGGAGGTAAGTATGCGCGTTTTGACGTTTTTGATTGCGGCGGCCGCCATTTTGGTCCCGCTTGCCGCGAGCGCCCAGACAAGCTCGGGTCCTCGCGACAACTACCAGAAACCGAATGCTCCTCCAGGAGCATCGTCCTCTCCCAGCAGCTCCGGTTCGCGCTCCTTGAGCCCGCCGGAACGTCCCGACGGCAACCAGCCGGGTGCAGGTAGCGGCGCGGGCTCCGGTTCCGGCGGCGCTGGTGCCGGTGCGGGCGGTGGCGGCGCAGGTGCTGGCGGCGGAGCCGGTGGCGGCGCAGGCGGCGGTGGTGCTGGTGGCGGCGGCGGTGGCCGCTAACGGCGAACGCACTGCATTTTTGCGGGGTCCCGAAAGGGGCCCCGTTTCCTTTCAGGGGCTCGGTTGACAGAGATCAAGGAGCCGGCCGCTGTCGTGCACCTCTCCTGTTTTCATCGAGGCCGTGAGCAGCGGAGGCCCAGCATGCTCGCACCCCAAAGAGAGCGCGACGCATTCGTCCAACGCCAGATCGAGGCGCGCGGCATCCGTGACCGCCGCGTGCTCGACGCCATGCGCAGCGTGCCCCGCGAGCTGTTCGTGCCTGAGGACCAGCGCGCCCACGCCTACGAAGATCATCCCCTCCCCATCGGTGCCGGGCAGACCATCTCGCAGCCCTACATCGTCGGCTTCATGATCGAGGCGCTGGGCTTGCGAGGCGGCGAAAAGGTTCTCGAGGTGGGCGCCGGTTCGGGCTACGCCGCGGCCGTGCTTTCCAAGATAGCCGGCGAAGTTTTCACCATCGAGCGCATCGGCGCATTGGTCCGCTTCGCCACCGACAATCTCGCCGCGGCCGGATGCAGCAACGTGCACGTGCGGCATGGCGACGGCACGCAGGGCTGGGCGACGGAGGCGCCGTTCGACGCCATCCTTGTCTCTGCGGGCGCGCCCGATGTGCCGCCCTCGCTCATGCATCAGTTGAAGGTCGGCGGGCGGCTCGTCATTCCCGTGGGCAAGGACCCCAGCACGCAGGAGCTTGTGCGGGTCACGCGGACGTCCGACGGCGATTGGAGCTACGAAGATGTGGCCGGCGTACGCTTCGTGCCCCTGATCGGCAAGGAGGGCTGGGAGGATGAGGTCGACGGCTGGCAGGAGCGCGCGCCTCGCACGAGGACGAGACGCTCCGCCAAACCGTAAATTATTGACGCCGCCTCGCGATCACGCGCGCAGCTTGTTTGCGATCTGCGCGACGTGGCGGCCCTGGAAGCGCGCGCCGGCGAGTTCGTTCTCCGACGGCTGCCGCGATCCGTCGCCGTTGGCGATGGTCGAGGCGCCATAGGGCGAGCCGCCCGTGACCTCCGAGAC
Source organism: Hyphomicrobiales bacterium (assembly GCA_003963125.1). GTDB lineage: Bacteria > Pseudomonadota > Alphaproteobacteria > Rhizobiales > Hyphomicrobiaceae > AWTP1-13. The sequence continues at coordinate 30,748 of RXJK01000380.1, forward strand.
GCCCATCTGGCCCGCGAACGCATAAGGTAGCCCGACGATCACCATGCCGTGGTGCAGCAGCACCGTGTGCGTCGAGAGGATCGTGCTCTCCTGGCCGCCGTGCTGCGTCGCCGTCGACGTGAACACGCTGCCGACCTTGCCGATCAGCTTACCCTGCGCCCACAGCCCGCCGGTCTGGTCGAGGAAGTTCTTCATCTGCGCCGGCATGTTGCCGAAGCGCGTCGGCACGCCGAGGATGATGGCGTCGTACTCGGGCAGCTCGGCAACCGTCGCCACCGGCGCCTTCTGGTCGAGCTTGAAGCCCGACTTGCGCGCGATCTCTTCGGGCACGATTTCCGGCACGCGTTTGACGACAGCATCGGCGCCGGCCCCGCGTGCGCCTTGCGCCACGGCTTCCGCCATCGTCTCGATGTGGCCATAGCTCGAATAGTAGAGGACGAGAACTTTGCTCATGGGGAAGTCTCCGTGATCGGTGTTTCTGTTCAGGCGGCCGCTCGGGCCGCCGATGGGTTGCAGGGGCTTTTCTGCGGACGTTCGCGTTGGATCTGCATGTCGGTTCGCTCTTGCGCCCGCGGCGCACGCAATGGACGTGCACAGGAATAGGGAGCAGATGCCCGGTCCGACAATCCGGTGCGCTGCAGTCAGACTGCGTCTGATCTGGATACAATGGCGCGCAGGCTATGCGCCCGCGTGACCGCCGAGGAAGGCTTCGGCGAGCTTGGGATCGCGCGCGATGTCGCCGGCGCGCCCCTCCGCGATCACGCGCCCGTTCTCGAGCACGTAGGCGCGGTCGGCGATCTCGAGCGTCTGGCGGGCGCGCTGCTCGACGAGGAGCACTGACATCCCCTCCTTGCGGAGTTCGCCGATCAGGCGGAACACGCGCTCCGTCATTTTCGGCGCAAGGCCGAGCGAGGGCTCATCGAGAAGCAACAGCCGCGGCTTGGCGTGCACGGCGCGCGCGATCGCCAGCATCTGCTGTTCGCCGCCCGAAAGCTGGTAGGCCATGCCGTTGCGCCGTTCGCCGAGGATGGGAAAGCGCGCGTAGGTCGCTTCGAGTTCGCCCGCGATGTCGGCCTTCGCCCGCGCGTAGAAGCCCATGCGCAGGTTCTCTTCCACCGTCATGCGTTTCAGAATGCCGCGCCCTTCCGGCACCAGCGCAAGCCCGCGCGCGACGTTTGCTTCGGCCCGGTTCGGCGTCAGGTCGGCTCCCGCATAGCGAATGCTGCCGGTGAACGGGAGAAGCCCCGCGATGGCCTTCACCGTCGTCGTCTTGCCGACGCCGTTGGCGCCGATCAGCGCGACGATCTCGCCCTCGCCGACGCTGAGGTCGAGCCCACGCACCGCGCGCACCGGGCCGTAGGAGACGTGCAGGTCCGTGACGCTCAGGATCATGCGTCGGCCCCGAGGTAGGCATCGAGCACGGCGGGGTTCGACCGCACGGCTTCCGGCGCGCCCTCCGCGATCAGCTGTCCGAAGTCCAGCACGTAGAGATGGTCGCACAGCCCCATCACGAACGTCATGTCGTGCTCGATCAGCAGCATGGCGACGCCGCGCGCCCTGAGCCGCTTCAAGAGC
>RXJK01000378.1 GCA_003963125.1 Hyphomicrobiales bacterium
GCTCTTGAGCCTGTGCTTGAGCGGCTTCAGCGGCGACGCATACGCCAAGAAGAGTTTAAGGTCGTGGGCGAGTGCTGAAGGCGCGCCCTACGCCGCCGCCTCGCGGAAGGGGACTTCGAGGAGCACGTGGCCGTGTTCGTCGGTGATTTCGACGACGCGGTGGAGGCCGATGCGGCCTTCCGCGGTGATGGCGTGGCACATGAGTTCGCGCGCGCTGGCGATGGCTTCGGCCCGCGCTGCGGCGATGTCGGGGTGATGGGAGCCTTCCGGATCGTTCAGGCGGCCGTGGCTGTCGATGATGTTGAGGAAGTAACGCTGCATAGCCCCGCTCTCGTCTGGCGCCGAAGACCTCCAGAGGCTTAAGCCGAAGGCCAAGCCTGAGCTAGAGCGAGGTGAGGACGCTAACGTACGCGATGCCGTTTTATTCCCGGTCTGCGGTGTCGCCCTTCGGCGCCTGCATCACGGCACGGCTCTTCTCCCCGGCCTCGCGCAGCAGAACGGTCAGCTTCTCCTGGGCCTCGTTGAGGCGCCGCAGCGCCTCGCCCCACATCTCCATCTTGATGGCATCGCGCGCGCCCAGAATGGCCTCGGCCGCCTTGTCCGCATCCTGCAGCACGGATGATTACCTCAGCGGATCTGCATGCGGGGTGCCACGGCCCGCCGGGAAGGACGCCGCGGCGTCCTCGGCGTGGATCTCTTCGAGCAGTTTCTCGGCAAGATCCTTGGCGTCGCGCACCAGCTGTTCGGCCTCCTTCAGCCGGCCGTCCTCGACGTAGAGGCACGCCATGCGCATGCAGTTCGTGGCGCGATAGGCGTTTTCCATGATCATGATCGGCTCCCGCATCGGAATGCCCGGACAACGCGGCTTTGCATAGCCCTGTTCCAGGCCGGGAGCGTACGCAAGCCGCGCGGCGGGTCAGGTCAGAGGGTCATCGATGGTCGCGGCGGGTTTCGCCAGGAGGAGCAATGCGTCGAGATCGCCGATCTCGATGGTGGGGCCGTTGACGCGCACCTTGTAGGGAACGAGCGCGGCGAAGGAGCGCGAGAGCACTTCCGGTGCCATGCCGAGGCGGGACGCCAGCACCTTCTTCTCGAACGGCAGCTCGAAACGGTTGCGGCCGCCCGTCTCGGTGTTGCGGGCGACGAGCCAGTTGGCGAGCCGCTCGAGGCTCGAGCGCAGTTTCTGGTTCTTGAGCTCCTTGACGACGCCGCGGTAGGCGAAGGCCAGTTCGACGGCGAGCGCGCGGGCAAAAGCCGCGTCCTCGCCGAAGGCCTTCCGCACGGCTTCCGCCGGCAGCAGCAACACGCGGGCGGGCGTGAGGGCACGGGCGGACTTCAGGTACAGCCGATCGAGAATGACGGCGGCGACGATGAAGCTGTGCCCCGGCCCGAGCACCGATACCGTCGTCTCCCGGTCGCGGTAGGCGGAAAAGACTTCGACCTGGCCCTCGACGACGACGTGGAGGAAATCCGCAGGATCGCCCTCGTGGATCAGCTCCACGTGAGCGGGGAAACGCTGAAGGAACGCCGGCCGCAGCATGGCCTCGACGTGCGAGGGGGCCACCTCCGCGAACAGGGGCAGCTTGCGCATCTCCTCGATGTCTTCAGGCCGCATGGGCGGTTCACCAGGGCACGGATGATCGGGTCAATACAACGCCGGACATGACTTTGGTCAAGTCGTTTTGACGCTTTTATGGGCGGCGGAGCTGCGCGACGCGGCTCGGGTACTTGACCGGCGTCTCTCTAATTCTTGAATGATCGCTAGCACTTACCGCCTTTGATCGACGTCAAACGAGCCCCCTCTCCGCGCTGTCAACGCTCCCCTCGTCACTCGGGTTGGATCACTTGATTGCAGGGGGCGGGCATGCCGAACGATGCCGTTAGACCAGCAGACCGGAGCCGGGCGCTCTGGCTTTCCACGATCGCGTTCACCGTCTGCTTCGCCGTGTGGACGATCTTCGCCATCATCGGCATCCAGATCAAAAAGGACCTGGGGCTGACCGACACGCAGTTCGGACTGCTCGTGGGCACGCCGATCCTCACGGGCTCGCTGATCCGCCTCATCCTCGGCATCTGGTCCGACCAGTACGGGGGTCGGGCCGTCTACGCGCTGACGATGCTGTCGGCCGCCGTGATGACGGCGCTGCTCACCTACGCCTACGACTACACGACGTTCCTGATCGCGGCGCTCGGCGTCGGCATCGCGGGCGGCTCGTTCTCGGTGGGCGTCGCGTACGTCGCGAAGTGGTTCCCCAAGGCTCGGCAGGGCACGGCGCTCGGCATCTTCGGGGCCGGCAACGTCGGTGCGGCGGTCACCAAGTTCACAGCACCCGTCATCATGGTCGCCTACGGCTGGAAGACGGTCGCGCTCGTTTGGGCGGCCGCGCTCGCCGTGATGGCCGTGGTCTTCTATCTCTTCACCAAGGACGATCCCGATCTCGCGGAACGTCGCGCCAAGGGCGTGAAGCCCGAGCCGCTGTCGGCGATGCTCGCGCCCCTTGCCAGCGTGCAGGTGTGGCGCTTCTCGCTCTACTACTTCTTCGTGTTCGGCGCGTTCGTGGCGCTGTCACTCTGGCTGCCGCGCTACCTGATCGGCGTCTACGGGCTCGATATTACCACTGCCGGCATGATCGGCGCCGCCTACTCGATCCCGGCCTCCGTGTTCCGCGCCTACGGCGGACATCTCTCCGACAAGTACGGCGCGCGCACCATCATGTACTGGACGTTCCTCGTCTCGGTGGTGTGCACGTTCATCCTCTCCTATCCGCCGACGCACTACGTCATCCAGGGCATCCGCGGGCCGATGGAGTTCTCCACGCACATGGGCCTCATCGGGTTCATGCTGGTGGCGTCCGTGCTCGGCTTCTTCATGAGCCTCGGCAAGGCGGCGGTCTACAAGCACATCCCTGTCTACTATCCCGACCGAGTCGGCGCGGTCGGTGGTGTCGTTGGGCTCGTCGGAGGCCTTGGGGGCTTCGTGCTGCCCATCGCCTTCGGCGCGCTCAACGATTTGACCGGCGTCTGGCAGAGCTGCTTCTGGCTCCTGTTCCTGATCGTGTCGGTCGCGACCGTCTGGATGCACTTCGCCATCCTCGCCATGGAGCGAGAGGCGCTCGCCAAGGGCGTTCCGGCGAAGTCCCTCCCGCAGCTCCCCGAGATGCAGCCGATCCACGAGCCCAAGCACGCGGAGGCGATGGCCGGCACCGGGGCAATTCAAGACTGGCGCCCGGAGGACAAGGGCTTCTGGGCGGCGACAGGCAGCGCGATTGCGCGGCGCAACCTCTGGATCTCGGTGCCGTGCCTGCTGCTCTCGTTCGCGGTGTGGATGGTGTGGAGTGTCGTCGTCGCGAAGCTTCCCGCCGTCGGCTTCAAGTTCACGAACGACGAGCTGTTCTGGCTGGCCGCGATGCCGGGTCTCTCCGGCGCCACGCTGCGCATCTTCTACAGCTTCATGCCGGCGATGTTCGGCGGCCGGCTGTGGACGACGCTCGCGACGTGGTCGCTGCTGATCCCTGCGCTCGGCATGGGCTTTGCGGTGCAGAGCCCCGACACGCCCTACTGGATCTTCCTCGCGCTCGCGCTGCTGTGCGGCTTCGGCGGCGGCAACTTCGCCTCTTCCATGGCCAACATCTCCTTCTTCTTCCCGAAGGCTGAGAAGGGCAATGCGCTCGCCATCAACGCCGGCCTCGGCAATCTCGGCGTCAGCGTCGTGCAGTTCGTGGTGCCGCTCGCCATCACGGCCGGCGTGTTCGGCTGGCTCGGCGGCAATCCGCAGTCGGCAACGGCCGGCGGCGTGACGACCACGCTGTGGCTGCAGAACGCCGGTTTCGTGTTCGTGCCGTTCATCGTCGCCTCGGCGTTCGCCGCCTGGTTCGGCATGGACGACATCGCCAGCATGAAGGCGAGCTTCGCCGACCAGTCGGTGATCTTCCAGCGCACCCACAACTGGATCATGTGCTGGCTCTACACGGGCACCTTCGGATCTTTCATCGGATTCTCTGCCGCCTTCCCGCTGCTGGCGAAGATCCTGTTCCCGGAGGTCAACGCGCTGCAGTACGCCTTCCTCGGGCCCCTCGTCGGCGCCGTGGCGCGCGCGCTCGCCGGCAAGGCCTGTGATCGGATCGGCGGCGGACGCATCACGCTGTGGGTGTTCATCGCCATGAGCGCCGGCGTGCTGGGCGTGCTGGCGGCGATCGGCATGAAGGGGCAGGCGAACGCGTTCCTCGTGTTCTTCGCGAGCTTCCTGTTCCTGTTCGCGGCCTCCGGTGTCGGCAACGCGTCCACCTTCCAGATGATCCCTGCGATCATGCGCAAGGAGGTGGCGCGCCTCGAACCCGGCATGACCGAGCCCGAGCGCGTCAAGCAGTCGGACAAGGAGGCGGCGGCCATCATCGGCTTCACGTCCGCGATCGCAGCCTACGGCGCCTTCTTCATCCCGAAGAGTTTCGGCACCTCGATCGCCGCCACCGGCAGCCCTGCGCTCGCACTCTACGGTTTCCTCGCCTTCTACGTGAGCTGCATCGCGGTGACCTGGTGGTTCTACACGCGCCGCGGCGGGCTTCTCTTTGACATCGAGCGCGGACGTGCGGCGTCTGCCGCGCCCACTGCCTTGAAGCCCGTCTGACCCTATCCCTGCCGTCCCTGCAAGAGACCGACCATGAGCAATTTCCTCGACCGCCTGACGTTCTTCCGTCGTGCCCAGGAGCCGTTCGCGAACGGGCACGGCATCACCACCAACGAGCCGCGGGACTGGGAGGACGGCTACCGCAAGCGCTGGCAGCACGACAAGATCGTGCGCTCCACGCACGGCGCCAACTGCACAGGATCGTGCTCGTGGAAGATCTACGTGAAGGGCGGCATCGTCACGTGGGAGACGCAGCAGACGGACTACCCGCGCACGCGCCCGGATCTGCCCAATCATGAGCCGCGCGGCTGCTCGCGCGGGGCGAGCTACAGCTGGTATCTCTACTCGGGCAACCGGGTGAAGTATCCGCTGATCCGATCGCGGCTCGTGCGCCATTGGCGTAAGGCGCGCAAAACACTTAGCCCCGTCGCGGCCTGGAAAAGCATCGTCGAGGATCCGGCGAAGCGCAGCGACTACATCTCTGTGCGCGGCCACGGCGGCTTCGTGCGCGCCAAGTGGGACGAGGTGAACGAGATCATCGCCGCGGCCAACGCCTACACGGCGAAGACCTACGGCCCCGATCGCGTGCTGGGCTTCTCGCCGATCCCGGCCATGTCGATGGTGTCGTACGCCGCGGGCTCGCGCTATCTGTCGCTGCTCGGCGGTGTGTGCATGTCGTTCTACGACTGGTATTGCGACCTGCCGCCTGCTTCCCCGCAGACGTGGGGCGAGCAGACCGACGTGCCCGAGAGCGCCGACTGGTACAACGCGGGCTTCATCATCCTGTGGGGTTCGAACGTGCCCCAGACGCGCACGCCCGACGCGCACTTCTATACGGAAGCGCGCTACCGCGGCACCAAGAGTGCCGTCATCTGCCCCGACTACTCGGAGGCCTCGAAGTTCGGCGACATCTGGCTGTCCGTGAAGCAGGGCACGGACGCCGCGCTCGCCATGGCCATGGGCCACGTGATCCTTACCGAATACCACGTGAAGCGGAAGGTGACGTACTTCCAGGAGTACGTGCGCCGCACCACCGACATGCCGATGCTGGTGAAGCTCGTCCGGCAGGACGGCAAGCTGGTGCCCGACCGCTTCGTGCGCGCGTCGGACTTCGACGCCAAGCTCGGCGAAGCCAATAATCCCGAGTGGAAGACGGTCGCCTACGACGAGATCTCGGGCGGCATCG
>RXJK01000199.1:0-160 GCA_003963125.1 Hyphomicrobiales bacterium
GGAAAAATCCGTCGCCGTCGGCTGGTTCAATTCGGGCACCTCGCTGGGTGCGATGTTGGCGCCGCCGCTGGTGGTCTTCCTGCATCTGCGTTACGGATGGCAGTCGGCGTTATGCGGGCTTCTCCAATTCGCCTTCCGGCGTCATGCTGGCCGGGCGGAT
>RXJK01000199.1:210-5811 GCA_003963125.1 Hyphomicrobiales bacterium
CATGCAAGCGCAAGGCAACACGCCAGCGACCCGAGGAGGAAACATGCCCGTTCGCACCGAGAAAGCCGGCCCCGTCTGGACCGTCGTCATGAGCCGTCCGCAGCAACGCAACGCCGTCGACCACGAGCACGCGGAAGCGCTGTACGAGGCCTTCCTGACGTTCGATCGGGATCAGGACGCGCGCGTCGCGGTGTTCTGGGGCGAGGGCGGTGCCTTCTGCGCGGGCTGGGATCTGAAGGCGGCCGCCGCAGGCGCCGGCAGCAATCTGCTTGCGGGGCTCGATATCCCTGCGGATCCGCTGGCGCTGCTGCCGCGTGGGCCGATGGGGCCGTCGCGGCTCGAGCTATCGAAGCCGGTGATCGCGGCCGTGGAAGGGCCCGCGGTGGCCGGCGGCATGGAACTCGCCATGTGGGCCGATTGCCGCGTGATGGCGGAAGACGCCTACTTCGGCGTCTACTGCCGGCGCTGGGGCATTCCGCTAATCGACGGCGGCACCGTGCGCCTGCCGCGGCTCGTCGGGCTCGGCAAGGCGCTCGACATCATCATGACGGGGCGCAAGGTGACGGCGGAGGAGGCTTATCGCATCGGGCTTGCGGAGCGCATCGTGCCGCCGGGCGAGGCCCGCGCGCAGGCCGAAGCGATGGCCGCCGAGATCGCGCGCTTTCCACAACGCTGCATGCAGGCCGACCGCCGCTCTGCCTACGCCGCGTGGGGCAAGAGCGTGCGCGACGGGCTCGCCAGCGAATGGGCGTCGAGCGCGCACGTGCTGAAAAATGAGGGCGTGGCGGGTGCCGCGCGCTTTGCCAGCGGCAAGGGAAGAGGCGGAAACTTCGGGGAAATCTAGACTAGTCAAGATAGCCGGCACACACGCCTCTTGAATGTGTGCGGTTTCCGCACAATATTCCCCATACAACTTGCCGGGGGATGCGATGCGCTGGTTTTCATTGTCCGGACGGAGGGGCCGGGCTGCGGCACGCCCGGACGACGGCGCTCGCGCCGGGCCGGTCGACTTCGCGCCCTACTCGCCGCAGTACGAGGTCATCGTCGGGCAGGGGCACGACCATCCCACGCCCTTCTTCAGCCCGCCCGCGCTCGTCTGGCACGTGGGGATCTGGCCGAAGAAGTCCTGCGATCCGCACGACAACGGCGGAGCGACGGGCCAGGGAGCGTCGGCGAAGGACGCCTACAAGAGCATCCACGATCGCGAGGCCGCCTTCACGCGACGCCGTACGGCGTGGGTGCGCGCCATCGATCGGCAGCTTGCCGCCATGCAGCGTGCGCGGCGGCCCGCGGACCCGCCCAATGCCACCAAGCAGTTCATCAAGCCCGTGGGAGAGGGCGAGGGCGCAGCGCGGGTTCCCGACAGCGGGTCGGTGGTCTTCACGATGTGGTGGCGTGCGCCGCAGGCGGCCGAGGGCGCCGACGACGAAGCCATCCGCGTGAAGGTTCATTGCAACCTGACGCCCGACTACGTGTCCTATTCCTTCTACATGGACGTGGCGACGCGCTGGGGCGCCCCCTTTCCATCGCTCGACGGTGGCTCCAATGCCAACCGGGCGCGGATCCTCGAAGCGGTCGAGAGCGTCCGCCGCATCTGCGAGGCCGAACGCGATGCCGGAGCTCGTTACGCCCAGGTGCACCCCGATACGTTGTCCGCGCAGGAGGACGCGGCGCTGCTCGGGGCCCGCAATCTTCTCTACGTCGACGCCTGGGAAAACTTCATCGCCGACACGGGTTGCTCACTGGCGGCAATGGCGGGCGAGCTCGGCGAGGTGTTTGCGAACTTCCGCGGCGTCGTCCTCGGTGTCGGCAAGGTGGACGGGATAGAGCCGGCAACCTCGAGATTCCCGCGCTTCAGCGAGGACCCCCGCTTCGACGTCGATGGGACGGAGGCCAACGCCGTCGTCGATGCCTACTGGCCGCTGGTGCGCCGCATCGTGCCGGAGGCCGACTTCCGCGAATTCGTCGTGTGTGGCCTCCTCGGCTGGCGGGCGCTCTACGTGACGGCACTCGGCTCGCCTTCGCAGTACGACGCGCACGAGGAACGGGCGCCGACGCGAGGGGAGAAGGCCGAAGCCGACATGCGCGTGCACGCGGGGCCGGGACCCGCTCCAGCGGACGTCCCCACCGACAGTTGCGTCAGGCCGCAGAGCGACGGGGCACGGCGCAACCACCCCGTGCGCTATCTCATGCTGACGAAGGAGAACCTCAACCCGCGCCAGCTTGGGCGCATCGTCGAACGCATCAATGCGCTGGGCACGCTGCGGCTCTACGCGCTCAAGGATTGGTCGCGGATCGTCGAAGCCGACACCAAGATCCGCGTGCTGGGGCAGGAGCTCGATCTCGTCACCAAGGACTGGAGCGACAAGCGGCGCCTATTGGACAGCCTCGGCACCTTCGGGAAGATCGTGAAGGCGCGCACCGACCCCACCTACGCGCAGATCAAGCCCTACATTACCCACGTCGAAATCCCGGGCTGGTTCACCCGCACGTACGGCGCCATCAAGGATCGCCTCTGGCGCCTCGGCGGCCAGACCGGCGAGTTCGTGCGCCGGGAAGAAGCGAGCAAGCTGCTCGACTTCAAGTACGGGGCCCTCGCCGAGATCTCGAGCGAACTCGAAGGCAAGCTCATCGCCATCGGCGCCGAGATCGACCGGCTGAGCCTCGAGGCGACCGGCGGGCTGCACTTCAGGATCAGCCGCTCGTCGATCCACGTGGCGGAGTTCTACCAGCTTCTGGAACTCCTCCAGGTCGGCAACATGCAGACCTGGACGTCCTACGAGCAGTTCGTGAAGCGGGGCCTGGCGCCGACGTTCAAGAGCATCGAGGAGGTGGGCCGGCGCATCGTGGCGCTGCGGACGCGCCTGACCTCCGTGCTGGAGACGATCGAGACCAGCGCGCTCGTCGGCCAGTCCTCCGCCACCCGGCACAACACGGCGCAGCTTCGGCGCATCGCCGTCTACGGCATGCTGCTGCTGTTCTTCTACCTCGCGCGGCCGACGTTCCAGTTCGCCCAACGGCTCGTCGAACGTTGGCCCGAGTACTACGCCCTCATCCGGACGTGGCTCGGCTGGTAGCGCCCCAACTTTCAGGTGGAGACACGTGCCATGACTGCGACCCAGGAGTTGGCCCCGAGCCCGCCGGTGAAGGCGGCCGCGGCGCCGCGCGCGAGCCAGACCATCCGCATCTTCCCGCGCACCAACCTGATCTACTGGTGGCCGGTGTGGGCGTGGGGGTACGCCTGTGCCGTGCTGACCTACTTCCAGGGCATCGGGGTCGCGCAGATCGAGACGGCGAGCGGCAGGCCGGTGCTGTTCCACCCGTCGTCGGCGCTGGGCTGGTCGTTTCTCCTCGTGCTGCTGCTCGTTGTCTTCTTCACGAACGTACGGGCGCGCGGCGTCTATTCGCTGATGCTGCTGGCGCTGGTCGCGCTCATCGCCATCCTGGTGCGCAACGCGCCCGGCTATGGCGCCTTGACGGAGGTGCTGTCGCTCCTGCGCATCCACCTCAACCTCGCCTTCTACATCATCGCTTCGAGCCTGTTCCTGGTGCTGTGGCTCGTCGGCATCTTCCTCATCGATCACATGTCGTGGGTGAAATTCAGCACGGGGCAGGTGGCGGAAGAGCACCTCCTCGGCCAGGCGGTGGCGCACGTCTTCCCGAGCGAGGGCCTGATCGTGCGGCGGCTGCCCGACGATCTCTTCCGGCACAAGATCCTGGGGCTGCGTTGGCTCGGCGCGGGGACGGGAGATTTCCTGATCCGGCCTGCACACGGGGAATCGCTCGAACTGCACAACGTGTGGCGCGCCAACGCCAAGCAGGCGGTGATCGAACGCCTGATCGCCACCAAGATGACGGACGCGGTGCACTAGACGGGTCTTACATGCCCTCTCCGTTTGCGTTCCCGGCCGAGCGCAGCGAGAACCGGGATCTTTACCGTCGAGATTCACTCCACGCTGAAAGATCCCGGATAGCCGTGCTGAGGCACGGCTTCCGGGAACGCAGTGGAGGGCTGGGGAGAGAGACGCCGCCGTTCCGAAACGTTGGGGGCAATGGGCTCGCGGCTAACCTGCGTCACCTGAAATCGGAGCGATCGAGGCATCAAAAACACTGCGGGCCCGAAGTGGCTTCGGGCCCGCGAACTCACGCAACGGAAACGGTGGTGCCGATGTCAGTGGCGCGTGCCGACGGTCGGCAATTCTGCGTCGCCGATGGCGCCGATCGCCTCGGGGCTGACGACGGCATGGGGAAGGCCCATGCGGCGCAGCGGCTCGCTGATGTCCCACAGGCGCTCGAAGGAGACGGCGGCGCAGCCGGCAGCCTCGCCGCAGTCGGAGATGTAGCTTTCGAAGGCGTCGCACTTGGCGGGGTCACGGCGCATGCAGTCGCCGATCCAGCAGGTCTCGGGGCCGATGACGAGCTGCTCGTGCGCCTCGACGAGACGGGGACGGCGCGCCCAGCGCGCCTCGCAGGCCAGCGCGCCCAGATCCTTTTCCCACGACTCGGGCAATTGATCGTGTTCGAGATGAGCGAGAATGACGCGGATCGAGAGGCCCGCGGCAGCAATTTCCTGGTTCAACGAGAGCAACGCTTTGACAACGGGGCTTTCCGCGGAGCGTGCCACCACCATGAGCACGCTGTAGGCCGCACCGCGCCCTTCGGCGGACGACCCGATGTGATGACGCACGAACTCCTTGAGCTTCTGCTCCTTCTCGTCGTGGCGGGTGACACTGACGCGAAGGGGCGGGCGGACGCGCATGTTGTTTTCTCGCTGGTTTTGACGGCTCCCAAAAGCGGAGCCGCGCGCAATCGAAGTGAGCAGGATTATTTGGCGCTATTAGGGTTAAATAATGATTGAGCCCCGCCTGGCGGAGGGCCGGACGGGGCTCGTTTTCGATCAGGGATTTTGCAATCGCCGATGGCTCAGGCTTTCCGGCGCGGGCGGCTGAACCAGCCGGAGATTTCATCGACGTCGATGCCGCTGTCGGCGGCTTTGCCCGTGGGGTCAGTGGCGGCCTCGGGCTGGTCGCTGGACACCTCGGGCCCGGCCAGCAGCAAGTTTCCGCTGGTCTGTGCAGGAACGGCCGACTGAATCTCCTGAGCGGGCTCGGGTGCCGCGGACGACTGATCGGCGGGGCCGGTGTTGTTGTTGGCGGCCTCGGCAACCTTTTCGAAGTCGGGCAGATGCGGCTCCAGGGCGGCGAGGGGCGGAACGATGATCGCCTGGCTGTCCGGGGCGATGTCGGCGGCCGCGGCATGGTAGCTACCGTGGCCGTTGGTGGGCGCCGAAGTACCATTGGCGTAGGCGTCCGTCGTGGGATACGCGGGCCACGCGAGTTCCGGCTCGGCACGGGCGCCGGGGCGCAGTTCATCGAGCACCCTGGGGCGCACGTGGCTTTCGGCGTAACGCGGCTCGGCAGCCGCGGCGGGTGTGCTCGCAGGAGGGGTCCAGGCGCCCTCCCATGCCGGTCGTGGCGGGGCCATGGCTTCAGCCGACGTCGTTGGCCAGGCCGGCCGCTCGAATGCGGGCGCCGCATCCCGCGCCCACCCGGATGTTCGCTGCATCTCCTGCTGGCGGGCCTGCTCGGCGTGATGGGCGGC
>RXJK01000287.1:0-28398 GCA_003963125.1 Hyphomicrobiales bacterium
ACCAGGTGACGTTCTCGGTCCACATGCGCAGCGCCGTCTCGCGATCGAGGCAGTTGTGCTGCGGATAGATCCGCATGCCGCCGACGGTGCGGCCCGTGACGAGCCAGGCGAGCGAGACCCAGGGGTTGTAGGAGGCGACGCGCGTCGCATCCGTGCCGGCCGACACCTTGGCGCCTTTCGCGAGCATCTTGGCGACGGGCGGCGTCGCTTCCGCAGCGCCGGCGCCATAACGCTCGACGAAATATTCGCCCTGATACGCCATGCGGTGCTGTACCGCAATGCCGCCGCCGAGCGCCGCGATGCGATCGATCGATTGTTCCGAGATCGTCTCGGCGTGGTCGAAGAACCAGTTGAGGCCTTTGAGCGGCACGTCCCGGTTCACCCGCTCGAACACGTCGAGGGCGCGCGTGATGGTCTCGTCGTAGGTTGCGTGCATGCGCCAGGGCCAGCGGTTCTCGGCCAGGATGCGCACGACGCCTTCGAGGTCGCCTTCCATGTCGGAGCCCATCTCGGGCCTCGGCTCGCGGAAATCCTCGAAGTCGGCGGCCGAGAACACCAGCATCTCCCCGGCACCGTTGTGGCGGAAGTAATCGGTGCCCTGCTTGTAGGTCGACGTGCGTGTCCAGTTGAGGAAGTCGTCCTTCTCCGCCTTCGGCTTCTGCGTGAAGAGATTGTAGGCGAGGCGGATCGTAAGCTCGCCGTCGTCGGCCAGCTTCTGGATGACGGCGTAGTCGTCGGGATAGTTCTGGAAGCCGCCGCCGGCATCGATGGCGCCCGTCACGCCGAGGCGGTTCAACTCGCGCATGAAATGGCGCGTGGAATTGAGCTGGTAGTCGAAGGGCAGCTTCGGACCCTTGGCGAGCGTGGCGTAGAGAATGCCCGCGTTGGGCTTGGCGAGCAGCAGTCCTGTGGGATTGCCCGCGGCATCGCGCGTGATCTGGCCGCCCGGCGGATCGGGCGTGTCCTTCGTGTAGCCGACAGCGCGCAGGGCCGCCGCATTGAGCAGCGCGCGGTCGTAGAGATGCAGCAGGAACACCGGCGTGTCTGGCGCCACCGCGTTCAGCTCCTCCAGCGTCGGAAGGCGCTTTTCGAGGAACTGGTGCTCGCTGAAGCCGCCGACGACGCGCACCCACTGCGGCGGCGGCGTGACGGCGACCTGGCGTTTGAGCATGCTCATGGCATCGGCGAGCGAGCGCACGCCGTCCCAGCGCAGCTCCATATTGAAGTTGAGGCCGCCACGGATGATGTGCAGGTGGTTGTCGATGAGGCCGGGCAGGACGCGCCGGCCCTTGAGGTCGATCGTGCGCGTGCCGGTGCCCGCAAACGGCATGACATCCCGATCCGCTCCGACGGCGGTGAAGCGGCCATCCTTGATCGCGATCGCCTGCGCGGCAGGCTTCGTGCGGTCGAGCGTGGTGACGAGAGCGTTGTGCAGGATGAGATCAGGCGCGTCAGAGGTCGTCATGGGATCTGCCTCGCGGGTGCTATTTGAAAAGCCAGCCTGAGACCGCGCGGATGTAGCGCGGCATGATCACGTAGACCATCAGCGCCACGATGATCGCGGCGACGATGAGATGGCTGATGCCGGGCAGTCCCAGGAGCGGGAGCCCCTGGAACAGCGGCCGCAGCAGGAACGGGACGAGCATCGTCAGCGGAAAGATCGCCGACAGCGTGACGAGGTACTGCTTGTAGGGCTTCGCATGCTTTGGGCCGCTATCCGGCGGCGTGAACCAGAACTCGAGCCCCGTGCGCACGTCGATTGCTTCCGCCTCGTTGAGGAAAGGCTGGATCTCGGCGATGAGGCGCATGCGCGTCTCGGAATCGAGCCAGCGGCGCAGGTTGGCGACCGTGTCGAAGTGCAGGATGATGGTGTAGGCGTCCGAGTTCCCGTGCGGGCGGATGACGTTGACGCCCTGGTGGCCGGCGAACGTCTGGGCGATCGGCACGATCTCCTTGAGCCAGGCTTCATAGCGCTCGGCCTTCCCCGGCAAAGGCCGCTGCCGGATCACCGTCGTGACCGGCGTGTCGAGCTTGATCTCATCGCTTTCCATGGCCGCCCTTTCGAGACTGGCCCGCGGAGACCGCGGGCCAGTCGTTCTTCAGACCTTAGCCGGGTTCGGACCGATGCGGCGCCCGTGCGCGACACGTTCCGGCGCTTTGTGGACGTGTGTATACGCATAGTCGACGCCCATGCCGTAGGCGCCCGAGTGCTCCTGCACGATGCGGATGACGGCGTCGTAGGTTTCCTTGCGGGCCCAGTCGCGCTGCCATTCCAGCATCACCTGCTGCCACGTCACGGGCACGACGCCTGCCTGCACCATGCGGTCCATGGCGTACTTGTGCGCATCGACCGAGGTGCCGCCCGAGGCATCCGCGACCATGTAGATCGTGTAGTCCGTATCCTTGAGGCACGAGAGGGCGAATGTGAGATTGCACACCTCCGTCCAGAGCCCGGAGACGACGATCTTCTTGCGCTTGGCCGCAGCCAGCGCATCACGCACGTTCTGGTCGTCCCAGGAGTTCATGGACGTGCGTTCCAGGAGCTGGTTCTCGGGGAGGACGGCGAGCAGCTCGGGATAGGTGTTGCCCGAGAAGCCTTCCGTCTCGACCGTCGTGATGGTGGTCGGGACGTTGAACACTTTTGCCGCCTTGGCGAGCGCGACGACGTTGTTCTTCAGGGTCTGGCGATCGATCGACTGCACGCCGAACGCCATCTGCGGCTGCTGGTCGATGAAGAGAAGCTGCGAGTTCTGCGGCGTGAGCACGTCGAGATAGGCTGACATGAGAGTGTCCTTTCTGTTCGATGATTACGAGGGTTGGCTCTGTCAGCTCTTCACGAAGGCCAAGAGATCGGCATTCAGCACGTCGGCGTTGACGGTCAGCATGCCGTGCGAGAAGCCCTTGTAGACTTTGAGCGTCCCGTTCTTCAGCAGCTTCACCGACTTCAGCGCGGAATCCGCGATCGGCACGATCTGATCGTCGTCGCCGTGCAGGACGAGCATTGGCACGCTGATGGCCTTGAGATCGTCCGTCTGATCGGTCTCGGAGAAGGCCTTGATGCCGTCGTAGTGCGCCTTGGCGCTGCCCATCATGCCCTGCCGCCACCAGTTCTGGATGACACCGGGGTGCACCGTGGCACCCGGACGATTGAAGCCGTAGAAGGGACCCGTCGGCACGTCGAGGAAGAACTGCGCACGATTGCCGGCCGTGGCCTTGCGGAAGCCGTCGAACACGTCAAGCGGAAGACCTTCCGGGTTGCCGGCCGTCTTCAGCATCAGCGGCGGCACCGCCGACACGAGCACGGCCTTGGCGACGCGGCCGGCAGGCTCGCCGTGGCGCGCTACGTAGCGGGCGACTTCACCGCCGCCCGTCGAATGCCCGATGTGCACGGCGTTTTTCAGGTCGAGATGCTCGGCCACCGCGAAGGCGTCCGCCGCGTAGTGATCCATGTCGTGGCCGTCCGCAACCTGCGCCGAGCGTCCGTGGCCGCGGCGATCGTGCGCCACCACGCGGTAGCCGTTCTGCAGGAAGAACAGCATCTGCGCGTCCCAGTCGTCCGACGACAGCGGCCAGCCGTGGTGGAACATGATGGGCTGGGCGCTCTTCGGTCCCCAGTCCTTGAAAAAGATCTCGACACCGTCCTTCGTGGTCACAGTGCTCATCAGGCCGTTCTCCTGTTCAGGGTTTGCTCTGTCACAGTCCCAGTGTCCGGGCGCGGCGCGAGAAGGCTGCGCAGCGCCTGGATTTCGTCCGCGTTGATGGTGTGTCCCATCCCCGGATAGATGCGGGCATCGACGTCGGCGCCGAGCCCGCGCAGGACGTGTTCCGTCTCGTGCACGCGGGCGAGCGGGATGTGTCCGTCGACATCGCTGCAGCCGAGCAGCACGCGCAGTCCGTTACGGTGGCCCGGGTAGTCGCGCGGTGTGCCGGGTGGCCCGATCAGCCCGGCACTGAGGCCGGCGACGGCGCCGAGGCCGATGGCGTTGCGCGCGGCGAACTCGAGCGCCAGGCAGCCGCCTTGCGAGAAGCCGACGAGGGCGATCCGTTCCGCCTGGATGCCCTGCGCGCGGATCTCGTCGACGAGGCCACCCACCTGATCGAGCGCCCGCGAAAGATGAGGTTCATTGGCGGCGAGCGGCGCCAGGAACGAGTACGGATACCAGGAGCCGTCCGGCGCCTGCGGCGCGAGATACGCGACGTTCGGCAGCGCCAGGGTCTCGGCGAGCCCGAGCATGCTTTCGGCATCGGCGCCGCGGCCGTGCAGAAGCACGACCGCCGTCGCGGCGTGTGCCAGTGCGGCACCCGCCACGACTGTCCCGTTGCCGCGCCTCACGACGCGACGTCCAGGGCCGGCAGCACCGCTTCGATCTCGCGACGCCGAGGCTCCAGGAAGCGCGGCAGCTTGAGCGTCTTGCCGAGCTCTTCCTTGGGCTCGTCGACGGCGAAGCCCGGTTGATCCGTGGCGATCTCGAAGAGCACGCCGCCCGGTTCGCGGAAGTAGATGGACCGGAAGTAGTTGCGGTCCTTCTGCCCCGTGGGGTGCTGGTGATGCGATGCGACCAGCTTGCGCGACATCTCGGCCTGCTCGGCGTCATCGGCCGCTCGGAAGGCGACGTGATGCACCGAGCCACGCCCCATGCGGCCCGCAAGAAAGCCCTTGGCTTCGCGGATGTCGACGATGCCGCCCACGGCCGCGCCGCTCGCATAGCGGGTGAGCGCGCCTTCGCGCGCTGTCTCCTTGAAGCCCAGCACATCGGTGAGGATCGCGGCCGTCGGGGCCTTGTCCTCGAGCAGCAGCGTGACGCCGTGGAAGCCGCGCAGCGCGTGCTCCTGTGGGATTCCAGACGTGGCCCATGCGGCTTCCGTCTCGGCACCTGCGACGCCGACGAGCGCGAGGTTCATGCCGTCGGGGTCCGTGAAGCGCAGCACCGTCTCGCCGAACAGCTTCTCCGGCGCCTCGTGGGCTACGCCCTTCTCGACGAAGCGATGCGTCCAGAAGCCGATGGCAGTCGCCGGCACGCGAAACGAGGTGATCTGCGTCTGGCCGACGCCGGCACGGCCAGCGGCCGCGTGCTCCCAGGGGAAGAACGTGAGGATGCTGCCGGGGCTACCGGCCTCGTCGCCGAAATAGAAGTGGTAGGTGCCGGGATCGTCGAAATTGACGGTCTTCTTGACGAAGCGAAGACCCAGAACCTGCGTGTAGAAGTCGAAGTTGCGGGTCGCAGGGCCCGCGATGGCCGTCACGTGGTGAATACCGTGCATGGGCTGCTCCTTTTCTCCCTCGTGGAGGAGGGCGATGACTGATCTGGAGCGGAAATTAATATTCGGCAGTGGCGTCTACAATACAGCCTCTTCAGTACGGACTGTCGCCAATTTGTCGACAAATGCTAGCGTATGCGGAGTATCACCTGGTGTGCGGCGTTCCTGGCCCCTGTGTCCGGTTGAGAGCGCCCGTCATTGGCGATCGCGAAGGCCTTGATCGCGAACGCGGCCGAAGCGGGGGCTTCGCAATGAGCGCGAAACCGCTGCCAGGCCCGGCCCCGCATCGGATCGAGGTTCGCTTCGACAGCCTCCTGACCGTCGACGCGCACCTGCACAGTCCGCACGCCCCCGTCCGCCCAGGCCCAGCCTTCGACTGCGAGCAGCGCACCCGCTGAGACCACAGTGTCCGGCCCCGGGGTGGTGATGACGGCTTCCGGCGCCAGCGCCCAGACGGGCGCGCCATCGGCGTCGTTGTACCAGCGGGTGGTGAAGGGCCCCGTCGCCCGGTGCGCCGCGAGCTCGATCCGCGTCAGCCACTTCACGCTGTTGGTGCCGTAGAAGCCCGGCACGACGAGGCGCAGCGGAAAGCCATGCTCCGGCGGCAGTGGCGCGCCATTGACGCGATCGGCAAGCAGCACGTCGTGCGCCACGCGCGCGAGGGGCAAGTCCTTGGCGTAGGCACCGCACGCGACACCCGCGAACGTGCCGTGGTCGGCGCCCGTCGACCAGACGAAGCGCGCGTCCGGTTTCACGCCAGCCGCTTCGAGCACATCGGCGAGCCGCACGCCGCTCCACACCACGTTGCAGACACGGCGCGTCGGCACCGTCGGTTCGAGGGGGCTGCCGGCGCACTGATGCACGCTTTCGACGTCGTGACGCGCGAAGCGCTCTAGGTCATCCAATGTCAACCGCAGGGGACGCTCGACGAGGCCGCCGACTTCGAGGCTCCACTCGCCGGGGCTCAGGTGCGGAACGCCAAGGTGGCACAGGACGATCACGTCCTTCGTCGGTGTGATGCGCGCGTCGAGCTGATGCGGTGCGAGCGGGATCCGCCGGAAGAAGCCTTCTGGATCGAGGCGAACGCGCATCGTGATCTCCGACGAACCTGCAGCCCGGTTCCAACCGTTGGCACGGCTTTTGAACCAAGCTCTCGAACTGGATGCAAGGCCCGTGCAGGCCGCGTGGCCTCCGCCTCGCGAAATTCCCGGCGCGGGTCGAGGTTCGTGCTCTGTCAGCCCATGAACAAGCAGGCGCCAACGAGAAAGGGAGCGGCCAATGACCTCTCATAAGGACGACGCGTGCAGCGAACTTGGTCAGTGTGCCTGCCACGGTGCCCACGGCGACGGCACCACCCCGCGCGATGTCACGGAGGCGGTTGATACCGCACTCGTGCACGCGCTGTTTCCGTCGGAACCGACGCGTCGCGCGCTGTTGCAGCGGTTCGGGCAGGCGGGGCTCATCGCGGCACTGACGGCCTTCCTGCCGGTCGACACCCTGCGCGCCCTGGCACAGGAGAAGGCGCCGCTCGAAAAGCCCAAGCTCAACGTCGGCTTCCTGGCCATCACCTGCGCGGCCCCCCTCATCTACGGCGAGCACCTGGGCCTCTACACCAAGGAAGGCCTCGATGTGAGCCTGCTGAAAATCCCCGGCATCGGCCTGATCCGGGACAAGATGCTGTCGGGCGAACTCGACGTGTCGCAGCAGGTGATGCCCGTGGCGCTGTCCATGACGGCCGGCATCGGCGGCGCGCAGCAATCGATCAAGGTGCTGTCGATCCTCAACCAGCACGGCAACTCGCTCGTGCTCGCCATGAAGCACAAGGACAACCGCGATCCGCGCAACTGGAAAGGGTTCACGTTCGCCATTCCCTTCGAGCAGAGCCACCAGGCGCTGCAGTTGCGCTATTACCTCGCGGAAGCCGGGCTCGATCCCGACAAGGACGTGAGCTATCGCGTCGTGCCGCCGAGCGAGTACGTGTCGAACCTGCGGGTCGGCAGCATCGACGGCTTCTTCGGCGGCGAGCCCGGCGGGCAGCGCGCGGTCTATGAGGGTGCGGGGTTCATTCACGCTCTTTCGGGTGAGATCTGGCAGGGGCATCCCTGCTGCTCGGTGACGGCGTCGGAAGCCTGGATCGCGCAGCATCCCAACACGTTCATGGCCTTCTACCGCGCCATCATCGCGGCGAGCCTGCACGTGGCCGACAAGAGCAAGCGCGAGGGCATGGCGGCGGTGCTCGCCCAGCAGAAATACCTGAACGCTCCCGAAGTCGTGGTCGAACAGGTGCTGACGGGCCGCTATGCCGACGGCCTCGGCAACATCAAGAGCGTGGCCGACCGCGTCGACTACAATCCCTTCCCGCACTACTCGATGGCTGTGTTCCTGCTGACGCAGCTGCGGCGCTGGAACATGCTGAAGGAGGACATCGACTACAAGAAGCTGGCGGAGAAGGTGATGCTGGCAACGGATGCGGCGAAGCTCCTGCGCGAAGCCGGCATCGAGCCGCCGAAGATCGAGTATCGGGTGGAGACGATCATGGGCAAGACGTTCGATTCCAACGCGCCCGAGGCCTATCTCGCGAGCGTGCGCAAAGGATAGCCGGTCCCCGCGTCATGCCTTTCGGGCCTGCGCTTCCAGCTCGGCGATGCGTTGCTTGAGGTCGCGCTCTTCCTTGAAGCGTTTCGTCTCATCGCGCATGACGGCGAGCACACCGCTCACCTTGCCGTCCGCATCGCGGAGCAGCGCGACTGTGAAGGCGATGGATAGGGTGCCACCTGCCTTGGTGATGGCGGGCACGCGCAACACGTCGGCGCCGTACTTGGTGACGCCCGTCGCAACCGTCTTGTGATAGCCTTCCCAATGCCGCTTGCGGTGGCGTTCCGGCGTGATGATGTCGAGCGACTGGCCAAGCGCCTCGGCTTCCGCGTATCCGAAGATGCGCGTTGCCGCCGCATTCCAGACGACGATACGTCCCTCGGCATCCGACACCACGATCGCATCGCCGGCTGCCGCAACGATCTCAGCAGGGTCGATCTCGGACACGGGGCTCCTCCGACGTCTTTTTCTTGGGCGCCGAGCCTACAAGCCACCGCTCCGGCCTTCAATAATCTATAAGACCGAAGCACACGCTGTCGCGCTCGGGCTCGTTGTGAGGGCCCAGCCCTGGACCGACAAGCCCGGGCATGACAACGACGCTGAATCAGCGGACCACGATGGTGCCGGCCATGCCGGCTTCGCGGTGGCCGGGGATCAGGCACGCGAAGGGGAATTCGCCCGCGGCGGTGAAGCGCCAGAGGAGGTCGCCCGAGGCCTTCGGCGCCAAGCGGAGGGAATTGGGATCCTCGTGCTTCATGTCGGGCATCGCCTGCATGAGGTCGGCGTGCTCGTCGAGTTCGGCCTGCGTGCCGAGGATGAACTCGTGCTCGAGGGCGCCATCGTTGCGGAACTTGAACCGCACCTGCTCGCCCTTGCGCACCTCGAGCGTGTTCGGGACGAACAGCATCCGCCCGTCCGCTTCCGCCATCACGACGGTCACCTCGCGGAACGGCTTGGCCGGATCACCCGGCTCGCCGTAAGCGCTGGCTGCGGCCTCGCGCGCGCCGTGGTCGTGCGGGCCGTGCGCCCACGCGAACCCTACGAAGGCGGCCGAGGCGGCCAATGCGATCGACATCCTGCGCATGATCATGAAAGACATGGTTCTGCTCCCCGTATGTCCTGCGTTGCAATGCATCGGCTATTTGATGACGAAGCGGACGACGATCTCGTGGCCGTCGGCGAGCTTCGCGGTGACGACGACCCGAGCCCCGGCCGCGAGCGGCGCGTCGAGATGGGCTACGAGCTTGTTGGGAGCGGCGGGCGTCAGGGCCGCGGTGGCCTGCTTGCTGCCTTCGAGGATCACGGCGCGCCCGCTCGCGCCCTGACTGGCAATCGCGGCGTGGGCTTCGTCGGTCAGATGCAGCGTCAGGTCTTTGCCCGTCGTGGTGAGTTCCACGTGATGCCCCTTGACCTCGATGACCTGGCCGCCGTTGGGTCCCGCGGACGTGTCGTGCGCACGCGCCGCCTGCAGCGTCGTGACGGACAGCATGAAGGCGAGGGCACACGCGCCCATGGCAGTGCGCCATTGCATCGTGTTCGTCATGAGTTATCTCCGTTTCCTAATAGACTTCGGCAGCAGGCGTGTGAGCACGAATGCGTTCCTCGTCCCGATACTTGAGTTTGGCGATGGGGCGTTCGCCGACGAGCAGGAGAAGCGCCGGTGTCAGGACGAGATCGAGCGTCGTCGCTGAGATCAGGCCGCCGAAGATCGTGACGGCGACGGGATGCAGGATCTCGCGGCCCGGCTCGCCGGCGCCCCATAGCAGCGGCAGCAGCGCGAAGCCGGCCGAGAGCGCCGTCATCAGCACGGGCGCCAGGCGCTCCAGGCTCGCGCGCACGATGAGCCCGGGTCCGAACGGCACATCCTCGCGCACGGCGAGGTTGATGGCGTGGCTGATCTTCAGGATGCCGTTGCGCGCCGTGATGCCCGCGAGCGTGATGAACCCGATCATCGACGCGATCGACAGCGGCAGCCCCGCGATCCAAAGCGCGGCGACGCTGCCGACGAGCGCCAGCGGGATATTGCCCATGACGATGAGGGCGAGCACGGCCGATGCGTAGCGCTGGTAGAGAATGAGAAAGATGAGCCCAAGGGACACCAAGGCGAGCAGCAAGATGACGCGCGCTGCCGCCTCCTGCGCTTGGAAGGTGCCTTCGAGGCTCGCGGTGTAGCCTTGCGGCAGCGCGGTCGCGGCCAGGATGCGGCGGATATCCTCCGTGATCTGGCCCATGTCCGCGTGCGCACCCGTGTTCGCCAGAACGACGATGCGGCGCCGCATCGCTTCGCGCAGGATCTGGCTCGGACCCTCGAGTTCGGCGACGCTCGCAACGAGATGGAGCGGGATCATGCCCGTCGGTGTGGCGATGAAGACGTCGCCCAGGCCTGCCGTCGAGCGGTTCGCGTCGGCCAGCCGCATGACGACGTCGATGCGCCGCGGGCCGTCCGCGATCTGCGAGACCATCCGGCCATTGGAAAGGCCTTCCAGCGCATCGGTGATGGCAGGGGCGGTGAGGCCGTAGAGCGCCGCCCGCTCGTAGTCGATCACCACACGCACCTGCGGCACCGGCACCTGCTTCTCGACCTGCAGGTCGGCGAGCCCTGGAATGGCGGCCATGCGGCTGCGCAGGGTTTCGGCCAGGGCGCGCAACGTATCGAGATCGTCGCCGTAGATCTTGAGCGCGATCTCCGCGCGCACGCCGGACAGCAGATGATCGAGGCGATGCGAGATCGGCTGCCCGACGTTGATGGTCGCAGGCAGGGCTGCAAGCCGCTGTCGGATATCGGCGAGGATCGCCTCGCGCGGGCGATCCGAGCGCGCGAGGTCGACATCGATCTCGGAGGCATGCACGCCTTCGGCGTGTTCGTCGAGTTCGGCGCGGCCGGTGCGGCGCCCGACCGATCGCACCTCGGGCACGTCGAGCACGAGACGCTCGGCCACGAGGCCCAGGCGGCTCGATTCCTTCAGGCTGATGCCAGGCTGGAAGGCGAGACCAATGGTGGCCGTCCCCTCGTTGAAGGCCGGCAGAAAGGTGCGCGGCAGGGACGCTCCGACGGCGGCTGCGCACGCGACCGCCAGGACGGCGGCTGCAACAAGGGCGCGCGGGCTGGCCAGCGCATGCGCCAGCAGTCGCCGGTTGGCAGACTTCAATGCCGTGAGGAGCCGGCTGTCCGCGTGGGCGCTTACGGCCGCGGTGCCGAACAGATAGTAGGCCATCACCGGCGTGAGCGTGATGGACGTCACGAGCGAGGCCATAATGGCGACGATGTAGGCGGCGGCAAGCGGCGTGAAGAGCCGCCCCTCGATGCCGGAAAGCGCGAACAGCGGCACGAGGACGAGGATCACGATGAGCGTTGCGTAAAGCACGCCCGAGCGGACTTCCTGGCTCGCGCGTGCGATGACGGCGATGCGCGGTTCCGGCGACGGCAGCCTTGCGTTCTCCCTGAGCCGCCGCAGAATGTTCTCGACGTCGACCACCGCGTCGTCGACGAGCTCGCCGATGGCAATCGCGAGGCCCCCGAGGGTCATGGTGTTGATGCCGAAGTCGAGCGCCCAGAAAACGATCGCCGTGACGAGAATGCTGACGGGGATGGCCGTCAGCGAAATCACCGTCGCCCGCCAGTTGAGCAGGAACAGCATCAGCAAGACGGCGACGACGATGCTCGCTTCCCACAGCGCGCGCACAAGGTTGCTGATGGAGGTTTCGATGAACGTCGCCTGCCGGAACTGGATACGCGCCGCGTCCACGCCCTTGGGGAGCGAGCCGGAGATCCGCGCCAGCATGGCCTCCACCTGACGTGTCAGCGCGATGGTGTCGGCGCCGGGCTGCTTCTGTACGGACACGATGACGGCCGGCTGGCCGCCGAAACCAGCCTCGCCGCGCTTCACCCGCGCCACGTAGTCCACGGTTGCCAGCTGCCGGAGCGTGATGGCGCTCCCCTGGCGCGTCGCGACCACCACATTGCGCACATCCTCGAGCCGCGTCGTCAGGCCGACGTTGCGGATGAGGAATTCCTGCGCCCGCTGCTCGACGAAGCCGCCTGCGGTGTTCTGGCCGATGCGCCGCAGCGCGGCCTCGATGTCGGCGGCGGGGATCTCGAGCGCCTGCATGGCCGCGAGGTTCGGCGAAACGCGCAGCTGGCGCACTTCGCCGCCGATCGGGATCACCTGTGCCACGCCCGGCACGGTGAGAAGCTGGGGGCGCACCGTATAATCCGCGATCTCGCGCAGTTCCATGGGCGACAGCGTATCCGAACGCAGCGCGATCAGCAGGATCTCGCCCATGATCGAGGTCACCGGCCCCATCTGGGGGACGACGCGCGCGGGGAGCTGCGCTGCGATCGTGCCGAGCCGCTCCGACACCTGCTGCCGGTTGCGGTAGATGTCGCTCGACCACGCGAACTCCACGGTAACGATGGAGAGGCCGATGCCGGACACGGACCGCACGCGCGTGACGGCGGGAAGGCCGTTCATCGCCGTCTCGATCGGGAAGGTGACGAGCTGCTCGACCTCCTGCGGGGCAAGGCCCTCGGCCTCGGCCAAGATGGTCACGGTCGGGCGATTGAGGTCGGGCAGCACGTCGACGTTGAGACGCGGCAGCAGGAATGCGCCCGTACCGATCAGCAGCAGGGCCGCCGCGATCACGATGAGCCGGCTGCGCAGGCTTTCCATGACGAGGAGATTGAACATCGCCCGCTCCCTCACCGCACCTGGGACATGAGCTCGGCCCCGTGCACCACGACGCGGCTTCCCGCGCTCACGCCGCCTGTGACGAGCGCGCGCTGGGCGTCGAAGGGCTCGCTGCGCACCTGCCGGCTAACGAAGCGTTCGGGCTCGATCTGCTCCCAGACGACCGTCTCGCCGGCGGCCCCGCGCACCAGTGCTTCGCGCGGCACGAGCAGGCCCTTCACCGGCTCGGCCTTGCGTACGATCACCGTCACGGGTTGGCCGACGGCCGCGTCACTGGCGGGCGTTTCCACCGCGAACTGCAGCAATACGGACTGCGCCTGCAGCAGACGGGACCGGCCGCGGAAGGCGAGCGTCATGGACGTTCCGGCGGGCCCGATGGCACTCGCTGTGGCGATGGCGCCGGGATCGAGCTGGTCGAAGACGAGGGCCTCCACCCACAGGCTCGACGTGTCGACTATCTGGAACAGCGTATCCTGAGCCGCTACGACTTGCCCCGCTGCAGCCCGGCTCGTCGAGACGATGCCGTCGATCGGCGCCGTCAGCACCTCGGGTGCGAGCTTCGCCTGCTTCAGGCCGGCGAGCCGCTGCTGCAGGTTGACGATTTCGAGTTCCGCATCTTCGATATTGCTGCGCGGCGTCACACCGGGCCCGAGCCTGTTGAGGCGCGCCACCTTCTGCTGGGCGAGCGCGATCGCGCCTTCGAGATCGCGCTGTTTCTCGGCCAGCGTCGACTGGTCGGCGAGCGGCAGGGCGGGCGTCACCAGGGCCAGGATTTCGCCCTGCTTCACGCGCTGGCCGAGGCGCGGAAAGCCAGCGTCGGGCGCGCTCAGCCGGCCGCCGTTGATGCTCTGTACGACGCCCGAGCGATTGGGGTCGGCCACAATGCGGCCGAACAGCGAGACAGCGCGCAGGCCGTTGCCCTCGGCGATGCGTTCGCTCAGCACCGAGAGAAGCCGCTGCGATGGCTTCGGCATGAAGACGGAACCGTCCGCCAGCCTGCGTGGCAGATCTCCCGTCAAGCTCGCGCCGTCCGGCACGGGGCTCGGCGCATGGCCTTCGTGTGCCTCGACCGGGGTGCCCAGAACGAGCAAGCCGAGACCGAGCAAGCCCAGAACGAACAGTGCGGCCTGCACCTGCGGCCGCCGGCGGCCCGCGATAAAGCCGATGGCGAGCCCGCCCACCAGCGCGGCGGCGATGGGGAGCGCCTGTGTGACAAAGGACGATCGTGGTGTGGCTTGGGCAACTTCTGCTGGCGCGGCGGCCGGCACGTCGATCTCTCCGGCGATCAGATCATCTCCGTCTGCATGCGAGATCTGGAAGATCAGAGGGTGTGCACCCGGCGTGGCAAGCTCGGGCACGACGAGGTCATAGCTGCCGTCCGGGCGTGCCGCCGCGACGACGGACGCGTCGTTTCGCACGAGCGCGATGCGGGCGTCCGTGACCGGCGCGTTGGTCGCCGTCCGATCGAGGAACAGGGTAAGACGCCCCGCGCCCATGGCGATGGCGACGAGCTGATAGAGGTCCGTCTCGACCGCGAGACGCGGGCGGGCGGAGATCATCAGGGCCGGCTCGGGCGTGCCGTGATCGTGGCCGCCGTGTGCCGCGGCAGGGACTGCCGATGCCCATACCGTTGCGGCCCAGGCGGCAAGAAGCGCGCAGCCCCATGCGGCGCGGCCTGCCGCACGCAGCGGCAGTGAAGTTCGTGACATGAAAGGGTTTCCCGTCCGATCGAAACAGCATGTGCAGGCGGGGACGCACGCTCGCGCGTGCGCCCGGTCAGACCTGGTCGCTGGTTCGCGGCGGCTCGGAGGGGCCTTCGGGGATCTGGCCTTCGGGGATCACACCGGTAGCCGGTGACACGATGCGCCGCGCGGCCGGCGCGGGGCCCGGCACGCCTTCGATCTGCGGAAGGATAAGCGCTGCCGCGGTCATGCAGCAGGGCAGGTGATCGGGCAGCGGCGCAGGCTCAGTCTTGTCCGTGGAGGGCGCGTTGCCCAAGCCAGGGGCCGCCTCGACGGCGTCATGGCTGTGCGCGGCATCGTGGTGGTGGCCCGCTGGGTGCGCCGCGGCAGCATGCTCGGCGCAATCGAGGGGCATGTGGCCGGCGATGGCGGGCAGCGCAAGTCCGGCCGTCGCCGTCACGCTGCGCGAGACGACGAGCGCCACGGCCGCGAGCAGCAGAAGAGCTGCGCGCAACGCATCGGCGGGGCGAGACCTGCGTCGTTCCATGCGAGGCTATGTGGCAAACGCTGCCCGAGGTGTCAATGCGGGCAATCAAGCGCGGGAGGGGCAGTAACGATGACCGAGATCAGGTTTCAGCGCGGCTTGCCGCGAATCTTCAAGACGGAAGTCCGAGATCGCACTCGGTGCAAGCAAATGTCCCGCGTCAGGGACGTGGATCACGCTTTGGGTTGGCAGTCGCGGGAGAGTTCGGCGGGCGTGCACCCGTGCGCGCACCAGGCCCGAGCCGGCGCTGCAGCGCGTCGAGAGCGTCCACATCTCTCTGCGAGGCTGTTCCCGACAGGATGCCGCGCTGGATTTTCGTCTTCTGGTCGCGGATGCGGGCGCGAAGCCATTCGCCGTGGGGTCGCATGATCAGTCCTCCCTTGCGAGATGTAAACGGCGAGACGACGCCGAGAGCTCTCGGAAATATTTGCCCTGTCTCGTACGCATAGCGGGCTGCAGGACAAAAAGGCTTTCTGCCCCTCGTCCCGCCGGCTTGGAGCACATCACGCGATCGAACATGCGGAGCTCTTCCGGCAGGAACCAACACCACGCCTTGGCATTGTCGTGCAGGCAACGCAGCGAGGTGCCAAATGGGGCTCCAGATCGTTCTCGACGCCACCGGTGACGGCCGTCACACTTTCAATCCCGCCGACGACAAGGAAATCGAGATCGCGCGAAACCGCTTCCGGCGGCTCGTCTCGCGCGGTTACAGCGCCTTCGACAAGCAGTCGGGTCGGCGCCTGTCGGGTTTCGATCCGACCGTGACAGAAACGCTGTTCGTGCCGCACTTGCACGGAGGCTGAGCGTGCTGCGATGGCTCTTCAGCTGGCTGTCGCGGCGCCGGCAGCGGCGGCTCGAGGAAGACCAGGCGCACGTGCGTGCACGTGCCCTGCTCCAGGAATGCCTGAGCCCGCAGCAATGGGCCGAGTACGTTGCGCGCAATTCGTTCATCGTGCGCGGAAACGTGACCGGCCGGCCCTATCGCATCCACCACGGGACGACGATGAATGTCGAGCCTCTCAACCAGGACGGCGCGACCACGGGGCGGCGGTTGTGCTTCTTCCCCGTGGGCGGACTTCCGCTTCATGATGTCCTTGTGGGCCAGATGTATGCCCTTCAGGGCATGGAGGACCAGGTCTTGAGGCTTGCGAACTCGCAGCTCGAAATGTACCTGCGCCACTGATCGTCGATGCGGGGCGCCGACTTCAGGCACACCGTCCGCACAGTTCGTCGGCGCCTGTCGTACCGGGCGTGAGCCTCGAGCCACACGCCGCGCAGCGGGGGAACGTTTGCACAAGATCGCGCGCATGCAGCCGCTGCATCGCGAACGAGATGCTCGCCGGCACGCGTCGATCGGCGACGGCGCGGGAGCGCATGCAGCGCCCCAAGGCGCGAAGTTCCGACATCGCAAGCATGGCCTTCGTCCCAATCGAGATCTGTCTGCTGAAGCAAGCTGGACGGGATCAACGCGCCATGCCGGCGTTAGGATCCATAACTCCCCGCATTTTCCACGTGCGTCAGCGCGGGGAAAGCGTCGCCTGGCAGCTCGAGGCCCAGTCGCGGTGCGTCATCGACAGGCCCGGCTGCCAGAGCCGCATGCAGACGGAGAAGCTGTCCATCGGTGACGCCGATTTCACGCGCGGCTTCGTCTTCTCCGTTTTCTCTGCGTCCTTGGAGCGGGGCTGCGGTTTGGCCCCCACGGTCGGCACGGACAGGAGGTTCGACGGGACGGAGATCTCCGGATGCGCGCCGCCTCCTGGCATGCGCGGGGGTGGGATGGCCTGCTGGCCCGGAGATGGATCGACGCGCAGCGTCGGATCGGCCTGGCTCCAGGCGGGCGAGCCCGTCGGCGCATTGATGTTTGGTGTCGTAGGCGGCCGCGGCATCGCGCCGGGCGGCGGACTGACTGTCGCCGGGTGAGCCGACGTGGCACTGCCCGACAAACCGGTTTGCGCGAACGCGGGCGCCAAGCCCGCCAGCAGCGCCATCGCGGTGCAAGCCGCGACGTCCAGGCCTACGCTCCACCTTGCTCTCATCGGGCCAGCGTGCCCGGCGCGGGACCGCCAGCGGCCGGACGGTTGTGCAGCGGCTCGACGCGGCGCTCCAATTCGTCCTGCGAGACCTTCAGCACGGCGTGGTCGCCCTTCTCGTAGAGAAGCTCACGCGGCACGACCACCGTCTGGATGCCGAAGCCGAGACGACGGCTGATCTCCGCCACCACGAACTCGCTGCCATTCGGCGCCTCGGTCGATGTCAGGTAGCCGATGTGATCGCCGTCCCTCGTCACGATGGGAAGCCCCTCCGTCGGGCTCCATGTCCTGCGCACCTCCTGCGCGCTGGCGCCTGCGCTCAAGACGACGACGGCTAACGCTGCAAAGACGACATCCGACCGAAGCATGACCCACCCCACTGCCGAGCTTTGCGCATTGAACCCGCAGCGTTCGAGCCTCGTTCCATCAGCGGCCGGAAATCGGTCTCGCAGATGCGCGCCGGCATCACCCGGCAAGCGTGCAACCTCCATGGAAGCCTGACGTTGCTGCTACTCACCCAACGCCGATCCGGAGCTCCCTGAATGTATCATCACGTCAAGAAACTCATGTACACCGTGCGCGTGGACGAGCCCGATCCGAAGTTCGGCAACATGCTGCTCGAGCAGTTCGGCGGTGCCAACGGCGAACTCGCCGCCGCCATGCAGTACTCCATCCAGGGCCTCAACTGCGAGGATCCCGCGCGCAAGGACCTGCTCATGGACATCGGCACCGAGGAACTGAGCCATCTCGAGGTCGTGGGCACGCTCGCGCGCCTGCACCTGGCGCCGATGAAATTCAAGCTCGAAGCCGCGGAGGCCGATCCGCTCATTGCCATCGCGGGCGGCGGCGGCGTCAATCTGTTCAACTCCATGGGCAACCCGTGGACGGCCGACTACCTGAAGATCACGGGGGAGCTCGATGTCGATCTGCGCAGCAACATCGCCGCCGAGGCCCGGGCCAAGATCGTCTACGAGCGTCTGATCAATTTCTGCGACGACGTCGGCACCAAGGACGCGTTGCAGTTCCTCATGACGCGCGAGATCACGCATATGAAAGCGTTCGCGGCGGCCCTCGACAGCCTGGAGATGCCACGCTTCTCCGTGGGCAAGATCGCGCCGTCGGCCCCTCTCGTCGATCAATATTTCAACGACTCGACCGGCAAGGGTGACATGGGCGAAATCGACACCAAGGGCCCTTGGAACGAAGGCGACAATTGGCAGGTCGTCGACGCGCCGGCCTTCCAGGAGGCGCGCTCGGCCACGGGCAACGGCGAGATCGAGTCCGAGGCGTCAGTCGCGTCCGATCCCGAGGCCATCCGCGAACTGCTGGTCGACCAGATGCGAGACCTGCTGCATGCGGAAAAGCAGCTGGTGAAGGCGCTGCCAAAGATGATGAAGGCCGCGCGGTCGAAGCAACTCGCCCTGCTCATCGAGCAACATCTGGGCGAGACGGAAACCCAGGTGGAGCGGCTGACGGACGGCTTGAAGATGCTGGAGGCGCCGGCGCGGTCCAAGCCGTGCAAGGGCATGCTGGGCCTTCTCGAGGAGGGTGACGAGATCATCGAGGAGGGCAAGAAGATGCGCCCGGACGCTGCCGACCTAGCGCTCATCAGCGCGTCCCAGAAGGTCGAGCACTACGAGATCGCCGGGTACCTCAGCGCGCGCAACCTCGCCCAGCAGCTGCAGATGCCGGACCTCGTGCAGCTACTGCAGCTGTCGCTCAGCGAAGAGCAGAATGCGGATCAGTTGCTCAACCAGCTGGCGCGGCCGCTCATGTCGTCGGCACGCATGCCGGCGCCCGTGGCATAGGCCGCACAAAGAAGGAACAGCGCGCGTACGTGCGGGCTGTTCCAGTTTCTTCGATCTGGAGCGGAACTTTTCTCAGGAGCGGACGTTTCCCGGCGGGATCGGACGAAATCGCACGCTTTGTTGGTGGGGGAAGCTATGTCGGTCAACCGCTGTCAACGCATTCTGGTGGCGGAAGACGAAGGTCTGATCGCGCTGCAGCTCGAGCTGATGCTGTCCGACCTCAGCTTCACCGTGGTCGGTCCGGCCTCCTCGGTCGAAGAGGTCGTCGACGCAGTGGAGAAGGATCAGTTCGACGGCGCGCTGCTCGACGTGAACCTGCGCGGGCATTCGATCTTTCCCGTCCTCCCGCGCATCGTCGAAGCCAAGAAGCCCTACATCATTACGTCGGGCTACGACGCCTCGTCGCTGTTCCCGGTCGAGTACCAGCAGGTTCCCCGCGTGGCGAAGCCCTTCGACGAGAACCGCCTCCGCCTCCTGTGCGAACAGATGTTCGCCTGAGCCGTGTGCGGTCGGCTATTTACGAGCCAAGGTTTTTCCTCAGCAGGTATTCGAACATCCGCGGCGCCAGCAGGCTCTTGGCGACGACCGCCAATCTTTCGAGTGGCGATCCGACGGTGCGGCGCACGGGCAGATCCTTTGCCGCGAGCAGCCGCTCCACGCTTTCGGCCACGGCGCGCGGGGAGGGCGCGTTGCGCACGCGATCGGCGAAGAGGTCGCGCGCGAGACGGTGCTCCGCCATGTAGGGTGATCGCGCGGCCGGCGCGGAGGTGTGGCGTTCGTTCGCGCTGATGTTGGTGTGGAAGTCGCCCGGGTTGATCACGCAGATCTGCACGCCGAACGGCGCGACTTCGAGGCGGAGCGCTTCCGCAAGGCCGTTCAGCGCGAACTTGGTGGCGCTGTAGAACGACAGGTACGGCAGGCCCATGACCCCGCCGATCGAACCGACGATGACGATCTTGCCCGCGCGCTGGCGCCGCATCGCGGGCAGCACCTGCTTGATCGTGCGCACCGTGCCGAAGAAGTTGGTGTCGAAAAGAGCTTCGGCTTCTTCGATGCGCGTATCCTCCATCGCCCCCATCAGGCTGCGTCCCGCGCAGGCAACGAGGGCATCGATGTGCCCCTCCCGCGCCAGCATGGCGTCCACGGCGCGGGCCACCGAGCCCTCGTCCGTCACATCGAGGGGCAGATAGCTCCAGGCGTCGGGGACGCAGGCGGTGCGGCTTCCGCCGTAGACGCGCCATCCCGTGGAGGCGAGATGGTCGCAGATGGCGCGGCCGATGCCGGACGAGCATCCGGTGACGAGCACATTCGACGATCTGTGGGCAAACGGCATGGACGAATGACCTGCATTATGACTGAAGAAGAAACACACTCACTCTTGAAACAGATCGGCGAGGATCGAAAGGCAGGTATCGCTCTGCGATGTCAGAGCGTCATCGGGATTGTCCCACTCGGCGACGATGCACAGCATGTCCTCGCGGGCCGAGGATGCGTGGGCGCCAATGCCGCTCATGCGTTGCGCGAAGCGGGCGGTGACGACGTCGGCAACGGTGAAGGGCGGCTTGCACGTTGGGTTGTACTTGATGAGGGCGCCTGAGATCATCTCGATGTTGTGCTGCCGCTCGCCGGTTTCGGACGGCGCCGTTTCGCAAGGCTTCACCGGTTCGGGTTTTCGCAGCGCCTTCTGGCTGCGCGACCAGGCGATATCGTTAAGCGAGACAACGCCTCCGGGCTTGCGGCGCTCCTGGATGATGCGGCCGTCCTCGATCAACAGTACGCGGTCGGCGAAGGGGATGGTGCGCTGGTCGTGAGTGACCGCAAGGACGGCGCGTGCGGAATTCACCGCCAGTTGCTTGAGGAGGTCCATCACGACCATGCCGTTCGCGTTGTCGAGGGACGCCGTCGGCTCGTCGGCAAGTATCACGGCGGGGCCATTGACAACGGCGCGCGCCACGGCGACCCGCTGCTGCTCGCCGCCACTGAGCATCGCGGGAAGAGACGCGGCCTTGCCGATGAGGCCGACCATCTGCAGCGTGGCCCGCGCCGCCGCGCGTGCCTCAGCGCCCTTGACGCCGCGGATGTCGAGGGCGACGCGCACGTTCTCTTCCGCGGTCAGCGTCGAGATCAGGTTGAAGTTCTGGAAGACGAAGCCGATGTGGCGCCGCCGCAGGTCGGCCAGTTGCTCGGGCGACAGGCTCTGCGTCGGCTCGCCGGCCAGATGGATGGTCCCTGCCGTCGGCGCGAGGATACAGCCAAGTATGGAGAGCAGCGTCGTCTTGCCGCTGCCCGATGGCCCCATCAGCAGGGTGAGTTCGCCCGGGGCCACCGCGAGGTTCACGTCCTCGAGCGTGCGGCGGCGTACGGGCCCGCGACGATACTCGTGGCAGATGCCACGCGCCTCCAGAACGGCAGGTTCGCTGCCGCTCAGAAGTTCGGCCGTCGCCCGTTTGTGCCGGCCTGCCAACATGGGCCGTTCCGGATCTTTCAGTTCGACGCCACTCTCCGGCCAGGGACCATGGGAGCGCGCCCGTGCAGGCATTGGCTCGTCGTGGTGATCGCGCGTTTGATGTCGTCGTGCGTATGCAGCGCTGTCAAGAAGAAGCGCAGGCGCCCTGCCTTGAGCGGCACGCCGGGATAGACGATGAGCGAGGGATTGACGCCGGCCTCGAACACCTTGTGCCAGAGCTTGATGGTGGCGACGATGTCGCCCGCAATTACAGGCAGCATGCCGAGCCCGGTGCTGTTGCCCGTGTTGAGGTCTTCCGCCCGCGCCTGCTCAAGGAAGAACTGGCCGTTGGCCCGCAGGCGCTCCACGCGTTCCGGCTCCGCCTTCATCACCCGCAGTGCCGCCAAGGCCGCCGCCGTCATCGCCGGCGGCAGGCCGACCGAGTAGACGAAGCCCGGCGCGGCATGGCGCAGCACTTCGATGAGTTCGCTGCTGCCGGCGATGAAGCCGCCGCAGGAGGCGAGTGTCTTGCTCAGCGTGCCCATCCAGATGTCGACGGCTCTCGGATCGATGCCGCAGTGCTCGGCGCAGCCGCGCCCCGTCGCGCCGAGGATGCCGAAGCCGTGCGCGTCATCGACCATCAGCCAGGCGCCGAAGCGGTTCTTGAGTTCGACGAGGCGATGCAGATCGGGCACGTCGCCTTCGGTGGAGTAGAGGCCCTCGACGACGATCAGCACGTTGGAGTAGCGGCTGCGTGCGCTGCTCAGGATGTCCTCGAGCGCCTCGAGGTCGTTGTGGCGGAACATGCGCATCTCGGCGCCGGACAAGCGCGAGCCGAGCACGGCGCTGTTGTGCACGAACTCGTCGTGCACGATCAGGTCGCCTTCGCCGACGACGGCGCTGATGGTGGAGACGTTGGCGGCGTGGCCGCTGACGAACAGCAGCGATTGCTCGACGCCGAGGAACGAGGCGATCTCGCGCTCGAGCTCCTGGTGGAGAACGGTTTCGCCGGCAACGAGACGGCTTGCCGAGACGCACGTGCCGTACTGGTCGTTGGCGGCCGCTGCCGCTGCTGCGAGCGAGGGATGCTGGTTCAGGCCCAGATAATCGCACCAGGCGAAGTTGAGGACCTTGCGGCCGTCCATGATACAGCTATTGCCGGACTTTCCGGAAACGGAGCGGAAGAAGGGGGATTTCAGCTTCAGCGCTGCGCCGATGGTCTGATACTTCTTGAGGGAGCGATACGCCGGGATCGAGGCAAATCCCGTATTTCGAGCGTAGGAGCCGCTGAAGGCCGCGGTGGGTCTGGAGCGCAGGCGTGCGAAGGCCGCGAAGGCGCTGGCCAGCTGGTTCTTCATCGTTGAGTTCTCCGCCGTTGCGCGCGAAGCGCTGCTTTTGATGAGTA
Source organism: Hyphomicrobiales bacterium (assembly GCA_003963125.1). Taxonomy (GTDB): domain Bacteria; phylum Pseudomonadota; class Alphaproteobacteria; order Rhizobiales; family Hyphomicrobiaceae; genus AWTP1-13. Next base: position 22,458 of record RXJK01000287.1, read on the forward strand.
TGGTTGGAGTTTTGCGCGCGATGCCGGCTGCGTCCGCGCTTCTGCTCAAGGAGGGTGGCTTCTCGAAAGGGCCGTCGGAACAACCCATTGCCCGTCCGAATGGTTGCACCATCGGAGCCGCAAAATGCGCGCGCTTGCGAACGGCCGGTATCGACGGCTCTGGCGCCGCTCGCTTCGACCCTGCGTCCGCTGTCGATCATAGGAACGACGGCCGCACGCATACGTTGCGCCGGGATACGGATTTTCGCGGTATCGATCGAAGAGACCGCGCTCACACCGGAGACACGAGCATGGCGTGCAGGCCCGCGGGCGTTACCAATCAGAAAACCGGACTGACGCTCGCTCTCGCGCTCGCGCTGGTCATGCTCGTCGTCCTCGGCAGCTATTTCCTTTCAGGCGGCAGCGGCAGCCGCGGCGGCAACGTGTCCGAGACCACTAATCGCACCAATGCGGAAGGCACCTCGAAGGGCCACTAGCGCTGGCTGGTGGCGCCCCTCGAATTTCGGCGTCAGTGGCCGCAGGCGCAGGGGGGATGGTCGGTGTCCGACACGATCTTCCGGGCTCGGACGAGATCGGGCAGGCGTGTGCCTCCGGCGGGAAACTGCGCGACGACCTCTTTCAGCCGCACGCGGGCCTCGACGGCGGCGGGTGTGCCTTCCGTCAGCTTTGCGAGCAACGCCGCTGCACGGAGACACTCGACGCGGTTCTGCTGCGCGGTGGCAAGGCGAAGTGCCTTGCGGATATCGCGGTGCGCGGCTTCCCGCCGCTTGGCCGCCTGGTTGGCGCGGGCGCGCAGCCGGAAAAGGGCGGGCAACGCCTCCGTGGCGCCCGTCGCGAAAGCCGTCGCGACGCCCTCGTCGAGTGCCGCTAACGCCCCTTTCAGATCGCCGACGCTCGCCTTCGAAGCACCGAGCAAAGCGAGATGTCCGGCGCGGAATGTCCGGTTGCGGGCGGTGGCGGGATCGTGAAGCAGTGTATCCATGCGCGCGATCGCGCCGGCAGGGTCGGACCCGAGCGACAGCGCCGCGCGATAAAACGAAACCCAGATGCGGTAGTCCTCGAGGCCACTGTCCATCGCGTGCGCGTGGGCCGTGTCCGCGAAGGACTTGGCCTTTTCGAGCTGGCCGGTTTCGAGCGCGAGGAACATGCGCCCGACGTTGGCGATGGCGATGGCAATGGGGTGGCGGTGCTCGGCCGCAAGCTCGGCCGCCTTTTCGGTCAAGGCGGCGCAGCCCTCGACGTTGCCGAGCGCGAACTCGGTCTTGGCCAGGAACGAGGTCGCCACGAGGTCGGCGCGGGCGAACATGCCGGAGCGCCGGTCGATGGCTGGATCGTAGAGCGCCAGCGCGCGCTCGAGGTGCGCCTTCGCGCTCGGGAAGCGGCCCATGGCGCACAGCGTCTGCCCGAGGAGGACCGGATAGCCGCCATAGGCGTCGCGCAGCACGCCATCAGCCTGCTGAGCGACCGCGAGCGCATGCTTCAGATGCCCGCCGGAGAAGTGCACGTTGAAAAGCCCCAACAGGACCTGGATCTGGTCGAGGCTCGATGACGCGTATTGGAGCTGCGTTCGGGCCGCGGCGAACACGCGCGCGGCTTCGGCGGACGCGTATCCTTCCCTCGCCATCAGGGCGGGGCCCAAATTGAGGTTGAGATCGAAGGCGAGCCGCTTTGCGGCCTCGGTCGGCGGCTCGGCCGAGAGGGCTGCCAGCCCGGCCTTGAAGTGTGCCACGGCTTCCGTGACGGCGCCGCGCGCGACGGCGCGCTGGCCGGCGACGAGCCAGAAGCGGCTCGCGGTCCCCAGTTCGCCCGCGCGCTCCCTGTGCCAGGCGACGAGTTCGGGGCGATCGTCCGTGACCTTATCGCGCCGGCTCTCGAGCAGCGTGGCGATGGCCCTGTGCAGGTCCTTGCGTTGGGGGGTGAGGATCATGTTGTACGCCGCATCGCGCAGGAGCACGTGGCGGAAGGCATAGCGCGCACCGGACTGGACGGGCCTCGGCAAAATCACCTCGGCCTCCATGAGAAGGCGCAGTTCCTGGGCGAGATGCGTTTCGTCGGCGCCGATGACCGCGGCGAGGTCGTCGTGGCGGAACTCGAGACCGAAGCAGGCGGCCACCTGCGCCACGTGGCTGGTTTGGCCGAGGCGCTCGAGCCTGCCCAGCAGAACCGATTGCAAGGTGAGGGGCAACGGCGCGGTGAGTGCCCCTGGACCGCGATCGCGCACCTCCTTGGCGAGTTCCTCCGCAAAGAAGGGCACGCCCTGGGCGAGACCTGCGACGGCCTTGACCTCGGCCTCGGGCCGCGCGCCCAAGATCGCGCGCACGATTTCCTCGGTCTCGGCAGAGCCCAGGCGGCGCGGGGCGAGCTTGATGACGTGCGGAGCAAGCACCCACTCGGGGAAATACTCGCGCCGTGCCGTCACGACCGCGAGGGCGGCGCGCGTGGCAATGCGGGCCGCTACATAGGCCACGAGCGCGGATGTGGACGGATCGAGCCACTGCGCGTCCTCGACGACCACGAGGCAAGGGCGTGCCTCGGCGAGACGGGCGAGACCCTTCCAGATTGCGTCGAACAGACGAAGCCTGCGCGCCGGGCCGCTTTCGAATTCGCCTTCCGGAGCTTCCGGGTCGATCAGGCCCTGCAACGCCGGGTCGAGCGCGAAGAGCTGCCCGGGGCGCGCCGCCTTGGCCGCCTTGGCGAGGAGGTTGCGGATCGGCCGGAGTTCCTGGTCCGAGGCCGCCTGCATGCCGGCAAGCCGGATGATCGCGGCGCCAGCCCCGCGTGCCCATTCGCCGACTTCGCGGCTGAGCCGGGATTTGCCGATGCCCGGCTCTCCGGAGATGAGAACGGTGCCGCCCTTGCCGAGGCGCGCGTCGTCCCAGGCCCGGCGCAGGGCGGCGAGTTCCACAGTGCGGCCGACGAGCGGGCTTTGCGAGATGTGCCGGCCTTGAGCACGGGGGCGCGCGAGGGCGAACACGTCGACGGGGCCCAGTCCCTTCAGGTCGGCCAACCCCCGATGCTCGAAGGCGTACCATTGCACGGCGAGACGGCGCGTCGCGTCATCGACCAGCATGCCGTCGGGGCCCGCGAGCGCCTGGAGGCGGGCAGCGAGATTGACGGCGTTGCCGATCACGGGCGGCGTATCGGAAGCCGGTGCCTCGGCCGCTTCGATGATGACTTCGCCCGTCGCGATGCCGATGCGGACCGCCAGCGGCTTGCCGTCGAGGTCGATGCGGTGGACCGCCGTGATGGCAGCGAGAGCGGCGCCGACGGCCCGCGCCGCATCATCCTCGCGGGCGGCGGGATAGCCGAAGTAGCAGAGGATGCCGTCGCCGAGCATGCGCGCGACGTGCCCGCCGGCATCGCGGACGATCAGGGAAACGCTCGATCGGTAGGCCTTGAGGACGTCCTTGACCCGCTCGGCCCCGAATTGGGATGTCATCTCCACGGAGCCGGCAAGGTCGCAAAACACGATCGTCAGAACGCGCTTGTGCTCCTGCAACGCGATATCGGTCATGCGCGCAATGCCATCGGTCAACCGGTGTGCTCCAGCTGAACGAAATTTACCTCATTTGCTGTAAACGGAAAGACCGTACAGATCGTGTATTCTGAACGTCGTTTTCGTTGCCCGATCCCCTTGCCGCGCCTTCACAGGAAACGCCGTCGCTTATCTCGTAACATATATTGGACTGCTCCAGGCCTTGTGGCCATCCTCCTGGATCACGCAGAGCCAGATCGGTGTGTCGCCGTGGCCGCCCACGCGGACCCGGGTGCGCAGCGTGTAGGTGGTGGCTGCGAGTCTTTCGGGCAGCTTCTGCACCGATAGCTTCCGGCCAAGACCGCCGAGATCCGTAACGAGCGCGCCATGCGCCAGATCGGTGACCGGGATGCTCAGCGCGGTGTGGGGTGTCTCGAGTTCGATCGTTCCGGCGTCCGCATCCTCGAGATAGAGGTCCAGCCCGGCGGCGTTGCCGGTCGTCGTGCTTTCCCAGGCGACGGTGCCTGACGTCGTCTCGAACTTCTTCTCGGGATTGATGAAGTTGACGGGCAGGGCTCGGGCCATGCGATTGCCGACGACGCGCAGATTGCCATCCCACTTCGTCTGCCGGCCACGTCCGCGATATTCGGCGCCTTCCCAGGTGATGCGGACGCGGCGGCTGTTCGGTTCGAAGCTGTCGGGGCGGAAGGTGGCGACCGTCGTCTTGCCGGTGCGCACCTCGACGCGCTCGATCGGCGCGGTGCCGATCATGCTGGCGGAAATCTCGACCTCCCGTGCCTCGGTGCGCACGATCGATCCCATTGGCGCGGCGCGCACGAGGCGCGTCAACGTTCCTGCTGCGCCGGCATCCGCGTCGATCAGTTCGACGGGACTTGTGAAGGCGGCCAGCACGTCGAGGTGGATACGCATGCCCGTCGTGCCGTAATGGGCGCGGCGCTTGAGCGCGTCGAAGACCGCCTCGCGGCTTAAACGCGGAGCCCTGATGCAGGTCAAGCCGCCGTAGGCGCCGAAGTTCGAGGCGCCGGGATGGGCAGCGCCCTGCCGGCCCTTGTGATCGTCGCTGTTGCAGACGATGCCGACGCGATACCCGGCATCGAAAGCGTCGTGAGCCAGCCATTCGAAGGTGCCCCAGGTCGAGTGGATCTCCACGGAGCGTTCGATCGCCTCGTCGTGGGCGAGGACGATATCGGCGTAGCGGCCGCCCACGTGCGCGAAGGTGATCGCGGTGCCCGCGTGCCGTGTCCTCAAGCGTTGGAAAAGGTCGGCGGCCGTGTGCACGTCATTTGCGGCATCCGAGAGGTCGGGCACCACGGCGTGGGACGAGCGGTAGAAGGCGTCGGTTTCCTGCGCAAAGAAGACGTTGCGATCGCCGCCGAGCCCCGTGTTGCCCGCCCATTCGTAGCCCGGCAGCGTGACGAAGCGATCCTCGGCATTGAAGGTGCGCGTGAGGCGGTTGAGTTCGGCGTAGAAGGCGTTGGTCATCTGGAAATCGATGCCCTGGTGCGCGGTCACGTCGAGGAAGGCGATGTCGCGCGCGAAGGCGAAGTAGGCTTGCGCCGAATTGAGCCCCATCGTCTCCTCGCTCTGGCCGTGGAGATCGCCCCACAGCGCCAGCGGCTGATCGGGCGCCACGACCTGCATGACGTTGGAGGTCGCGAGCGGCGCGCCATCGGCATCGCGGATGGTGACCTGTAGGGGCGCTGCACTGCGTGGAGCGGCGAATTCGGTGGCGGCGGAGCGCGCGCCGGCCCGGGTGGGCAGGCGCGCCGGCACGCCTTCGAGCGAGGCGCTCCAATCGAGTTCGAGCGCGCCATCATGCAACGGACACGGGTTGCCCCAGGCATCCTCGGCCCGCACGCCGAGCCGCACGCGGCTGCCTTCGCGGGCGATGGTCGGGAGTACGGCTTTCCAGCCGGCCGGCGCGCCGGCCACGACTTCGAGCAGAGGTACGCCCTCGATCTCGGTGTAGACGCCCGCGGCCATGGCATCGACGGCCACGCGGAAGCGGAAGTTCTTCTCGGCCGCAGTCTGGAAGCGGATGCCCGGCGAGCCGAAGCGGTTGTCGCCAAGCCGCAGGACGATGGTGTCGCCGCGCCTCAGGAAGCCGTTCAACACCCGGACCACGAAGGAGCGGTCGAACGGGCGGCGGTTGCCGCGGGGCTCGTAGCGCAGCTCCAAGAGGGCGCCGTTGCTCGCTTCGACGGTGACGTAGTTCGCTTCGGCCGGGCGGTCGAACTGAGGGAGCGCCATGTCGGTTGCGTAGCGCATGGCGAAGCGCAGCGCGCCGGTGTCGTCGATGCCGAACAGGCCGGCGGTGTAGGTGAGCGTCAGGGACGCGAAGCTGCCCGCCACGATCGGCGCGCGCGGCGCGATGTCGACTTCACCGTAGAGACCGTCCGTTGCCATCGCCGCCCTGCCCGAGGATCAGACCCGATGACTTACGCT
>RXJK01000287.1:28448-28556 GCA_003963125.1 Hyphomicrobiales bacterium
TTTATAGCTATCGAGGCAACGGCTTTGGTGCGCGTGCAGGATAACCATTACGGACGGCGCGAGAGGATACGGACACTCCGTGCTGGAAACGGCCGCGGGCGGACAGTA
>RXJK01000287.1:28611-32176 GCA_003963125.1 Hyphomicrobiales bacterium
CATCTCGTCGCGGAGTTCGCGCAGACCGAACTCCAGGGGGCGCCGAAGCATCTGCGGCTTCGCAACGCCGTGCTGATGGCGATCCGGAAGGGCTATTTGAAGCCCGGCGACCAGTTGCCGCCGGAGCAGGACCTGTCGAAAGCGGTCGGTCTCAGCCTCGGCACCGTGCAGCGCGCGCTGATGACACTCGCCTCCGACCGCGCGGTGACGCGCGAACAGGGCCGCGGCACCTTCATCGCCAAGCCGGAATTGAGCCTCGACGACCTGTGGCAGTACAAGTTCGTCGAAGCCTACGGCGGGCAGCCCTTGCCGGTCAGCATCGAACTCATCGACCGGCGTCTCGTGCAGCGCGCGACGCCGTGGCTCGCGGCCCTGGGGGAAGACGAACGCGGATATTGCGAACTCACCCGCATCGTCGAGGTGAACGGTGACTTCAGGTGCCTGAGCCGCATCTACGTCCGCAACAGCCGGTTCCCGAAACTCATGCGCATGCAGCCGGGAAAGATCGCCGGCAACATCAAGAAATTCCTCGCCGACGAGTTCGGCACGCCGACGCACGTGCTGGAGCAGTTCTCCCACGCGTGCGTGTTTCCGGCGGATGTGTGCTCGACGCTCAAGCTGCCGCGCGGGTCTACGGGGCTCCTGATCAATACCGTGGGTCGCACCGTGGGGCAGGAGGCCATCACGTTCCAGATGCTGTGGGTCCCGCCTGGCCCCTATTTCATCCAGAAGCACGCCGCGCGCCGGTGACACCGGCGCGCAGGCGCCTTACGCCGGCGCCTTGTAGCCGTGCGGGCCGGCGACGCCGAGGCCGCGCCGCGTCGCCTCGAGGTCGATCACGGTGTCCGGCGTGACGTTGGCGATGTTGACGTCGGGCCCGAAGGTGCGCACGAGCAGCTTCTTCAGATCCTCGATATCGCAGGTCCTCACGTCGGCGATCCAGGGGCCCGGCAGTTCGATGATGACGCGGGCCATGTCGAGGCCGCGGCTCAGTTCCTCGATGAGGGCGGCGTTCGGCTTGCCGGCCGTCATCAGCTCGGCGGCCTCGACCAGGACGAGGCTGGCACCGGCCGCGAAACATTCGCCCGCCTGATCGATGAGCTCGGCGGCCGTGGTCTGGCGATCCTTCCCGCCTACTTCGCCGAACACTTCGAGGCCCGCATCGACGGCCGCAGCAATGCGCGCGCGCCGTTCGGTCGGCGACAGCGGCACGACGTTGTCCGAGATCTCGATGGTCGTGAAGCCGTTGCGCCGCGCTTCCGCGTAGAACGCCGGCAGGCCTGCCGTTCCCAGCGTAGCCAGGATATACTCGTGGAACTGGCCGCCGATGAAAGGCTTCACGCCATGTTCGACGTACTGGGCGACCTTGCGGCGCAGGATGTCCGCCGGATAGAGGGCCGACGTGCCCGTCTTGAATTTCGCCAGATCGACGTAGTCGCCGGCGGCTTCGAGGAGATCGATCTGATGCCGGGCGCCCATCCCCTGGTCGATCATCATGGTCAGCCCCCGCGTTCGCGGCTTGGCGATGCTGCGGCCTGCCGGCGGCTTCACGAATTCGAACGCGGTTGTCTGCGTCATGGGGGATCCTCGCGTGTGCCTATGTCTGTGGCAGGGCTTCACTCTTGTTGCAGCTTCCGAAGGCAAAGTCGCGGAAAAGTGCCGTCCCTCGAAACCTTCAAAGATATATAGCTTTAGTGTATTGACATGTAAAGCCGGCGATGCCCTCATGGGGGTTCCTGGCCTCGCGATGATGACAAGGGAGCGGCCATGCGGTTTGATGGAGACGACATGCTCGACCGGCGCACCTTCCTGGCTTCGTCCCTGTGCCTTGCGGCGCAGCCGGTCCTTGCGCAGGGTGCGTCCGAGGCGCAGGCTTTCCCGAGCGGGCGCATCACCCTGATGGTTGGCTTCGGCGCGGGCGGCATGACGGACGTCAGCTCCCGCATCCTCGCCTCCGTCATGGAGAAGGCGCTCAAGACGCCGGTCATCGTCGAGAACCGTGGCGGTGCGGGCGGGGTTCTTGCCATCAATGCCGTGCGCCAGATGCCGGCCGACGGGCACACCATCGTTTCCTTCCTCACCGACGCGCCGTTCACGGCTTCCTTCCAGGGCAAGCCGATCAATCTGGACGACTGGGCCATCATCGGCGGGTACATGCCGCAGGAGCGCGTGCTCTTCGCCGTCAAGGATGCGCCCTTCAACACGGCGCAGGAAATGATCGCGTACGCGAAGACCAATCCGCTGACGATGAGCGACGGCGGCTCGTTCTGGTCGGCGCGCGTGATGGAAGCGTTCGCCAAGAAGCATGGGCTGCAGATCGCCGTCATGGCGCAGCGCTCCGGACAGGCGGCGTCGACCGATCTCATGGGAGGCCACGTGTCGCTCGCCGAAACCGGCACCGGGACGCCGGCCTGGACGGCGGCCAAGCAGGGCGAACTGAAGATCCTCGCGACCCTGACGCCCGGCGGCCTTGCGGCTTTCGGCATGCCGCAGGTGCCGACGTTCGAACAGTTGGGCGCCGATTACGTCTCGCGGCAGTACTACGGTTACGCGATCCGCAGCGCCACGCCCGGCGATCGCATCGAGAAGCTGCGGGCGACGCTGAACGAGATCCTCAGCGACAGCGCCGTGCGGGCGCAGTTCTCCGCGATCGATCTGACGCCCGGCTGGATGGACGCCAAGGGCTACGAGGCGCTGCTCCAGTCGGTTGCCCGCGACGGCGAGGCAATGCGCAAGTACCTGAATTCCTGACGACCGACATTCGCCCCGGCGAACTCCCCACCACAGGACGCACGATGCCACATTCGAAATATCTCGCGGACGCCGTCGGCTCAGTCGAGCTGACGCCGGAGGGACCTTTCGTTGCAGGGTCTTTCACGTCGCTCGTCCTCACCTATACGGCGGGGCCGCTCGGGATCGACGACACGGGCGGCATCAAGATTTCCTATCGGACGACGTCCGACATGGGGAAGCCGCAGTTCAAGGAGCCGGCGCTCGCCGGCTATACGACAGCGGAAGCCTCGAACGGGGCGGGCCTCGAGTGCCTCTTCGACCGCATCAACATCCGGCCGTGGACGCATACGATCTACGTGCGCGCGATGAAGGGCTTCCTGCGCCCAGGCGACCGCATCGTCGTGCGCATCGGCGACACGCGGTTTAGCGGCCCTGGCATTCGCATGCAGACCAACGCCGAGCGGGACTTTCCCATCAAGGTTTTCGTCGATCCAATCGCGGCCTACGAGTTCGTCGAGGTGCCGAATTCGCCGCGCATTACGTTGCTGCCCGGTGCGCCGGCCAAATGGTTTGGCCGACTGCCGACGCTGCGTCGGCCGTCGGAGGCCTTCGCATTCGGGATCATGCCGCTCGACCGGTGGGGCAATGCTACCGACCAGTACGACGGGGTTTTGCAACTCTCCGGTTCCCGGCGCATCGCGGGGCTGCCTGCGGACATCAGGCTGAGTAAAGGCCAGTTCGGTGCGCGTATCGAGGGCCTGTCGTGCGCCGAGGCCGGCGATGTGCGGATCACGGTTCGCGATGCGAACGGGGCCTCGTGGGTGTCCAATCC
>RXJK01000280.1 GCA_003963125.1 Hyphomicrobiales bacterium
AGACCAAACTGCCCCAAACCGCCGTCTCCCACGCGCGCCGCCCCCTGAGCCACCGGCTCGAGCGATTGATGGCGGCCCGCCTCGCAGCCGCCCTTGCGGAAACCGCAAAGGGGTGCCTGCGCGTGACGTTCCCGTCCGGCTACCAGGCCGTCATCGGATCGCAGGCGACCGGCGTGACGGCCGACATCGCCTTCAGCAACTTTCGTCCGATCCCCAAGATTTTCTGGCGCGGGCCGCTCGGCTTTGCCGAGAGCTATCTCGCCGGCGATTTCGAGACGGACGACCTGAAGGCCGTGTTCGACTATTACATGGACAACGAACCGCTCTTCATGGCGCGGGCACCGCGACTGGTTCGCTCGAGCTGGGCGGACCGGCTGTTCCATAGCCGGCGTGCCAACACGCGCACGGGAAGCAGGCGCAACATTGCCGCCCACTACGATCTCGGCAACGACTTCTACAAGCTCTGGCTCGACGCGGACCTCAATTATTCGAGCGGGATCTATACGCACGCCGGGGCGACGCTCGAGGCCGCGCAGGCCGAGAAGTACGCGCGCATCCTCGCGGCCCTCGGCCTCGATGCCGACCACGATCTTCTCGAGATTGGCTGCGGCTGGGGCGGATTTGCCGAGGCCGCAGCACGCCGCTGTCGCAGCGTGACGGGACTGACGATCTCAAGCGAGCAATTCGCTGTCGCCAGCGCACGCTTGCAACGTGCTGGGCTGTCCGAACGCGCGTCCATACGCTTCGAGGACTACCGGGATGTGCGCGGAAGCTTCGACCGCATCGCCTCCATCGAGATGATCGAGGCGGTCGGCGAGGAGAACTGGAGCACCTATTTCCGCACGCTCGCCGAGCGCCTCAAGCCCGGGGGCGTAGCCGTCATCCAGGCCATCACGATCCGCGAGGACCTCTACGACAATTACCGGCGCAATCCCGACTTCATCCAGCGCTACATCTTCCCGGGCGGGATGCTGCCGACGGTACCCTTCATGCGCTGCCATGCGCAGACCGCGGGCCTGTCTTTCGAGACGGTCCATGCCTTCGGGCGCTGCTACGAGCGGACACTTGCCGAGTGGCGCCGGCGCTTCGAGGACGCCTGGCCGCACATCCGATCCCTCGGGTTCGATGCGCGCTTCCGGCGCATGTGGAACTACTATCTCGCCTATTGCGAAGTCGGCTTCGCGCGCGGCTGCATCGACGTCGGCCTGTACCGCATGACGAAGCCTACAACAGCGTGATCCGATGCAAAGCACGTCGCCGGTCGATCAGGTCTCAGTCATCAAGGCTTTTGCGGCGACGCTGCTGGCGTTTGTCCTGATCGACGGCGCGTGGATTACGTTTGTGGCCGTGCCGCTTTTCCAGCGAGAGCTCGGTTCGCTGATGCGGGCGGACCCGCTGCTTTGGCCCGCGGCGATCTTCTATCTGATCTACGCGGCGGCCGTGACGCTGCTGGTCGTGCTCCCTTCGGCGCGTGAAGGCCGTCTCGCGGCCGCGGCCTGGCGCGGGGCCCTGCTCGGGCTCGCGGCCTACGGCACCTTCGACCTCACCAATCTTGCGATCGTGAAGGGATGGACGCTTCTGGCGGCGCTCGTCGATCTCGGCTGGGGCACTGTCGCGACCGTGTTGGCCGGCTCGATGGGGTTCTGGGCGTCTCGTCGCCGCACGGCATCGCGATGATCCTCCGCTTCGTGCTCTTCCAATGCGTCTGGCTCTGCTGCGCATTCGGAGCGGTCTGGGAGATGCCGATCGTCGGGATCGCGGCCGCATTAGCCTGCGTCGGCGGGTGCATCGCGACCGATCCCTCTCCGCGGCGCGCGCTCCTGCTGCAAGTCCTTGTGGCCATGATCGGTTTGCTGGGTGAAAGCGCCTTGGTGGCCGGTGGCATTGTCGCCTACGCCTCGCCTTGGCCCAGCCCCAAATTGGCGCCCGCCTGGATTGTCGCCCTGTGGATGGCTTTCGGCACGACGTTGCGCGATACATCTGCGCTCCTGGGCAAACGGGCAAAGCTGCTGGCGGGACTGCTGGGGTTCCTGCTTGCGCCCGCGTCCTATCTGGGCGCGGAGCGCATGGGTGCGGTGGCGTTCGAGAGACCGATGCTGCATGTGTGGTTCGCAATCGCGATCCTCTGGGCGATGGCCTATCCAACGCTGCTCGCCCTGGACGAGCGGGTCCATCCGCGCGCTCCACTCGCGTGATGGGCAAAAATCATGGCCCTGAAGACGCGCAACGGCAGCGCACCGCCCCGCAGGAAAAAACAGGACCTTCCGTCGAAGATCTGCGCCACGTGCGGCCGTCCCTTCACCTGGCGCAAGAAATGGGCGCGCGACTGGGACAGTGTCCGCAATTGCTCGGACCGCTGCCGGCGAAGCAAGCCCTGAGCCCGAGGACCGCATGACACGAAAGCTCGTCGTGGTGCTGGGAGACCAGCTCTCGCCAGCCCTACCCGCGCTGCGCGCCGCCGACAAAGCCCGCGACATCGTCCTGATGTGCGAGGTGATGGAGGAAGCGACCTATGTCCGCCACCACAAGAAAAAGATCGCGCTGATATTCTCGTGCATGCGCCACTTCGCCGACGAGCTTCGCGCCGATGGGTGGACGGTCGACTACCGCACCCTGGACCAGACCGGAGCGGCGGGGAGCTTCACGACCGAGGTCGCCCGCGCCGTTGCGCTGCACAAGCCTTCCAGCGTGGCGATCACGTCCCCCAACGAATGGCGGGTGCTGGATATGGTGCGCGACTGGCCGTCGCGTTTGCAGTGCCCGGTCGAGATCACGGACGACGACCGCTTCATCTCCTCGCGCCAGGAATTCGAGGCGTGGGCCAAAGGCCGCAAGCAACTGCGCATGGAATATTTCTACCGCGACATGCGCCACAAGACGGGCCTCCTTATGGAGGGTGACGAGCCGGCCGGTGGACAATGGAACTTCGACCAAGAGAACCGGAAGCCCGCCAAAGCTGGTCTTTCGTTGCCGCAACCCAAGCCATTTTCTCCGGACAAGATAACGAAAGACGTCCTTCGCCTCGTGGCGGCGCGGTTCAATGCCCACTTCGGCGACCTCGACCCGTTCTGGTTCGGCGTTACGCGCGCGCAGGCGGAACAGGCACTCGCACACTTCATCGAAACCGGCTTGCCGCACTTCGGCGATTTCCAGGACGCGATGCTCGAGGGTGAGGCTTTCCTCTATCACTCGGTCCTGTCCATCTACATGAACATCGGCCTGCTCGATCCGCTCTCCGTCTGCCAACGCGTCGAGAGGGCCTGGCGGAAGGGACGCGTCCCGCTCAATGCGGCGGAAGGATACATCCGCCAGATCATCGGCTGGCGCGAGTACGTGCGCGGCATCTATTGGCTGAAAATGCCCGAGTATGTCGCCCTGAACCACTTCGATCACCAGCGGCCCGTTCCCGAATTCTATTGGAGCGGGAAGACCGAAATGGCCTGCCTGCGCGCGGCCATCGGCCAGACCAGGCGCGAGGCCTATGCGCATCACATCCAGCGCTTGATGCTGACGGGCAATTTTGCGCTGCTCGCCGGCGTGTCACCACAGGCGCTGCACGAGTGGTACTTGACGGTCTATGCCGACGCCTTCGAGTGGGTGGAGTTGCCGAACACCCTGGGCATGAGCCAGTTCGCCGATGGCGGCTTGCTCGCCTCCAAGCCGTATGTGGCCTCGGGCGCGTACGTCAATCGCATGTCGAACCACTGCAAGGGCTGCGCATACGACGTGGCGAAACCGCACGGGCCCAAGAGCTGTCCGTTCAACGGTCTGTTCTGGCACTTCCTCGCGCGCCATCGCGGCAAGCTCAGGTCGAACCCGCGACTGAGCCAGATGTACCGGACGTGGGACAGGTTCACGGAAGAGCGGCGTCAATCGACGCTCGCGAGTGCCGAAGCGTTCCTCGCAAGCCTCGACGGCAAACCGGGCTGACACGGGAACACGCGGGCGCGTGATCGTCGGCGAGGATCTCACCGAGATCGACGTCACGTAGCCGCTGCACCCGCGACTACGGCTTCTTCTCCAGGAGCAGCTTGCCGCGAGATTCGAGGGCGCGCTGCAAGGCGGCGCCCAGCGTGCGCAGCATCAGCGGGAGAATGATCTCGATTCGCACGTTACTCTCGCCGACGTCGATGAGGCCAGACGTTACTTGACCCAGGGCCTTGAGCTCGAAATCCAACTGGTCTTGCGTCCAGATCTCGCGCTGCACGGAGATCATCGGCACCGACGCCGTGACTTGGGACATCAGGCCCTTCACGCGCCGGTGCGCTTCCTCCTTACCCAATTGATGCGGGATCGTGACGACGAGGGGAGCGGCCATTTCACGACCGCTTCACCAGGGCGGCCAGGATGAAGCCGATAGCCGACGCCGCGAGAAGGGTCGTCAGCGGCTTGTCCTTCAGGGCCTGCTCGACTACGGGCCGGAACGTCTTCAGTGCATCCTGGGCGGCTGCTCCCAGTTCGTGCCCCTGTTGCATGATCCGATCGAGCGACACGTCTTCCGTGCCGGGTTTCGCGTCCGCCTTCTGAAGCTGGTCGATGCTCGCCATGGGGCCTCCCCGTGTGGTGTGTGCGCTTTCAACAGCCGAGCGAGACTTGGGTTCCGCCGAAGCTTGTGGCTCAGACCAACTTCGCACCGTGCTGGAAACGGTACGGGCGCGTACGGCGTTGTCGCTTCAGTCAACGGAAGGAGACGACATGATGCGCAAAACGTTCTCAGCCCTCGCTCTCGCTGCCGTGCTGGCGTTGCCGGCCGCAGCCCTCGCCCAGCCAGCCAACACGGCCAACGACAACCAGGCGACGCCCAGCAGCCGCCCGCCCTCCGGGCCGACGCCGCCGGAGCCGACGCTTCCCAATCGCGCCTCGGGCCCTGCCGCTCCGGCGGCGAACTCCGGCAGCGGTTCGGGCTCCTTTGCGCTGAGCCCCGGACAAGCTGGCCAAGGCACGACGCGCGAGAACACGCGCACGACGCCGAGTTCGTCTCAGCCGGTCGGACCGGATGGCAACCAGCCCGGTGGCGGCCGCTAATTACGCACGCATCCAGGAGCGCCCGAAGCCAAGGCTTCGGGCGCTTTTCGTTTCAAAGCTGCATGGACGATTAGTGCCGCTGCACCAGATGGAGGCCGGGCGCTGGCTGATGCGTCTCCACCACGAGCGCAATCGCCGCGATCGTCAGGGGCGCCATGAGAGCGAGCCCCGCCACCGCGAAAAAAACGCCCCAGGAGATGTTGCGGCTGCGATCCATGCCCGACAAACCCGCGGATCGCCTCCGCGGTTCCCAGCCACTCTAGGGCTCCGCGACGAGCAACGCGACGGGGAAACAGGCGAGCAGCGCCGCCACGCGCACCCCCTTGTCGGAAAGTACGACCTCGCGACCGGTCAGGAGATCGCGAAAATGGCGACCGGCCAGTTCCGCCGGCAGCCTGATCACGGTGTCTTGCCAGCGATCAGCCGGCACAAGCGGCGCGCCCTCGTCCGCGAGCAACGTCAGGGGCAGGCGCACGCCTGCGGCGATGACAGGCCTCTCCTCGAACATCCGCGCGAAGCCGACCATGTGCCGCGCACATGGACCCTCTGCGTGCAGCGCCACGTAGGGCGCGTCGCCCCAACCTTGCAAGCTCCGACGCAGGGCAAGTCCGGCCTGGAGAACACGCATCTTGAGGAGACCGGACCGCCATTCGCCGACCAAGTCAGTTGGAGCGCGGGCTTGAACAGTCTCGAGAAGCGAATTGCGCAGCGCGAAATCCACGGCCCGGCGG
>RXJK01000208.1 GCA_003963125.1 Hyphomicrobiales bacterium
CTTCAGCAACGAGACCCCCGCCAATGGGACCTCGCCCTATGCTGAACCGGACAGCCGTGTGACAAGCACCGGGATGACAGTTGCGCCGTTCAACCCGCGCCGCTCCGAGCACATCCGGCCCGAAGGCCGTTCCCTACCGCGCGATGGCGCCCACCTGCACGAAGTACATCACGGCGGTGAGCGTCAGGATCGAGGCCATGGTGCCGATCAGGATGCTCCCCGAAGCTTCCTCGATCCAGGCATTGTACTGCCGCGCGAAGACGTAGGCCGTGAGCGCAGGGGGCAAGGCCGCCATCAGCACCGCCGTGTTGATCCAGCGCGGATCGAAGCTGCCGAACAGCGGCAGCAGCAGAAGCACCAGCAGCGGATGTAGTACCAGCTTCACGCCGACGATGGGCGGCACCTCCCGCGGCAGGCTGGCCATCGGACGCAAGGCGACAGTGACGCCCAACGCGAACAGCGCGCACGGCGCCGCCGAGACCTGCAGGAAGTCAAGCAGCCGTTCGACGGCGACCGGCGGCTCGATGCGGAAGGCGGCGGCGAGAACGCCCACGGCCGCCGACAACAGCAGCGGGTTGGTGACGATGCCGCGCAGCGCCTGGCTCGCGACCTTCAAAGGCGGCGTCTCGGCCTTGCCGCCGATGGCGATCAGCGTGGGCACGGTCGCGAACACCAAGAGCGCATCGAACGAGAAGATCAGCGCCACGGGCGCCGCGGCTTCCGGCCCTACCGTCGCGAGCGCAAGCCCAGGCCCCATGTATCCGACGTTGCCGAAGCCGCCCGCAACCGCGACCAGCGTCGCTTCCCGGATGTTCCCCCGCCGCGCGAAATAGCCGATGGCGAAGGACGCCGCGAACGCGAGGCTCGTCGCAAGCGCCGTCGCGCAGATGAAATCGACGCGCGCCAATTGCTCGAACGGCGTGCGCGACAGGATGCGAAAGAACAGCGCCGGCAGCGACACGTAGACGATGAAGAAGTTCATCCACGCGAGGCCCGCGTCAGGCAGCTTCTTCAGCTTTCCGCACAGGAAGCCAATGAAGATGAGCCCGAAGAAGGGCAGGGCGAGGTTGAGGACCTGGATCATGGATGGCCGGGGCTCGGGTCTGGTCGCCCCGGGAACGCGGGGGCCTGTAGCAGTCGATGCGACCGCACCGGCCCGTTTAACTCTCCCAACAAGCCCCTGACAACCGTCGCGGAAAGCGCGACCCGGGCCAAAACGGCGGCACCCGCCCAATTGCCGCGCAATCTCCGCGGCCCAGCGCTCCGTCGTATGGACATTCGGGGGGGCTGGCCCTACCGTCGGCCCCGTTTTCACCCTGTGTCACTGGAGATTTCGTCAATGAACGCACTGTTGAGGGCCGCCGCGCTGGTCGGGCTTCTGGGCCTCCCCGTGGCCGCGCACGCGCAGGACACCAAGGTCGGCATCGGCATTTCCGGCTGGACCGGGTTCGCGCCCCTGACGCTCGCCAAGGAAGCCGGCATCTTCAAGAAGAACGGTCTCGACGTGACGATCAAGAAGATCCCGCAGAAGGACCGTCACCTCGCCATCGCCTCGGGCGACATCCAGTGCGCAGCGACGACGGTGGAGACGTGGGTCGTGTGGAACGCCAACGGCGTCGCGACCAAGCAGATCTTCCAGCTCGACAAGTCCTACGGCGCCGACGGCATGGCCGTGCGCAACGACGTCGCGGCGATCAAGGACCTCAAGGGCAAGACCGTTGCGGCCTCCGCGCCCGGTACCGCGCCCTACTTCACGCTCGCCTGGTTCCTCAAGAAGAACGGCCTCAGCGTGAAGGACGTCACGGTCGTGAACCTGGAGCCGGCCGCGGCCGCGCAGGCCTTCGTCGCGGGCCAGAACGATGCCGCCATGACCTACGAGCCCTACCTCTCGACGGTGCGCGCGGCGCCCGACAAGGGCAAGATCATCGCCACCACGCTCGACTACCCGATGATCATGGACACCTTCGGCTGCACGCCGAAGTTCCTGGCCGACAACGCCAAGGCCGCGAAGGCGCTGGCCGACAGCTACTTCGAGGCGGTCGATATGATCGGCAAGGAGCAGGCGAAAGCCTACGAGATCATGGGCGCCGACGTGAAGCAGTCGGGCGAGCAGTTCGGCAACTCCGCGAAGTACCTGCGCTGGCAGGACAAGGCGGCGAACCAGAAGTTCTTCGCGGGCGAACTGCAGGCCTTCTCCAAGGAAGCGGCGGACCTTCTGCTCGAGATCGGCATCATCAAGCAGATCCCCGACCTCGCCACCATCATCGACGCGAGCTACGTGAAGTAGTGGCTGGGCAACTGCCGCTGCCCCTCACCCTAACCCTCTCCCCGCCAGCGGGGAGAGGGGACCGGTCGCAGCTGCGGTGACGGGCGCAGAGCGGGTCAACTCCCGCATCCTGACCGAAGCCTGAATTCCTACTCGAGACCCGAAGCAGATCGAGGCGTTAGAATAAGATGCGCCTCTTCCCCCTCTCCCCGCTTGCGGGGAGAGGGCCGGGGTGAGGGGCAGAAGCTAACTCTGAACACGAAGGCATGAGCTTCCTCCCATGCGCTCCGCCCAACCTTGGCGCACAACCCGATCGAGAGTGCTCCGGTCGAAGCCTATCTCGGCCGAGGCCGCATTATGGCGCCGTCTGCGGAATCGACAGTTGGGCGGGTTCAAATTCGTAAGGCAGTTTCCGATTGGTCCGTATTTCGCGGACTTCACCTGCCGCGAGCTGCGCCTGATTGTCGAGCTTGATGGTGGCACGCATTCAGAGGCGCAAGAGCGAGCATCAGATGCCGAGAGGTCGCGCGTCTTGAATACGGCCGGCTTCCGCGTCGTGCGGGTGAGAAATGCCGATGTCTACGGCAACATTGAGGGCGTGCTCGACACGATTCTCGCGGAGCTTGTGAAGTCAGACCTTGCTGCAGGGGACATACACGCTCACATCGAGAGAAGCCACTGATGCTTCGCCCCCTTCAGCCTGTTTCGAGTGCCGCGCGCGTCGGGCTGGGCATCCTGTTCTTCGTGGTGTTCGTTGCCGTGTGGGCGTGGGCGACGTTCGGCGGATACGTCACGCGCACGTTCCTCGCTGATCCGCTCACCATGGTACGCGAGGGCTACGAGCTCCTCGTCAAGCACGGCTTTCTCTACGACATCGGCATGACCATCTGGCGCGTGGTCGGCGGCTTCGTGCTTGCCGCGCTGGTCGCCGTGCCGCTGGGCATCCTGATGGGCACCTACCGGGCCGTGGAAGCCTTCTTCGAACCGTTCGTCTCCTTCGCGCGCTACCTGCCGGCCTCCGCCTTCATCCCGCTGCTGATCCTTTGGGCCGGCATCGGTGAGACGCAGAAGCTGCTCGTGATCTTCATCGGCTCCGTGTTCCAGCTCATCTTGATGGTGGCCGTGACGGTCGCAGGCACGCGGCGCGACCTGGTGGAGGCGGCCTATACACTCGGCGCCAAGGATTGGGGCATCATCGCCCGCGTGCTGATCCCATCGAGTGCGCCGGCCATCGCCGAGATCCTGCGCCTCGTGCTCGGCTGGGCCTGGACCTACGTGATCGTGGCGGAGCTGATCGGCTCGTCCTCCGGCATCGGCCACATGATCGTCGACAGCCAGGCGCTGCTCAATACCGGGCAGATCATTTTCGGCATCATCATCATCGGCCTCATCGGCCTCGTCTCGGACTTCCTGTTCAAGCTCGCCAACCGCTGGCTGTTTCCCTGGAGCCTGGTGTGATGGGTGTCATCCCGGAATTTCGCGAAGCGAAATATCCGGGACCCAGGGGCGCGATCGTCGCCCCGGGTCCCGGCTCTCGGGCCTGCGCCTTCGGCCGGGATGACACGAGATGAGCAAGCTCGTCATCGAGAACGTGTCGCGGGTATTTCCGCCGTCGCACAAGGGCGGCCAGCCGACGCGCGCGCTGGAGCCGACCTCGCTCGCCATCGCCGACAACGACTTCATCACGATCCTCGGGCCGTCGGGCTGCGGGAAGTCGACGCTTCTGCGCATCGTCGCCGGCCTCGACCACGCCACCGCCGGCCAGGTGCTGCTCGACGGCGCCGAGGTGAAGGCGCCGGGGCCCGACCGGGGCATGGTGTTCCAGTCCTACACGCTGTTTCCCTGGCTGACGGTCGCGCAGAACATCGCTTTCGGCCTGCGTGAACGCGGGCTACCGGAAGCCGAGCGCCTGAAGATCGCGCAAGACTGGTGCCAGCGCGTGGGGCTCAAGGGCTTCGAGAAGCATTTCCCCAAGCAGCTTTCGGGCGGCATGCAGCAGCGCACCGCGATCGCGCGCGTGCTCGCCAACAACCCGAAGATCATGCTGCTCGACGAGCCCTTTGGCGCGCTCGACAACCAGACGCGCGCGCTGATGCAGGAGACGCTGCTCGAGATCTGGGAGCGCGAGCGCAAGACCGTGATGTTCGTCACACACGATATCGAGGAATCGATCTTCCTCGCCTCACGCGTCGTCGTGATGAGCGCGCGCCCGGGCCGCATCAAGGCCGACATCCGCGTCGACCTGCCCTATCCGCGCCACTACACGGTAAAGACGAGCCCAGCCTTCTCCGACCTCAAGGCGCAACTGACCGAGCTGATCCGCGTCGAAGCGCAGACAGCCGCGGCGCATTGATCGCGGCAAGTCGGCGGCGCATAGTCACACTCCACTTCTGCGTCCCCGGAAAGCGCGCAGCGCTTGTCCGGGGCCTTGCCCCGCTGCGGAGAAGCACGTGTTCTTGATGCGCAAATGCCTTGGCGAGCCGCGCGTATACGTCCACACGGTAAGATCCCGGACACGTGCTAACGCACGTTCCGGGAATGCAGTGGAGAGGCTTGGAATACCTTCGCGAGCCATCATAGCCCGGCGCTGGAGCGTCGCGACGTCAGGCGCGCCGCCCGATCAGCGCGTCGGGACGGGCTTGTCGCCGCGGTAGTCGTAGAAGCCGCGTTGCGTCTTGCGGCCGAGCCAGCCGGCCTCGACGTACTTCACGAGCAGCGGGCAGGGGCGATACTTGCTGTCGGCAAGGCCCTCGTAGAGCACCTGCATCACCGAGAGGCACGTGTCGAGACCGATGAAATCGGCGAGCTCCAGCGGGCCCATCGGATGGTTGGCGCCGAGCCGCAGCGCCTTGTCGATGGCTTCCACGGTACCGACGCCCTCATAGAGCGTATAGACGGCCTCGTTGATCATCGGCAGCAGGATGCGGTTGACGATGAAAGCCGGGAAATCTTCCGAGACGGCGATGGTCTTGCCGAGGCTCTCGATGAACACGCGCGAATGGCCGAAGGTGTCGTCCTCGGTGGCGATGCCGCGGATCAGCTCGACGAGCTGCATCAGCGGCACCGGGTTCATGAAGTGCATGCCGATGAACCGCTCGGGGCGGTCCGTGGTCGAGGCGAGGCGGGTGATGGAGATGGAGGAGGTATTGGTCGCGAGGATCGCGGATTTCTTCAGCTTGGGACAGACGTCGGCGAAAATCTTGCGCTTCACCGCCTCGTCTTCGGTGGCGGCCTCGATGACGAGGTCGGCCTCGCCCACCACTTCCAGCGTCGGCGCGTTGCTGATGCGTTTGAGCGCTGCCTGCATCTGCTGGTCGGTGATGATGCCGCGCGACACCTGGCGCGCCATGTTGCGCTCGATGAGACCGCGCGCCTTCTCGACCGCGTCGGGTCTGAGATCGTTGAGGGCCACGTCGTAGCCGGCGAGCGCGACCACGTGCGCGATGCCGTTGCCCA
>RXJK01000060.1:0-5662 GCA_003963125.1 Hyphomicrobiales bacterium
CGTCGACTTCCCGCACCCGGACGGTCCCACCAGCACGACGAACTCGCCGTCGCGGATGTCGATGGAGACGCCGTGCAGGATCTGTGTTGCGCCGAACGCTTTGCGCACGTCGCGGCAAGAGACGCTCGCCAAATCTTCCTCCCAAGAAAGTCCCGTGGCGCGTCTGTCGCGCGCCTTGTTACCGGGCCTTCTAGCAGCTTGGGGGTGCTTTTGGAACAAGCATTTAGGCAAACGTCCCTCGCCGGACGTTCCGCCTAGAACTCGACGTCGAGTTCCTCGAGTTCCTCGGGTTCGGCCCGGGCCGATTCGACCCATTCCGCCATAGCCGGCCAGTTCATGATGGCCTTGCAGTAGGCCGCGCACTGCGCGTCGAGTGGCACATCGTACGTGAGGAAGCGCGTGCACACGGGGGCATACATGGCGTCAGCCATGGTCAGGCCACCGAACAGGAACGGTCCCCCCGAGGCCGTCAGGCACTCGCGCCAGATGGCGAAGATGCGCTCGATGTCGGCCTGCGCCCCGGCCCAGACCTTGAACTTCGGGTGGAAGGCTTTGAGGTTCATGGGCAGCGCCGAGCGCAAGTTGTAGAAGCCCGCGTGCATCTCACCGCAGATGGCCCGGCACCAGGCGCGATGCGCGGGGTCAGTCGGCAGCAACCCGGCCTTGGGAAACGTCTCCGCCAGATACTCGGCGATCGCCATCGTGTCCCACACCTTGATGCCGTTGTGGGTGAGCATAGGCACGAGGAAGGAGGGCGCCAGCAGCAGCAGTTCGGCCCGGGCCGAGGCGTCGTTGAGCGATACGCGCTGCTCGTCCACATCGAGCCCGGCGAGCTTGCACAACAGATGTCCCCGCAGGCACCACGACGAATAGTTCTTGCTGCTGATGGTCAGGACGGCCGATGCCATCGGGGAAAGCCTCAAATCTGGTGTGAAAGTTGCAGTTCCTGCCCTGGCGCTGGCCGGTTGCACGTGGTGCGTTGCATGGACCGTCGGCGCCGAATTCGCCCTTGTGGGGCGATGCAAGCTTCATTCCATCGGTTGCCAGATTGCCACACCATTTATTCCGCTGGACATTCAGGGCCTTTACCGAAAACCTAAAGCCTTGCTCTAAAAGGGGTGAGAGCTGAACTCAAGGGGGCTTGCAAAACCGCCGCATGCTTTATCTCGCTTACCAGGCGCAAGCCGACCTGATGCTTCCCATTCGAGCGGTCGCGCAGACGAGCCTGGATTTCCTTAACAGCTTCGCGGCTCCCGAGCAGAACAGTGCCCTGCGGAACCTGACGGCGGCCTATGAGCTGATCACGCGCGCCGGCCTCACCCATGCGCGCCCGCCCTATGGCATCAAGCGGGTCAAGGTCGGCAATCGCGACGTCGCCGTGACGGAAGAGGCGCTCGACGTCACCCCCTTCGGCACGCTGCTGCACTTCAAGAAGGACCTCGCCGTCGCCCAGCCGAAGGTGCTGGTGGTGGCGCCGCTCTCGGGCCACTTCGCGACCCTCCTGCGCAGCCTCGTGCGGACGATGCTGTCCGACCACGACGTTTGCATCACCGATTGGCACAATGCCCGCGACGTGGGCATGGAGCACGGGGTGTTCGGCTACGACGAATACGTCGCCCACCTCATCCGCTGGTACGAGAAGCTCGGCAATCCCGTCCACACCGTCGCCGTCTGCCAGCCCTGCGTCCAGGTGCTGACGGCCGCCTCCGTCATGGCCCAGGCCGGCCATCCCGACCGGCCGCGCAGCATGACGTTGATGGCTGGCCCCATCGACACCCGCATCAATCCCACAAAGGTCAACGAGCTTGCCATGGGCAAGCCCATCGACTGGTTCGAGCGCAATCTCATCGCCCGCGTGCCGATCCGCTATGCGGGCGCGGGCCGCCGCGTCTATCCGGGCTTCATGCAGCTCACCGCGTTCATGTCGATGAATATCGACCGGCATCGCAAGGCTCATCTCGATCTGTACGATCATCTCGCCCGCGGCGATCACGACAAGGCGCAGGTCACCAAGGATTTCTACGACGAGTATTTCGCCGTGCTCGATCTGGCGGCCGAGTTCTACCTCGAGACCGTGCAGTGGATCTTCCAGGAGGCGCGGCTCGCCCGCGGTGTGCTCGACTTCCGCGGTGAGCGGGTCGATCCGGGCGCCATCCGCCGCATGGCGCTCCTCACGGTCGAGGGCGAGAAGGACGACATCTGCTCGCTCGGCCAGACGGCCGCCGCGCACGACCTCTGCACGGGCCTCAAGCCCTTCATGAAGCGGCATCACATGCAGGCGGGCGTCGGCCACTACGGTGTGTTCTCGGGACGCCGCTGGGAAGAGCAGGTCTACCCGATCGTGCGCAACGTGATCCTGTCGGCCGAGTGAGAGGACACGTCAACACCGCGTCCTGTTCCGCCGGGAACTGAAGACCTGAAGCGCTGCAGCTAACGTCCGGGCATCACTTCAAGACGAAGGAGCCCCCGATGTTCAAGAAAACCGCCCTCATCGCCCTCACCGCCGCCGCTGGCCTTGCAGCTCTCACGACGGGCGCCTCGGCCTACGAGTGCCGCGCCACCAGCCCGAGTGCCTGGGGCCAGGGATGGCACACGCATTCCTTCGGTTATGCCCAGCGCCGTGCGCTCAACGAGTGCGCAGCCCGCACGCCGCGCTACCAGACCTGCCGCATCGTCTGGTGCCGCTGAGCGCGTGCATCCAACGGCGCGATCGGAGCGGCCCGCAGCTGCACACCGCTCCGTTCTCGAGACGAGCGCCGAGGCAGGCTACGCCGCGACCGCGGTCGCCGCACCCGCGTCGGCCGGCCTCTCGGCGAGATACAGCTTCCACGCGTGCACCGCGACGGCGAGGCAGACGATGGCCCAGAACACGGGAAACTCGTAGCCGCCCGTGTTCCACGTCCAGCCGAAGCCTTTCACGACGTGCAAGGCATAGACGGCGATCCCGAGAACAGCGGCGGCCCCGAGCGCGGCAAACCGTGTGCAGATGCCGAGCACGAGTGCGATGCCGGCAGCAGTCTCCGCGGCAGCCGCCAGGTACACCCACGTCTCGGGCGGATTGAATCCGGCCTTGGCAAAGAAGCCGACGATGCCGGCCGAGAGGCCCGCGCCCGCGAACTTGCTCGCCACGTGCGGAAACATGAAGGCGCCGCAGATGATGCGCAGCACGTTCCACTCGTTCGTGAGATCGAAGTTGCTCGGCGAGATACGAAAATCGCTGCGGGATAGAAGCATGGGTCACCTCCAGGGTTTTAAGTCCTGGAGCAACCGTCGCCTGTTCCGACGCCGCCGCAGTTGATGAATGTCAACGAAACCATCACGCCTGCGTGAGCCCCGCCCGGCCCGCGATCATACGCAAAGGTGCCGACGACCAGCGCGACGTTTCATCCCTCTCCAGCCATCGCACATCGCTCGCGCGAAGGCAGCGCCGCCCGCCTCGCCGCCGCTTTCACAGCCCTTTGCCATGGACGTCAATCGGCCGTAGCCGCGACGCCGATCGGCACCGAGTAGTAATAGCCATCGGGCAGCTTCCGGAAGCTGCGCCGCCATTCGGCGGGGGTTCCGTTCACGGTCAGTGTCAGAACCTCGGAGGCAAGCAAGATGGTGCCTGCCTTACAGCGCAGCGCAGATGCGACCTGTGCGTCGGCCGCCGCCTGCCGAAGGCGTTCCTCGCCCTCGCCCAGCAGCACGCCGCAGCGGGAAGCAATCTTCGGAAGCGTCACGAGGCTGTTGACCTCCCCATCCGTCAGATTGAACAGCGCCACCGGGAGGGAGGCCGTTGCCCAAGCAAAGGGCGCGCCTTCGATGGAGTAGACCCTCGTGATGCGCCGCACGAACGCACCGGGTTTCAGCCGGAGGGCAGCATGTTCGTCGGGCGTCGCCTCTGCGACCGCCGTGTGCAGAACCTCGATGTCGGCTTCGGGCACCTGGCCGAACGCAGTCCTGACGCGCACGTATCGCTCGGTCATGTCGACGCCCGCGCGATCGAGGACGAAGGTGCCGCGCCCCTGCTTCCGGATAACGAGCTGCGCATGCTCCATCCACTCCAAGGCCTTCCGGACGGTGCCCTGGCTCAATTGATAGGTCTGCGCGAGATCGACTTCGTTCGGAATGAGCTGCCCCGCACGCCATTCCCCCGATGCGATTTTCTGCACCAGGGCCTCCCTCAGAAGAACATTCAATTGCTTTTGTCTGATCAAAGCTGCGTGCCTCCCGACGAACGTTTCTCTTGAGACGGACGATACCCCTCGGTTCGGCTGCTTCCTTGCGCTAGATCAGGATTTCATCATTTCAGAAGAGCAAGGCTCCATGTATTGTGCGCCCCCGCTTGAGAAAGTTGCTGTGGCCGACAATGCATGACGACGACAATGCACCATCTCTCGAAGCGCTCGCATTCACCGGGCGGCGCGCGAAGGGCGTCGCCTTGAACCTTCTGGATGTTTTGAGAGATTGCGATCTTCCGCCCTTGCATTGGCAGGAAGTCGTCGAACATCTCCGAGACCTCGTCGCGGAGGAAGTCGAACGCAAGGGCCTGACATCGGGCTAAGGACAGCACCCGCGACCTGCGGCCGACAGCCTTGCTTCCATGGAGGTCGCGCGGCGACCAGACAAAAGTCGGCGCGCGCAAATCGGAGCGCCATGGTGGGCCCGGCAGGACTCGAACCTGCAACCAGACGGTTATGAGCCGCCGGCTCTAACCATTGAGCTACGGGCCCTGAGGGGCGGGCGCCTCTATAGCATCAGGTCGCGTCGGGTCAAAACGGCAGCCCCGCCGCGAGCCCTCCCGCAAAGGGCCGCTTTCCGGCATTATCGGGAAACCGATCCTCGCAGCCGGAGCCGCAGCCCACGTGTCCCCGTTCCATCCTCGCCTGCTGATCGTGGCGATCACCCTTGCCCTTGCGCCGCCCGCCTTGGCCGCGGAACCCGAGCGCACGACGGAGCGCTCGATCACGGTCTCGGCCCAAGGCAGCGTGACCGCCGATCCCGACATCGCCTACTTCTCCGTGGGTGTCGCCACCGATGCCGACACCGCGCGCGACGCACTCGCGAAGAATTCCCTCGCGATGACGAAGCTGCTCGAAGGTCTGCAAGCCTTCGGCATCGCCCAGCGTGACATCCAGACATCCGCCGTCAATGTCGAGCCGCGCTACACGCTGGCCAAGGACAACCGCACGCAGACCTTGAGCGGCTATCGCGTGACGAACCAGGTGCACATCATCGTCCGCGACGTGAAGCGCATGGGCGACGTGATCGACCAGGCGATCACCCTCGGCGCCAACCAGATCGGCCGCGTCTCTTTCGAAATTTCCAACGCCGACGCCCTCAAGGACGAAGCCCGCAAGACGGCGATGACCAACGCCCGCAAGCGCGCGGAGCTTTACGCCACGGCGGCCGGCGTCGCGCTGGGCCCCGTGCTGCGCATCTTCGAGGAACCGGCAGAATCGCGCCTCGCCCCCATCGGCGTGCAGCGCGCCGTCTCCGGCGCCGTGCCTGTCGAACCCGGCAGCCGCACGCTGTCGACCGAAGTGCAAGTCACCTGGGGCCTGCGCTAGGACGAGTTGGATCGCTGAAGTGCTTCGGACGTAGGTGGAAGCACTGTGGCTAAGCGGTGTCGCGCTCGCGCCTCCACTTTCATTTTGCATTCCCGGAAGCCGTGCGCCAG